>JAHZIE010000117.1 GCA_019419895.1 Clostridiales bacterium | reverse complement strand
CAATCTTGCCCCGGCACTGTGAAGCAAAGGAAAACACAATAGAAATCCAGCTTTTCTGCTTCATTTCCATTCCTCCTTGGCAAAAAAATAGAGAGTATCAATCACTTTGATACTCTCTAAGTATTGCAGGTATTCATTTTGTCTGCCACTCTGCCCGGCCGGTTTTTACTCCATTTAGATTTTTATTTTTCGATATTCCAGCGGTGTTTTTCCCTTTACTTTCTTGAACGCTTCGGAGAACTTGCTGGTGTTCGTATAGCCAACTTTTCCGGCGATCACCGTAATCGGTTCATCCGTCTGTGTCAAAAGAGAAGCTGCCAGGTCCATACGATAATTCCGCATATAGGTATAAATGGCGGTGCCATACACGCCCTTAAAGCACTGCTTCAGAGCAGAAGTGGAAATATCGAACTTTTCAGAAAGCTCCTCCATGGTGAAATGGTGCTCCGGCTCATTTGTCATAAACGACATGATTGCCTTGACTTTCTCTACCTGCGTTTTATAAAAATAGGGACGTTCCACACCTAAGACCGTAGGATCTACCGTCCTGAGCGTGACCAACAGTTCTAACACCTTTACTCTGAGATATTCCAGGCGGATATTTTCCGGCACCTGGTACAGTTCCGAAATTACATGGTCGGGAACGGAATTTCCGTGCATAATGAAAGGTCGAGTCTTTAAGGTGAATTGCTGTTCGATTTGCTCCAGATCAATGGAAAACATGGACAGAAAATCACTCAAACCCTCTACCGCTTCAGGGACAGAAATTGTAACCGTGATCCCGTGGTAATGGCTTACGGGAAAGCTGCAATGGTTGTTTTCCGTGGCAGAACTGTCCAGCATAATAACGCCGGACGCAAGATAAAGATAAGCGCCATTGCTGACTTCCCACTCGACACGGCCTTCTCTGCAATGGTGAATTGCAAAAGTGTGCGTATTTTGTTCAAACTTCCTTGACGGGCAGTGCTCCATGTGAAAATCATTATACATGACACCTATTCCGGGATATACTTCATAATAGGTTGCAGTTCCGTCTCCTGTTTCATTTTTCATTTGGTAGACCGAGCAGGATTCATCCCGGCAGAGCAAATTCATATTTTGCCGCGAGAAAAACAGGTCACTTTTATTCAAACTGGGATCACCTCGATTCTATAAAAAAATTTTGAATACGCTGAAGCCCTGCGGCATCCAGCGCATATTGTTCCTGCACAACACCATGCTCCAAATGCAAAACATGAGTACAACAACTGACGATCAACTCATAATCGTGAGTGATAACAAGAGAGGTCTTTCCCATCTCCTGTATCGTTATAAGTTCATCGGCCACTTCTTTCATGTGATGCAGGTCTAATCCGCTGGTCGGCTCATCAAACACCAGGATTTTGCGGTCTGAAACCAGAGCGGTGGCAATAGCGACTCGTTGCTTCTGGCCTCCGGAGAGCGCCATTGGGTGCCGATCCTTAAACTGCATCAAATCCAACCGCTCAAGAACCGCATCCGCCCGGTCAGAGCTTGGGGCCGCCATACTAATGAGCATTTCTTCCTCGGTGCTTTCCGTAAATAACTGGTGGTTGACATCCTGCATCACCATGTAGCACAGGGCCAGCCGCTGCTTTTTATTATATTGCTTTCCATTCATCTTCACAACGCCATCGCAGTGTTTTTCCAGCCCACAGAGGCATCTTGCCAGCGTGGATTTTCCGGCCCCGTTATGTCCAATCAATGCAACGATGCCGCCCTCCGGCAAGGAAAGACACCCAATATTCAGGGCGTCCCGATGCTTAGTGTATGCAAAATGAAAATTCTCACACTGAATCTGTCCTTTTTCGTCAAAAGGATGGGGTGTTGAGGGGAAAGCCGCAAGTTCAAACGGACGAAGGCCCATGTTGATCTGTTGTCCTGGGGACAAGTTCAATGCCTCCTGTGCCGTATAGTCTTTCTCAATTCTTCCATCGTTCAGATAGAGGACCCTGTCTATCAGTTCTTTGAGGTAATAGAGCCGATGCTCCGCTATCAGGATGGTCTTGCCCTGCTGTTTCCAAACGCGTATCATACGGCACAAATCCTCTGTGGCTGATTGATCCAGATTAGAGGATGGCTCGTCTAAAACGATAATAGGCGGATCGCTGACAGAAATAGAAGCGCAGGCAATTTTTTGTTTTTCTCCGCCTGACAGGCGAAAAATATTTTTCCCCAGGAGATCTTCCATGTCGAACTGTACGGCGGTGGACTTAACCCGATGGGTAATCTCGCTTTCGGGTAATCCCTGATTCTCACACCCAAAGGCCAGTTCGCTGGTGGAGTCTACTGTGAAAAACTGCGTCCGAGGATTTTGAAAAACGCTGCCCACATACTTGGCTGTTTCATAGAGCGGAAGCCGGCTGATGTTTTTGCCATCCAATAAAACTTCTCCTGTCAGTTCCCCCTCATAGTAATTGGGGATCAGTCCATTTACCAGGCGGGTCAGAGTGGTTTTTCCGCAACCGGACCGCCCACACAGGAGAACTACCTGCCCATCAGGAATTTCAAGATTGATTTGTTCCAGTCGGCCTGCGTTTTCTCCACCTGCGTAGCAAAAATTGATGTTCTTCAACTGGATCACAATAGTCCTCCCCTTACTTCAAGAAAAATCCTGCCCATCCGAATATTGAAACAATGGCACACAGGACATCCAGCGGCCCAAACCCAATTTCACAAATATTCGTGCGCTTCTGGGGAGCGCCCAGCCCTCTTGTCAAAGCGGCCGCCGACAATTCCTCTCCTATTTTTGCGACCGACATCATGAGGGGAACGATGCGGTACTCCAGCATCTTCATGGGACTGCGGAGCGTTGTAATCCCTCGCATTTTCATGGCGTCACGGATGGCCGCATACTCCTCCCGAACGGTAGGGAAAAAGCGGAAAACCACAGATACAGGGATTACTATTTTCTGTGGGACGTGCATCCGCTCCATGGCCGCTACAAATTCACTGACAGTTGTTGTGCTGATGAGGTAGTATCCCATCACAAAACCGGGGAGCATGTGCGTATAAATCCCGCTGGCCGCATTCAGAATAAAATTCCACATACCCGTGAGTATGGGGATAACTGTCAGCTCCAGGCCGTAGAGGACCGCGTATGTAATTGAAAATCTTGCCGCGGCTTTCCACCGCTGCGACAGTAGCAGAAGGAGGACCGGTAGGGCAACCAAGCACGGGCGGATGATGTCCATCATTCCGCCCGTGCCGCCTGCCATCGTAATCGTGCTGACTGTGACTGTCAGGAATATCTTGGTTCTCGGGTCAATCGGGATTAGGGAGTTTCGTTCAAACTTCAATTCTTCTGCGGCGCTCATTTAAGCAATCCCCGCTTTTTCAAAGTGCTTTTTTAGCACCGCTTTTCCGAGCAGCGCCCCCAGTATTCCGCCGATGAAGGTCACAACAAAA
>JAHZIE010000116.1 GCA_019419895.1 Clostridiales bacterium | reverse complement strand
GCGCTGAGGCAGAGTTTGACAGACTGTTCGACGAATTGGTTCAGAAGGCTGAGTCTCTTGGCCTGAAAGAATGCGAAGAGTGGGGCAAGCAGATGTGGGCTGACGCGGAAGCTATGGCTGACAAGTACATTGGTGAATAATTCTAAACCATTGCTGAACTCCGTAAACTTTTAAACAATTGGGGCACCCGCACACAATATCGTGTGCGGGTGTTTTTTATTGCTTATTTTACTAGGATGAAATTTTTAAAGAAATAACAGAAGAGAATAACTTGTCTCCTATTAGTAGAAAGCGCATATAGGGCAAGAAAAAACGGTAGGAAGCTGCGAATGAACATATATTAAAGAAAACTATATTACTTAGGTTAGAATGTCTTTTTTATGGTGAGAAAAATTTCTGCCCTCCCTTAGGTTTAAAATAATGAGAAAGCCAGTGATTTGTATAGCGTTTTCGAAATTGAAAAATAGGGGAGAAAAATATAATAATTATAAATATGATAATTTATTCATAGTTTTTTTATTCTGCCCGTGATAGAATAATTATGTTTTACATCCAAATATATTATGTAAATATTCTCATTGACAATTTAGTGAAAGAGGGGCTTGATTGATGGCAAATTTTCAAATGTCAATAGAAGCTCAAAAGCGATATCAGCAGCTGGAGGAGAAATATAAGCTGCTGTATACCGATCCGCGGCATTGTGAACCAATGGTCATGGTGGGAATTCCGGTTCAGGGATGCGCGGATCCTAATGAACAGCTTCATGATCCAGCGAAAATGCTGGATGCGTATGAGAAACGAATTTCTGCCCATATTGAACTGGGTGACGATACCCTTCCGTCCATTCGCGTGGAATTCGGCACCGCGCAAATCGCCGCCGCTTTTGGCTGTGAGGTGAGGGAAATGCCCCGCAGCCTGCCGGCCTGCGGAAGCCATATCCTCAAGGAGGCCGGGGATATTTGGAACATGAAGCTGCCAACCTTAAAGGACGGTTTAGTTCCCCTTTTGGATAAATACACCGAATATTATCAGGAGCATATGTCGCCGGGAATGGTAATACAGCATCCCGATGTCCAGAGTTCGTTTAATTCGGCTCATTTAATCAGGGGGAATGATATCCTCTATGACTTTTACGATGATCCGGGGGCATTGCGCCAGCTTCTAAAAATGGTTACGGATTATATGATATTGTTTACAGAGCATACCAAATCCGCCATTTCGAAGGATAAGGAATGGTTCCATGATTCCGGTGGATTTTGGAAAGGCGGTGCTAGAATTTCCAACTGTACCTTACAGATTGTCAGCCCGGAATTATACGAAGAGTTTATTATGCCGGAAGATATACGATATTTAAAGGCCATTGGCGGTGGCGCTATCCATTACTGCGGCAGTCATCCTGGTGTTCTGGAAGAAATGTATCGGATTCCTGAAGCGCATATGCTGCAAATCGACAGCGAATATCATGATATGATTGAGGTTTGCGATAAATGTCCCCTGGAAAAGACTGTAATGTTTTGCGACTGGTCGGTAGAACACGGGAACAGGGAATGGTTTCCCAAGCTTTTGTCGGGAAGGATCCCGGAAAAGAAAAATATCGTAATCTACGCGAAAGCCTACAGCATGGAGGAGGGAAAGAGGATTTATCATGATATCAAAAATGCCCTGTTGAAATCATAGGGATTGATGTAAACAGGCGGAGATAAAAAGAGAGTATAAGGAATAGGAGAATTTCAATGACAAGCAGAGAGTTAATCAAAAGAGTCATCGAGTTTGATAACGCCGAAAGGCCGGGATATTGTTTTAACAGGCCGAATTTCAGCGACATCGCGATATCCTACGGGAGAGACTATAAAAGGTTTGCAACGGTGGATGACAGTTATAAGGAGTGGGGGGAATATCCGGAAATCCTGGCTAAGGTTCCCGGATTTGGCGGTCAGGTGCGCGTGATCAACGGGAATATTTTTGGGCGTCTGGAAGGAAAAACTGTCAATGGCGAATGTATTAAAGGCGCGATAGAAGACGGTTGGGAAGGGTTTGACGAGTATTATAAAAACTATCTGGAGCCGGCCTTGAGCTGTGAACCTCAGACAGATAATATCAAGGCGTGGGTGAAAGAGAATGAAGGAAAATTCCTGGTGGCGCCCGTACAGTCCCTGCAGGCGGGTGTGAGAGATTCCAGGAAGATGGATAATATGCTGGCGGATACGCTGCTGGAGCCGGAAAATATCAAAAATATGGTAGAAATCTACGCGGACATCGCCTGCCGCGACGCGGAGGTCTACGCGTCCCTGGGCTATGATGGGATAATCATCTATGATGACTGGGGGATACAGCACAGCCTGTATATTAATCCAAAATCCTGGAGGGAAATTTGGAAAGGGGCGTATGGGAAGGTCGCGGCCGCGGCCCACAGGCATGGCCTGAAAATGATGCTGCATTCCTGCGGGTATATCATAGATGTGATACCGGATATGATAGAAGCGGGAATTGACGTTCTGCAGCTGGATCAGCCGGAGCTGTTTGGCAGCGAGGTATTGGGGAAGAAGTTTGGAGGAAAAGTGACATTCTTCAGCCCGGTGGATATTCAGAAGATAATGGCGACAGGAAAACGTGAATTGATAGAATCGACAGCCCGCAAGATGAAGGAGCATCTCTTTGTCAATGGAGGGGGATTGATAGCGAAGGATTATCCGACCTGGGAGGATATTGATGTGAAGGATGAATGGGCCCAGTGGGCGCGGGATATCTTTATGGAAAAATAAGGAACTAAGCGTTTTCAACTGATATTATTCAAACCGCCGCGGGAAATTTTCCGCGGCGGTTTTTAAGCGCCTAACAACAAGAGCGAAATCTCCCAATTGAGAACTGCCTGCCATAAAAGTATTCATACCAGAAAAAGGTCGGAATTCAGATTTAGAGATGTCTTAGTGAAACGGCGGACAAAGGAATGTGATTGGCGTTTTATTTTGATGTTAAAGCAAAATAATATGAAAAAAATATGGCGATGTTTAGCTATGGATTTATCAGTGGTGTCGGGGTATTTTTACTTACCGAATCCGACAGCAGGGCAATGTAAAAAGGGTTGCGACGGGGGATAAAGATGAAAAAGAAAAGTGCCAAGCGCTAATAGTCTCTAATCACGACCGGTTTAGTATTTATTTTCAAACAGCGGAAAGCGAAAAATATGTTGGACGATAAAGTGAATCCTTTTAAGTAAATGAGGAGACAGACTGCCATTTCCTTATCATTTCCGTCAGTAGGCGAATTGTGACAGGAAAAAATGGGAGTTGCATTTTTCTCCGGAAATGATATAATAAATAACATGCGGGCGTGGTGGAATGGCAGACACGATGGTCTTAGGAGCCATTGCTTCGGCGTGCAGGTTCAAGTCCTGTTGCCCGCACCATAAAGTGGCTACAAAAAAGATGCAGCCCCAAAAAACCTCGGTGTTACCGAGG
>JAHZIE010000115.1:721-3515 GCA_019419895.1 Clostridiales bacterium | reverse complement strand
AAAAGAAAAATAATGAATAGCTCCCAGGGGAAGGTCTCAGGCCTTCCCTTTTTGTATAGATGAATCGCCTCTGTTTTGTTGTAAAATAAAATACTTGGGTATCAAGGGATGGGGCAAAAAGAAACGAACCAGCAGATTAAATGCGCCGCAGAAAGTTTCTTATTAAGAGCAGACTGTGATGAAATAATAAAAAATCATGCCGCCGTTTTGAAATCTAGGCAAGGTATGTTATCAGGACGGGCATTGCGATCCAATAGATAACATGGTAAAATAAAAGCAGTTCCTGTTTTGACAGAGATTATAAAAAAGGAAAACGATAAGTATGATTGCAATCATTGATTATGGGGCTGGAAACCTGCAAAGCGTGTCAAAGGCATTGAAGTTTATCGGCTGTGATTCTGTTATAACGAACGACAGGGAATTTCTTCGGGATGCGGATAAGGTAGTTCTGCCTGGTGTGGGCTCTTTTGGGGACGCTATGGATTCTCTGAAAAAATCAGGACTGGAACAGCCAATATTTGACTTTATTGATAGCGGAAAGCCTTTTTTGGGTATTTGCCTGGGAATGCAGATGCTTTTCGAAGAAAGTGAGGAAAGTCCTGGGGTTTCCGGTTTGGGCATTTTGAAGGGAAAAATCCGGAAGATTCCCGCGAAAAATGGACTGAAAGTGCCCCATATTGGATGGAATTCTCTGAAAATCAGAAAACAGGATGGAATTTTTCGGGGGATTTCGCCTAATCCCTATGTCTATTTTGTTCATTCCTATTATTTGCAGGCCCAGGATTCTGAAATTGTTTCGTCCCAGACGGAATACGGGGTGCCCATAGATGCCTCTGTCCAATATAAAAATATCCACGCAGCCCAGTTCCATCCGGAAAAGAGCGGGAAAGTAGGGCTTGGGTTGCTGAGAAATTTTGCGGCTTTGCCTGTGAACGAAAGGGGATAAAGAAGAAATGCACGCAAAAAGAATTATTCCCTGTTTGGACGTGAAAAATGGCAGGGTGGTGAAAGGGACAAATTTTATTCATTTAAGGGACGCGGGGGATCCTGTGGAAGCGGCGGAAATTTATGATAAGCAGGGCGCTGACGAATTGGTCCTACTGGATATCACCGCGTCAAATGAAGGAAGAGGTATCATGCTCGACATCGTGAGAGCGGTTGCCGAAAGAATTTTTATCCCATTCACAGTGGGCGGAGGTATCCGTACTATTCAGGATTTTGTGGAATTGCTCCGGGCGGGCGCCGATAAGGTTTCCGTCAATTCGGCTGCTGTCCAGCGGCCAGATATTATCAATGAGGCTGCTTATAAATTTGGAAGCCAGTGTGTGGTAGCGGCTATTGACGCTAAGAAAAAAAAGGAGGGGAAATGGAATATTTTCATCCACGGCGGACGTATCGATACCGGACTGGACGCGGTGCAATGGGCTGTGGAGGCGGAAAAGCGAGGGGCAGGAGAGATACTGCTGACCAGCATGGACTGCGACGGAGCGAAAAATGGCTATGATTTGGAATTGACTAAGGCTGTTTCCGAGCATGTCGGGATACCCGTGATCGCTTCTGGAGGAGCGGGTTCCCTGGAACATTTTTATGATGCATTTGCGTTAGGAAAGGCGGACGCGGTACTTGCGGCGTCCCTGTTCCATTTTAATGAAATTACTATTCCTCAGTTAAAGGAATATCTTTCCGCAAGGCAGGTACCAGTTAGGCTTTGAGCAGCATGTAAAGGTGTGCATAAAGTGAAGTCATTGCGCCGTCCGCGACTCTGCAAACTGGAGGTAACAGCCATCTTGATTGTTTGGATTATTGTGATGGCAGTGGACATTTCTGGAATGACTGGTCTTGTTTTCTATTTCAGAAAGCGGAAGATGAACTAATTAAAATTTAATATTGTAATTGAAAAGGATCGGCCTTGAAAAGACCGATCCTTTTTATCTTTCATGGTGAAAATACGCTCTCATATCGAAAAAACGTGTACAAAAGAAAAATTTTTAAAGAGCTCATTTTAAGCGCGGTGCAGTTTCCTCTCAGGATCGACGTTGTTTGTATAGAAAATTTTCAAGAGTGGAGTCAGTAAAATACATTGGCTATAAGGCTTGTCCAGATATAAAACGAACTGGACTTCCACCTTTTTTGAAAATCGCAGCTAAAAATTTTTAACGTAATTTCATCCGAATCTTTGCCTGCCATGAATGGTTGTAATACTTTCAATTAAGGAAGTAATTATACTAAATATAGCAAAAGTCTTCACTGAAAACAACCAGCGTACAGACGGTCCGTGCTGATTTGTGAAAAAGAGGAGCAGCAGAATACTTATATAAAAAATCGGAACAAGCTTTGTATCGCTTGCCCCGATGTGGAGCGGGAGAGGGGAATCGAACCCCCATATCCAGCTTGGGAAGCTGGTGTTCTACCACTGAACTACTCCCGCAAAAATATCTGTTAAATATTATAGCATAGTTTAAAAAAATAGCAAGAGGAAAACGAAAATTTCCTAAAGAAATTCTCGCTTTTCTTTTGCTGTCCAGCTGTAACTTTTTAAGATCAGAATTTTTGTAAAGAAGTTATACTGGCAAAATTGTTCTATATTCTCTTGTACCCATATACGCAAAAGTATCATGTCCTAAAGATTCTGAAATGTTACGCCGGCCCTATCCAATTTATCTCTGAAGATAGTACCCGCCTCAGAGACAGCTCCATCTGCAGAGGATACGATGATTAATGATGAAAAAAACTTTTCTTTCAGATAGCTCTTTTGTGACAGAAACAACTTTATAGCCAGTATTAGCAATTGCGG
>JAHZIE010000115.1:0-711 GCA_019419895.1 Clostridiales bacterium | reverse complement strand
TACTTGGAACATTTTTCGGATGGTATCGTTGATATGCGCCTCACACATCCCACACTGCATTCCATCTACCTTTACTGCAAATTTCAACATAAAATAAACCCTCTTTTCAAAAATAGAACGATAAGAAAGTAAAATACAACTGTTTTTATTTTACTAAAGGATAGCTTCTCTCTTGCAGGAGAAATAAAGATACTTCTTTTTTGCAAGTGCGTATGGAGCAGAAGAGCAAAAGGTGCAGAAAATCTGTAAGCGTTTCAATCAGATTTCTCCATTTGGGTCATCCATTTCCCTCCAAACTTCAATGGGACATTCCTTATTGTAATGTTTTCTACACATCTCTATAATCCTGTTGCCCTTCAATGAACCCTAGTTGTAAACAGCAGTGGAGCCAATACTAAGTTCGACTCCCAGCTTGGAATGGACGTTCGTGGCGGCAAGCCCCCAGGATGACCACCAGTCTTTGCAGGTTTCCCCTGTGGAGGAAGCGGTAAATTGAGCGAAAAAACGGTATTGTTCCGCATTTCCTTTTCCGTCCTACACATACTATAGATCCTCCTGAAGGCCACTGTACATAGTCATGCAGGCATCATCGTCAAACTTCAGATTGATAAATTTCAGATACACATCAACTTTTTCATTATTGATGGTAGAGCTGACACAAATGAGAGTGCTGATTTTTTCCAATTTTAGTTTTCCAAATGGTTATAAGAT
>JAHZIE010000114.1 GCA_019419895.1 Clostridiales bacterium | reverse complement strand
CAAACCCGCTGGGCAGGCAGAATGACGGCATCCAGGGACTCAGGAGAAGATGGACAGTGAATAAATTCCACAGGGTACTCACGCGCCAAAGCATAGGAGGCGATTCGTTTCATTAGGGTTGATTTGCCGGTTCCGGGACCTCCCTTTAAAATATATAAATGCCATCCATCCCCCAAATGATACAGTTGCTCAAAATAGGAAATAAATCCGCAGGGAGAATTGGCTCCAAGAAAAAAGTGAGGCATTTTGAATTCATCAGACATGCGGCAACCCTCCAACAATGTTCGCCTGTTCCAAAGTCGGAATTCTATGTAACGGAATATTTCAAACAGGCTATGCTAACAGTGTATGAAGAGATGAAAAAAATGTGATAGAAGATTTAATTGGAGGGGAGAATATGCCGTCTATGGAATGCGTGAAGGAACCCTAAAAGACAGAAATGGACATGAAATATTTGTAAAAAGGAAACGAAATACCTTTTCGTAGGAAGAAAATAGTGGGCTGTACTGAATTGTGTGGACAGAGTATCCCCGCATTCAGGTTTCTGCTGGGTAAAGCAGGGAATATCCTTTTTACAGGGAGATGGCGTAGCCCTAGACACTCAGCTGACACGCGCTTCTATTGAAAGAAGGATGAAAAAAAGAAAGCATGATTATTCTATTCTTCCAGCCCAGATGGAGCTTCCACATAAGTATTGGTACAGACCTCTTTTATTTTATCCCGCAGCTTGAAAAAATCTTCCATTGCTCCAGGCTTTTGGCTGGGATTGCGGAGAAGCGCCGCGGGGTGCAGGGTGGCCATCATCCAGATCCCATTTTTCATGATAAAATCTCCATGCTCCTTCGTGATTTTAATATCGGGCTTTATAATTTTCGCGGCGGCGATTCTGCCAAGACACACGATGATTTTGGGCTGAATGAGAGCTACCTGGTTACGTAACCAGTCAATGCAGGCATCCTGTTCCTCGGGCAAAGGGTCCCTGTTCTGGGGAGGCCGGCATTTGACAATATTGGCAATGTAGATGTTCTTTTTACGGTCCAAATCCACAGCGAAAAGCATTTTGTCCAAGAGCTGCCCTGCCCTTCCGACAAAGGGTTCCCCCTGCAAATCCTCGTTCATTCCCGGTCCCTCGCCGATGAAAAGCACCTCGGCGCGCCGGCTTCCAACGCCAAAGACAACGTGGCTTCTTTGCGCGCAAAGCTGACACTGCTGGCAGGCTTTGCATGCCTTCTCCAATTCTTCCCATGAATTTATCATATACAACCTCCGGTAAAATTGCAAAATAAGACGGTTTCCCACGGCATTTTGGATGAGACAGTGTAAAATGAAGGCCATGAGAAAATACCGAATGACAATACTTTTGAAATATTATAACACGTAAAGTGGAAAATCGCCATGATTTTTCATATTAAAGGGGGAATTTTGAATTAACGGTTGAAAAAAAGAGAAATTAGAGGTAAAATAAAGATATTACATAAACAGGAGATGTAAGAATTATTATGAGTAAAGTATTAGTTGAAACGTCCGCCCGCCATGTCCATTTGTCAAAAGGGGATTTGGCAGCCTTATTTGGAGCGGACGCTGTCTTGACCAATAAAAAAGATCTTTCTCAGCCGGGCCAGTTCGCGTGTTTTGAAAGGGTGGATGTTGTCGGACCAAAGGGAGAAATTAAAGGGGTTTCCATTTTGGGGCCGGTTCGTTCCAGCACACAGGTGGAACTTGCCCTGACGGATGCCAGAAAAGTCGGCATTGCTGCCCCTATCCGAGAATCCGGCGATATTGAAGGAACCCCGGGGTGCAAATTGGTTGGGCCAAAGGGAGAGGTCGAAATTTCCTGTGGTGTGATTGCTGCAAAACGTCATATTCACCTGACTCCGGCTGACGCGGAGAAAATGGGAGTTGAAGATAAGCAGGTGGTCGGCGTCAAAATTGAAACAGCTGAAAGAAGTCTGACGTTTGGCGATGTTGTGATCCGTGTAAGTCCAAAGTTTGCCGCAGCTATGCACATTGATACAGATGAGTCCAATGCGGCTGGAATCAACGGAACTGTTTATGGAGAGATCATAAAGTAATTTAGGAAGTTGTTACAATTATAGAGTTTTTGAGCACTGAGATATTGTCCTTTGCAGGGATGTTGTCCTGTGAAGTACTTATTTCAGTGTTTTGCGATGTAGTATGATAACATATGATGTAGAGAAAATGCTCTTATCTGGCAAAGAGAATATTTCCGGTATATACTTCAGAGAAAAGTAGATATGAACAGGCGGAAAATTGGGCTGAAATTTGGGAATAAAGAATGAAACTGAAAATATTTTCTAGAGTTTTTTGCGTTTTTAATAAATATATTTAAATTCCTCTTGACTTTTTTTAAAAAGTGCGATAATCTAATACCATGAGTTATGGAACGGGCGATTGAGGTGATAAAGGGAATGTCTTCCGGTTGCTATAGAGAGGAACCAACAGAGGAACAGTTGGTTGCCTTGATAAAAAAGGGAGACGATCAAGCCTTTACAACCCTGCTTCAAAAGTATCTTCCCTTGATTTATAAAAAGTCATTGCGTTTTTACAGTGAAAATTTGGAGCGTGATGATTTTATCCAAGAGGGTACTATAGGTCTTTTGGATGCAGTGCTTCATTATAATAGTGAAAAAAAAGTTTCTTTCTCTTCCTTTGCCGCTCTTTGTATTGAAAGAAAAATGATTACAGCAGTTCGAGCCAGTAAGGGCGGAAAATATCGGGATCCTTATGCCAATGTTTCCTTTGACGATGTCAATGTTGATATACAGGTTCCCTCTGAAATGGTTTTGGATCCTGAAATACATTTTTTGGATTCAGAAGGATATTATTCCATAACAAAAATGATGAAGGAGCAGCTTACTGAAAAAGAGCATAAGATATTTGGACTTTATTTAAGTGGCCATTCATATCAGCAGATTGCGCAAAAGGTTGGAATGCAGTTGAAAGCAGTGGATAATGCATTGCAGCGTATACGAAAAAAGATGCGCAGGGCGGTTATTGAAGCAAGTAATAATTTGTTTGTGGAAGATAAAGGCGATGGGAATGGAACAGTGTGATATGTTACGGTTATCCCGTAACTGATTATATGCCCAAGTAGCTTAATAACAGAGCGTTGTAACCACAAAGACGGCGGTGTGAATCCGTCCAAGGGCAAATATCTTATTAACCAAAGCGAGGTAAAACAAATGTACGAAGACAAGACTCTCATCTGCAAAGAATGCGGCGCTGAATTCGTTTTCACTGCCGGAGAACAAGAATTTTATGCATCTAAAGGTTTTGTAAATGAGCCCCAGAGGTGCAAGAGCTGCCGTGACGCCCGCAAAAATGCGGCTAGACCGGAGCGTGAAATGTATACTGCAGTTTGCGCTTCCTGCGGCAAAGAAGCAAAGGTTCCTTTCAAACCCCGTGAAGATCGTCCAGTATACTGCAGCGAGTGCTTTGCAAAGATGAGAGAAGAATAATATCTTTCAGAATGCCAAAAATGCCTTGGAAATTTTTCCAAGGCATTTTTTGTTGTAGCTTTAGCGAAAGGAATCCACCAGCTATGCTGGTGAGAATAAAAATCTTAA
>JAHZIE010000113.1 GCA_019419895.1 Clostridiales bacterium | reverse complement strand
ACAGTCGGTACACATGAATAAAGTTAACAATTTCTTTCTGAAACAATATATCATTTTCCCCTTCAAAATGAAGGGGAATTTTTGTTTTTAGGAATCAAAAGTTCCAGAACGAAAATCTTAACAATTTCTTTTAGAAGGACATAAGTTTTTACTGGGGTTTGGCAGAAATAAAAGGGATGAATAAAAGATAAAGGGATTTTATTTGATTACATCACCGGAAATTGTTTGGCAAAGAAATAGAATGAAAAATCCGGCAACATTTTTCATTTAGTAAAGGGGGGAATTTACATAACTGTCCGGTGAGTAAGATAAATTAGGTCAAATTCATCTTAATAGGAGGGAATATTTGATGAAAAAGCTGATGAAGCGTTTACTGGCCGCCGCGATGGCGTCGTGTATGATCGCGACAGCGTTCGCGGGCTGCCAGCAGCAGGGTTCCACATCTTCAGGAGGAACGGATTCCCAGACAGGTTCTACCGGGGACTCTTCTACCGGTGGTTCCGGAGAGATTGAAACCATTGAGTTCTATGGTTTTGGCCAAAACCCCAGCAATGCTTTTTTCCAGTGGCAGCAGGATTATTTCGCTGAGAAAATTGGCGTCAACGTCAATATTATCGCCGGAGATCCGGAAAGGCTGCAGACCATGCTTTCAGCCGGCAACCTGCCTGATATGGGTATGTACGCTGTCAACAACAGCATTTCCCAGGCGATTCAGGGCGGCCATTTGATGGACCTGACCGACCATGAGGATAAGATTCCTAATTATACGGAAAAATGGCCGGCTTCTGTCCAATATTCCAAGGATTACCAGAGCAACGGCACAGGAAAGTTGTATGGGCTTATTGGACAGCTGGGCGTTTACAATGCTTACGCGTTGGACGTTGGCACCTATTCCATGAAGGTCCGGTGGGATGTTTATGAGAAAGCAGGAACGCCGGAAGTCACAGATATGTACAGCTTCTTGGACGCCGCTGTCAAAATGAAGGAGGCTTATCCAAAAACGGAGGATGGGCTTGAGACCTATATGACCGGCTGGATTCCTGATACAGGTGGAGCGATTCTCATCAACCCGGCTTACAAATGGCTGGAGGTGAATGGTGTTTGCGGTATTAACCACACTACGGTATATGATTTAGTCAATGAAAAGACAGAGTATATCTTTGAGAAAGGCGGCAGTTATTATCAGTCTCTGAAATGGCTTGCGACCGCCAACCGTATGGGTTTGGTAGATCCCGACTCCATGACCCAGACCTATGACATTGCCCAGGGAAAGACCAATGACAGCGCGCAGTATTATACCTGTCTGAGGGGTAATTACTGTGATAAATTTAATACCGAGGACAATAACAACGCTGAGGAACCCAAAGGCTTTATGCCCTTGATTTGGGAGGGACAGTATCCTGTCACCCAGGCTAAGGAAAGCAAACTCGGCGGTAATACCGGTAATCCTTACAGCATCAGTTCCACAACAGAAAAGCTGGAAGCCTGCCTGAAATTCGCAAACCTTCTCTTTGACGAGGAAGCGATGATGGTGATGTACGGTGGTCCTCAGGGCGAGCTGTGGGATATCAAGGACGGCAAATATGTCCTGACCGATGCCGCGGAGCAGTTCCGGATTTCTGGCAATCACAAGTTCGCGACCGGTGAAGAATCCAAAGACTGGTGGGGCAACTGGGGGTTGGCAGCGGCAACTTCTCCTTCCAAGTATCCGGAGGCTACGATGCGTATCACTGATTCTATCGCGTGGGCGGAGGCCCGCATCGCGGACAATAAAATCTATGATATGTATGAGAAATTCTACGGCAAACGCCGTCCTATCGAAATTTGGGAAGAATATGACGCTATCTGCTACCAGCCTGAATGGAAAAAGCTCATCGAAACCATGCCTTCCGAGCTGGAGGATATCCAAAACAACGCTAAGAGTGTTTTGGAACCCATGCAGTGGCAGATGATTATGAACAGCAAGGATGACGCTGATTTTGACAAACAGTTTGACGCTATTGCCGCTCAGGCTGAGGAGCTGAATGTTAGAGAAATTTATGATTGGTCAGCCGATCAAATTACAAAGGCAAAAGAAGCTTTTAAGAAATATGAATAAGCTTCTTATGGCACATCTCATGTATTGCTTCTAAATTTATTCATCTCTTTTTTAGCCCCGGGAAAAGCTTACAGCTTTTCCCGGGGTCTTTTTGTCTGCTTCAGCTGGTATTCCCTTACTCTGCCGGGGAGCAGGAGAAAGTGATTTGATTTCCGAAGAGTTAATAAAAAACAAAGGACGGTCTGCATCCCGGCGCGGGAGGTAAGCTTTATATCAACCCGACAATGAAATATTTGGAAATCAATAATGTGGTAGCGTATGATCTGGTTAATGAGAAAATAGAGTATATTTTTGAAAAGGACGGAAATTACTATATCTTTTTGATTGGACAAAGGAGCAAATTTTGCAGGCGCAAGAAGCGTTCAAAAAATACGAATAGCCTTCATCATTTTTCATTTATATTTTACTCCCTTCTTTCCTTGTTTATATCCTTTCCGCCGTTGAGAATTGGGACAAGGAATCTCAGCATTTTCTAAGGTTCAAAATTTGTGGAGGCAATGCGGCATATCAAAATTTGCGTATGGCTGTGTTTTTAAATAATAAAAATCGAGAAAGCTGTTCTGAGAAACAGGCCGCCGGATAGAAGGCTGAGGTCTCCCGTATGCGGCGTAAAGAGCCGGTTTCCTAAAAAATAACTGTAAAACTATTGACTTTACAGGTTAAAACAGGTATAATCTTTATTTGTAAAGTTTATACCTTTACATTTGTGCGCGGGAGGGACATGGAGATGGCAAAGAACTTGGAAATATCCGTGTTGCTGGATTTTTACGGCGATATGCTGACAGAAAAACAGCGGGATGTGGTAGAGCTCTATTATAATGAAGATTTGTCCCTGGGCGAAATCGCGGAAAACGAGGGAATTACCCGTCAAGGCGTGCGTGATTCCATCAAGCGCGCCGAAGCGCAGATGCTTGAAATGGAGGAACGGCTTGGACTGGCCCAAAAATTCCGCCAAATCAGCCGGGGACTGGAAGAGATTAAAGACGCGGCCAATGAAATCGGCCTTTATTGCGAAAAATATGTGTTTTCCCGGGAGATATATGACCGGGCGAAAAAAATAAGCGAGATAGCTTCCCAGTTGGAAGCATAGGACGAAGGATGGTGTATCATGGCTTTTGAGGGATTGTCCGACAAGCTTTCCGCGGCGTTTAAACGGCTGCGTTCGAAGGGAAAGCTGTCAGAATCCGATGTCAAGGAAGCGATGCGGGAGGTGCGTCTTGCCCTTCTTGAAGCGGATGTGAATTATAAAGTAACCAAGGAATTCACCAATAAAGTGACGGAACGGGCTGTTGGCGGTGAGGTAATGGAAAGCCTGACTCCCGCCCAGCAGGTAATAAAAATTGTAAATGAAGAAATGACGGCCCTTATGGGGACCGCTCAGGCCAGAATCAATATTCCCGCGAAGCCACCCACAGTAATTATGCTGTGCGGCCTTCAGGGAGCCGGTAAGACCACCCACGCGGGCAAACTGGCTGTTATGCTCAAGAGGCAGGGGCATAGGCCATTGCTTGTTGCCTGTGATATTTACCGTCCGGCTGCTATTACCCAATTGCAGGTGGTAGGGGAAAAGGCCGGCGTGCCCGTTTTTGAACGGGGAACGGAGGATCCTGTTAAGATTGCGAAGGCGGCGCTCAAGGAAGC
>JAHZIE010000112.1:3671-3990 GCA_019419895.1 Clostridiales bacterium | reverse complement strand
TGATGACAACCAACGGCCAGGCGCCTTTTATCACAGTGTTTATGTATTTGAACGAAGCGAAGAATGAGCAGGAAAAAAGAGATCTTGCTATGATTATAGAGGAAACCCTGCTCCAGCGGTATGAAGGGGTGAAAAACGAGAAGGGTGTATGGGTAACCCCCGCTTTCCCCAAGCTCATTTATGTGCTTCAGGAAGATAATATTCGTCCGGGCACCCCTTATTATTACCTGACGGAGCTGGCGGCGAAATGTACGGCCAAGCGGCTGGTGCCGGACTATATCTCTGAAAAAAAGATGAAGGAGCTAAAGGAAGGAAACTG
>JAHZIE010000112.1:0-3661 GCA_019419895.1 Clostridiales bacterium | reverse complement strand
AACTGCTTCCCGGTGATGGGATGCCGCAGCGCCCTCAGTCCTTGGAAGGATGAAAAAGGAAATTATAAATTTTACGGACGCTTTAACCAGGGCGTTGTCACCTTGAATCTGGTGGATATTGCCTTGAGCTCCGGGGGAGATATGGACAAATTCTGGAAAATATTTGACGAAAGGCTGGCCCTTTGTTACCGTGCCCTTATGTGCCGCCATGAACGGCTGAAGGGGACGCTGTCTGACGCCGCTCCGATTTTGTGGCAGTATGGAGCGATTGCCAGGCTGAAAAAAGGAGAGCCCATTGACAAACTGCTTTACGGGGGATATTCCACCATTTCCCTTGGCTATGCAGGATTGTGCGAATGCGTGCGTTATATGACGGGAAAATCCCATACAGATCCCAGCGCAACCCCCTTCGCGCTGGCGGTGATGAAGTATATGAACGCGGCATGTGAACGCTGGAAGGCGGAAACCACCATTGGTTTCGGTATTTATGGGACTCCCCTGGAAAGTACGACCTATAAATTTGCCAAGTGCCTGCAAAAGCGTTTTGGAATTATTAAAGGGGTAACCGATAAGCCTTATATCACCAACAGCTATCATGTCCATGTGACAGAGGAAATCGACGCTTTTTCCAAGCTCGCCTTTGAATCCCAGTTCCAGGCGCTGTCCACAGGGGGAGCTATCAGCTATGTGGAGGTTCCCAATATGCAGCAGAATCTGGAAGCGGTCCTCCAGATTATCCGATATATCTATGAGAATATTATGTACGCGGAGCTGAATACCAAAAGCGATTATTGTCAGGAGTGCGGCTTTGACGGGGAAATTCAAATTGTCGAGGATGACGGAAAACTGGTTTGGGAATGCCCCGGCTGCGGCAATCGGGATCAGGATAAAATGAATGTCGCCCGCCGGACCTGCGGTTATATCGGCACCCAGTTTTGGAATCAGGGAAGAACCGCGGAAATCAAAGAACGGGTCCTCCACTTATAAATTGAGGAGGAAGCTATCCCATGTATTACGGACAGATAAAAAAAACAGATATCGCCAACGGCCTGGGCGTCAGGGTATCTCTGTTTGTATCCGGCTGCACCCGCCATTGCAAAAACTGTTTTAACCAGGAGACCTGGAGCTTTTCTTATGGTTTTCCTTTTACCCGGCAGACAGAAGAAGAAATTTCCAGCGCCCTTGCTCCGGGTTATATTAATGGTCTGAGCGTGCTGGGTGGAGAGCCCTTTGAGCCTTCCAACCAGCGTGAGCTTCTCCCGTTTTTGAAGAGGATCAGGGAGAAATTTCCCAACAAGGATATCTGGTGCTATACAGGATGTACCTATGATGTGGAGCTCGCGCCGGGAGGCAGCCATTACACCGAGGCGACGGATCAGCTGCTTTCTGTCATAGATGTCTTGGTGGACGGCCCTTTTGTGGAAGAAAAAAAAGATATTACTTTAAAATTCAGAGGTTCCTCCAATCAGAGGCTGCTGGATTTGAGGAAAACACGGAGAACAGGCAAGCTTTCCCTTTGGGAAGGTTGACAGCGCTGACGGCGGCTGGTCTGCTGCTTGAGGAAGCTTCTTCATAATGAACGAAAAAACCGGCGAAAAGCTCTTGTCAGCTTTTGCCGGTTTTTTGTTGTAAGCTGTAATGAAAATACTGATACACCCGGAGAAAATTTCCCACAAAGCCTCCTCTTCAAGTACGGCACAGAGATGAAAAAATTGAAAACTAAATTCTTAGAAAAACAACGGTGGAAGAAATATGTCTGTTCATGGGCGTCGAGCAAATAAAATAGCTTTCAGCGGCCTTGAGAAATCTTTTTAGATCTTACCTGCTCTCCTTGTGTTCAGATGGTAAAATATAAGATTGAAAGGAAGAAAGATTATAAATCCACCTTTTGAAAGCGTTTGGAAGCAATGCGGCAGGAGAGGGGAAGCAGGCAGGCGTAACAGACAAGACCGAACAGCAGGATGGGAAGCTGGAGGATAAGATTTTCCGGCGCAGTGCTGTCAAGCCATGCCAAGGATGGGAAGTGAACCGCTGTCTCATCCAGCAGCATGATGGGAATGACAGGCAGAAGAGCGAGTAAAAATGATTTTCCGGCTTTGTATCCCGATTTATAATAGGCGGGGAAAAAGGTCAAATCAAAGAGCGAAAAAATAACCAATCCGATGCCATACCAGGACAGAGTGGCATCTAACCCCACCGGATTGTTAGGTATCCCCAGCAGACTGCGCAGAACCGCAAAAGGAATGGAAACCAACAGCTGCCCAATCTGGGCGGAGATGATAAGTCCGCATTTTGCCTTAACAATTTCACTTTTTTTCACAGGGAGTACAGCGGTATACCATGCGTCGTTGTTTTCCCGGGCAAACATAAAAGTAATATAGGGCGCCAGACAGCCAAACAGGAAGATGACGGTATAGGGATAAGAGGGGACGATCACCAGACAGCCCAGAAATGTAAAAATAAAGAGGGTGGGATGGGCCGCGAGGGCCAGCTCCTTATAGAGCAGCTTCATCATAATTCTTCCTTTCTGTCCGCAGCATAATTTCCTCTAGAGTGAGGGGCGCGGCTTCCTCCGCTTCCCTCAAATACTCAAAAGAATGGAGAAAATTTTCTTTATCGGTGCTTTTAAGCACAGAACCATTGTATATGTAAGTGATATCGTCGGCACACCGATCCAGATCAGAGGTAATGTGGGTGGAAAAAAGGACCGCGCGTTTTCCATCGGAAACAATTCTTTTAAAAACATGGAGCAGCTCATCCCGGGAGACCGGATCAAGGCCGCTGGTAGGTTCATCCAGAATAAGAAGCTTAGCCTGGTGGGACAAAGCCAACGCCAAAAGGTATTTCACCTTCATGCCGTTGGAAAGCTCCTTGAATTTTTTCTCTTCATTGAGGGAGAACAGGCGCAGGTATTCCTGATATTTGGCCTGATCCCAGTTGGCATAAAACCTTTTTGTGACCGCAGTGATGGAGGAAAGCTTTTTTAGAGGATAGTAATCAATTCCTCCAAAAACAACGCCGAGCTCTTGTTTGCATGCTTTTTCCTCCTGATAAAAATTTTTCCCGAACATCTGTACTTCTCCACCGTCCGGAGAAACCATATTGAGAAGGGCTTTGAGAGTGGTGCTTTTTCCAGCTCCGTTTTTTCCAATTAGTCCCATAATGCGGCCTGGGAAAAGGGAAAAAGATACATCCTGAAGGACAAAACCGGGGTAGATTTTTTTCAGATTTTTAACGGAAAGCAATTCGTTTTTCATAGCTCCTCCTGTTCTTCGGAGACTTCGTCCGTAATAGAGAGGGCCTTCTGCAAAAAATCCGCGGCCTGAAGAAAGCTTTCGCTTGAGACCAAGGCGATACCAGCGGAATCGGGTGCCTCGTTGCCCAGAACGACCAGCAGATCTCCGGTCTTAATGCGAAAAATTTCTCTCGCTCTTTTTGGCAGTACAATCTGCCCACGTTCTCCGACCTTGACCATGCCGAAAATATGCTTGCCCTTTGGAGGAATGGGGAATTTTTCCTCATAGCTGTTATAATGAAGGAGATCGTCGAGGGAGACGTTATAAAATTCGGCCAAAGCGTCGCAGTTGACAATATCGGGAACCGATTCCCCGGTATCACATACTTAAAGATATTGGTGTCATTCAATCAATTTTGCCGATGA
>JAHZIE010000111.1 GCA_019419895.1 Clostridiales bacterium | reverse complement strand
AACTCAAGCGAAAAAGTCAAACCGGAGGGATAAAATTGGATAAGGATTTTGAAAATAGAGAAGTAGAAATACATCTGTGTAATATCATCGCAAGCTTATACAAAGAAAATAAAGCCCTGAAAAAAGAGCTGGAAGAACTTCAAGGAAGCAGGGATAAAAATGAAACTATCTCATGAAGAATGGATTGAGGAACGAAGAAAAAGCATAGGTGGCAGCGATGCCGCGGCTCTGGTTGGTATGAACTCTCATGTAACACCATACATGCTTTGGGCCGACAAAACTGGAAGACTTCCTCCAAAAGAGGACAACGAGGCGATGAGACAGGGTAGGGATTTGGAAGAATATGTAGCGCGGAGATTCTGCGAAAAAACAGGTAAGAAAGTACATATCTGCTCCCAAATGTTCCGAAATCCCTCATTTCCTTTCGCCCACGCCAATATCGACCGGAAAGTCACCGGAGAATCCGCCGGTCTGGAATGTAAAACAACCAGCATTATGAACATTAAGAAATTTAAGAATGGAGAATATCCAGAAAACTACTATGCCCAATGCATGCATTATCTGGCGGTAACAGGATGGGATAGATGGTATCTGGCAGTCCTTGTCTTTGGTAAGGGATTTTACGACTATACTATAGAACGAGATGAAAATGAAATTAAAGCGTTAATGGACACAGAAAAGAATTTCTGGGAAAATTATGTAATTCCTGACATTCCCCCTCCTGTTGATGGGCTGGAACCAACAGGAGAAACGCTTTCCATCCTTTTCCCCCATTCTGTCCCTATGGAAAATGTAGATCTTTTCGGCAGGGAATCCCTAATCCGGGACTATCTTTCTACTGCCAGACTTATCAAATCCTACGAACAGGAAAACGAACAAAGAAAACAGATTTTACAACAGGATTTGGGAGAAATGGAACAGGGACAAACCTCTTCTTATCGCGTCGTCTGGAAAAGCCAGGTAAGAAAAAGCTTTGACGTTAGACGGTATTCCCAAGAACATCCAGAGATAGATTTATCCCCTTACTACAAAACTACATCTTTTAGAAAATTCGATATAAAGGAGATTGAATCATGAACTCAATTCAGAAAAGCGTAGAGAAAAAATCTTTAGCTAAACCACAAGGTTCACCTACCATGCAGGAATATATCAAAAAAATGGAAGGAGAAATCAAAAAAGCTCTGCCATCTGTCCTAACGCCGGAACGTTTTACCAGGATTACTCTTTCCGCACTCTCTACCAATCCCAAGCTGGCCGAAACTACACCACAATCTTTCCTGGGTGCTATGATGACTGCGGCCCAGTTGGGGCTTGAACCAAATACCCCATTAGGACAAGCTTATCTCATCCCTTTCTATAACGGAAAAGAAAAAAGGCTGGAATGCCAATTTCAACTTGGATATAAAGGCTTAATTGACCTTGCGTACCGTTCAGGTGAAATCAGTACAATCCAGGCGCATACCGTATATGAAAAGGATGAATTTCAGCTAGAATTTGGCCTGGAACCCAAATTAAAACATATTCCATGTAAAGACGGAGACAGAGGAGAGCCGGAATGGTTCTATGCCTCTTTCAAGACAAAAGACGGAGGATTTGGATTTGAGGTCATGAGCGTGGATGACATCAGAAAACACGCGAAAAAATACAGTCAATCATATGGAAAAGGATTCTCGCCGTGGGACACCAGCTTTGAGGAAATGGCAAAGAAAACCGTGTTGAAAAAGGCTCTCAAATATGCTCCTCTAAAATCTGATTTCGCCCGCCAGGCAGCATCTGACGGAACTGTAAAAACAGAGATTAATGAGGACATGTTTAGTGTTCCTTATGAACCAATCTCCATTGACGCTGTGGAAATTGATACTGAAACCGGAGAAATTATCCCAAACGAGGAGGAAAACGATGCTTAATTCAGTGTCTTTCATAGGCAGGCTGACAGCAGACCCTGAGTTGCGTACAACGCCAAACGGGGCTTCTGTCACAACCTTTACCATCGCCGTGGAACGTCCTTTCCAAAAATCGGGGCAGGACAAACAAACCGACTTTTTCGATATTGTAGCGTGGCGGGGAACGGCTGAAACCATCACCAGGTATTTTCATAAAGGAAACCTTATCTGTGTCCAGGGATATATGACTACAAGGACTTACACGGACAAAAACGGAATTAACCGGAAAGTGTATGAGCTTGTCACCGAACATGTCCACTTTGTAGAATCCAAAAAGGCGACAGAGAATCCAGCGGATATCACTCCTCCCCCTTCCCCTCCTCAGGCGGATAACGACGGCTTTACCGAATTAGCAAGCGATGATCTGCCATTCTAGAAAGGAGGCTAATCATGGATATTTCTCAATATATCCCTTTCGGAAGGGAAAACGCTGTTACCAGGGAATACCTCAGTAAAATCACCGGCATTGGGGAAAGAAAAATCCGGTGCTTTATTAAACTGGCAAACCAGGAACTTTCCAAAGAAGGCAAGGCCATCATCTCATCCAGCAGAGAAAAAGGATACTGGATGACCGACAACATTGACGAAATGGAATCCTACCTTAGGGAAGCTGACCACCGGATACGCACTCAGAGAGAAAATGATTCTCCCATCCGGCGGATTGTCTCCACCTCCAAAGTCTTTGGAGGTGATTAATTGGCACGCCCAACTAAAAAAGGTCTTGATTACTTTCCTGTTGACGTTGGGTTTTTGAGGGATAAAAAGGTAAAACTTCTCCGGGCCGAGTATGGTGCATCCAGTGTGGTTTTCGTGCTGTATGTGTTTTGCAGAGCTTTTGAGGAAGATGGATACTTTTTAAAGTGGGATAAAGATGAATGCCTGATTGCGGCAGATGAATTAAAGGAATCTCCCACTTACATAAGCGAAGTATTGCATGGGTGTCTGGCACGTTCCTTATTTGATGAAGGGGTTTACCAGATGTTTGGCATACTGACAAGCGCGGGTATCCAGCGCCGCTACCTCCGCGGATGCGAAAAGCGCGACGAAATAGAGATTGCTTCAGAATACTGGCTTTTAGATAAGGACGATAAAAACGACGTTCCCACCAGTATTCTTAATAAGCTTGCCTTTTTTACAGTTTCCGGGGGAAAAAATGAAGTTAATTCCCCCGGAAACCAGGTTAATTCCCCCGGAAACCCCCAAAGTAAAGTAAAGAAAAGTAAAGTAAAGCAGAGTAAAGGAGAGAGAGACGCTGCCGCGTCCACCGCCGGAGAAAAAGAGAAATACGGGGAATATGGCTGGGTACGCCTGACACCGGAGGAATATTCCCGCATGGCCAGCGAATTTGGGGCGGACACCGTAAAGAAATACATCCAGGTAGTGGATGAGCTTGCCCAGCAGACGGGGAATAAAAACAAGTGGAAGGATTGGAACCTGACTGTCCGAAAGGCTATCCGCAATCAATGGGGCGGAAAACCGCGGGAACAGACTAAGGACAATTCCAAAAAGCAAAGAGCTCCTTCCTACGACCTGGAATTGCTTGAACAATCTCTCATGGAAGAAACGCTATAACGCTGAGGATTGCCGATGATTTATTTAAAAACCTACAAACTAACTCTTCCCGGCCCCCTGCCGGGCCTGAACGAGTACATAAACGCCGAACGGGGAAACCGCTATACCGCCGCCAGTATGAAGGTGAATATCCAAAGCGTCATTGCCCTGAATATCCGCCGCCAGCTTCACGGCCTGCATATCAAAAACCCCGTGGTCATGCACTATTCCTGGTTTGAACCCCACCGCAGAAGGGACAGGGATAACATTTCCTTTGCCCGCAAATTCATCCAGGACGCTCTCACAAGCTGCGGCGTCCTCAAAAATGACGGCTGGAAGGATATCCTATGGTTTACAGATTCCCAGTTTGTGGACAAGCGCCGCCCCAGGGTTGAGATTGTCATTGTGGAGGTTAACAATAAACCATGAAGCCGCGGGAGGTAAAGGACAGCCTGGGAAAGCCGGTTGTATGGAAAGATAAAAGCTATGTAATGAACGCCTATATTTTGCGGGCTAAAAACGGAAAATTATTCTATCAGGCGGAGCTGAAGGAAATTGACAGGAACAGTGTTATGATTGTGAACTTATCGGAGGTGGAAGCCCTTGAACCGTCCAACCTGTAAAGGCTGCGTCCATCTGCGGCACATAGCCGACAGCAATTCACGCACTCCCT
>JAHZIE010000110.1 GCA_019419895.1 Clostridiales bacterium | reverse complement strand
TTGTATCTTTTCGGAAATCAACCGGGGTAAAATAAGAAACCGGGATGGAAAAGCGTAATTTACGTTGCCGATGGGCATACTCATGCCATCCATGTATTCATTTAGATATTCAGGACAAAATTGGGAACGGGAGGAAAGCATGAGTAAAAATAATTTTTCGGATCTCGGAAGGCAGCTTCAGCAGATTGTGCAAGATGCCCTTCGGACACAGGATTTTACAAAATTAAAAAATACAATCCATACAACAGTGGATACCACGGTAAAAAAAGTCAAGGAGGAGACAGGATTTTTTACTCCGCCCGCACAAGGGACGGTAGGACGGAAGCGCAATGAGCCGTCCTATCATGACGTTCCCCGGAGACAGCGGGAAAAAATCCGCGTTCCGGGAATGGCGTCCGGGGTATGTATGGAAATTTTTGGGGGTATTTTTGGCGGTATTTTTACCCTTTCCTTTATTCTTTCCCTTGCCGGCAGCATTGCGGCGAGAATGCTGATCCCCGCCACGGTGGTTCTTGGAATGTTCATGGCCGCCGGCTGGATCCTGATGGGGATCGGAGTTTACAGGGTGTATCTTTCTAAGAGATTTCAGCGCCATTTGAAGCAGTTGGCAGGGGTAAGCTTCTGTCCTATTCAACAGCTTGCGGAAAGTTCAGATGTTTCCTGTGATGCGGTGGTCAAGGATTTAAAAAAAATGGTAAAAAAGGGCATTCTCCGGGAAATTTATTTTGATGAAAAACAGACCTGTGTGATGATGGATAAAGAAACTTATCATCAGTATCAGCTGGCGGAAAAAGAGTGGAAGCAACAGAAGGCGGAGGAAGAGAAAAGGGCGCAGGATCCGGAATTTTCCGCTTTGCAGAAGGTGATTGCGGAAGGGCGGGAATATATCCGGCAGATCCGGGAGGCAAACGACGCCCTGCCCGGAGAGGAGATTTCTCAAAAGCTTTTCCGTTTGGAGGAATCTGCCGCCAAAGTTTTTGACTATGTGGAGGATCATCCAGTTAAGCTTTCGGAACTGAATAATTTTATAGGCTATTATCTGCCTACTACTATTAAGCTTGTCAGGGCCTATCAGGAGTTTGAGGAGGACGAGGTGAAAAGCGACAAGGTTTTGGAGGCGAAAAGGGATATTCTAAATATTTTGGATACCATCCCTGTGGCTTTTGATAACCTGCTTACCAGCCTTTATCAAGATACAATACTGGATATTACCTCAGATATTTCCACCTTGGAAACCGTAATGCTTCAGGATGGTTTGACTGGGGGCGATTTTTCCGGGAAAAAAAGAAAGAAAAAGGAGTCTCAGTAGTAACCCCTAGGCTTTCGCGTTCACGCAAAAACGGGCAGGCTGGAGAAATTGTGCCGCCGGTGACGCGCGGATATTTCAAATTACGGAGGCTGCCACAGTTCGGAGGGCGGCTTCTTTTTTATGTGATTTTGTACAGAGTTTCCCGGCCAGACCTATATGAAAAGGAAAGATATTGAAACGGAGGACAAAAAATCGCGGTAAAGAAAAAAGGATGCCGGCGGATGATACATAGAAGTGAGAGTCTGATTTGAGCGGGGAAGGCTGGGAAAGATAGGGCTTACTCATGTCCTCCTGTGCAAGTGTGCAAGTTAAAAGAACCAGCAGAGAAAAATTTTTTCAAAAGATAGAGTCCAAAAGTTTCTATGATCTGTGATAGATATTAAGAAACCGTTCTGGAATAAACAGGAGGACGCGGTAAATGATGCGGCATTTTCAACATGATCTTAGGATTTTTTCTTTTTTTATTGTAACTCTTTGTTGCTTATGATATACTAACTTTTATTGGTGCTTTTTAGAGATGGAACTGTTTTTCCATTTAAATCGCCGGCGGCTTTTTTGTTTTGGAGGGATTTATTGTATGAGGGAAAAAGGCGGGCTCGCAGATTTTTTCGGCGCTCAGGATATGACGGTTGGAAGTCCTGTAAAAAATCTGATTCAATTTTCGGTTCCCCTTCTTTTGGGAAATTTGGCGCAGCAGCTATATAATACAGTCGACTCCATTGTTGTCGGGAAATATGTAGGAGACGGCGCGCTGGCCGCGGTGGGAGCCAGCGGACCGATCCTGAATCTGCTTCTGGTGCTCTTTATGGGAATTTCCACCGGCGCGGGTATTATGGTTTCCCAGTATTTTGGAGCGAAAAAGCGTGACGAACTGTCAAGAACAGTGGGAAATGTTCTTATCCTGGCGCTGCTGTCATCTATATTTATCATGATAATCGGTCCGCTTCTTACCCGTCCTTTTATGAGCATGCTTCAAACGCCGGCGGATATTTTTGAAATGTCCTGTTCTTATTTGACCATTATTTTGGCAGGAATTATCGGTTTGGCCTTTTATAATATTTTGGCGGGTGTTCTCCGTGGTCTGGGGGATTCTGTCACGCCGTTGATATTTCTTGTCGTCGCATGCCTGCTGAATATTGTGCTGGATATCCTGTTTGTCGCCAAGTTTCAGATGGGTGTTGCCGGCGTAGCCTGGGCGACCGCTATCGCGCAGTTGGTTTCAGCGGTTCTGTGCGTCATCCGCCTGTTCAGAATGCAGGATATTCTGGACATCAATTTGGAAACGATGAAGCTAAAAAAAAACTTAGTTCTTCAGCTGACAAAGCTGGGGTTGCCTTCTGGGATCACCCAGGCGGTTTTTTCCATGGCGGCGATCGTTGTTCAGTCGCTGACCAACAGCTTTGGAACAGATGTCATTGCCTGCTCCACTGTGGTCATGAGGGTGGACGGCTTTGCAATGATGCCTAATTTTACCTTTGCGATGGCTATGACTACCTTTGCGGGGCAGAACATTGGAGCCCGCCGGATCGACCGGGTGGAGCAGGGAACAAAGGATGGGCTGAAGATCGGCCTTTTGGTATCAGCGATTCTTACCGCCTCTATCCTGCTGTTCGGCGGGGGGCTTATGAGGATGTTTACCAATACCCAGCGGGTAGTGGATTTGGGAATTCATATGATGCAGATTCTTGCGGTGGGATATATCGCCATGGCTATCACGCAGACTTTATCTGGAGTAATGCGCGGCGCTGGAGATACGATAACGCCAATGTGGATTTCCATGGTGACAACGGTTATTATTCGTATGCCCCTTGCCTATGGAATCGCTTATTTTACCCGCAGCGAAGCGGAGCCCCAGGGTACTCCTGACAGCTTGTTTATTTCTCTTTTGATTTCCTGGTGCCTGGGAGCTGTTTTAACCTGTGTATGTTATCGGTGGGGAAAATGGAGAAAAAAAGCGTTAAATGTAATGAGAATGAAGGAATCAGCAGAGGAGGAAGGGAGTTTTCAACAGGAAGATCCCTGTGAAATCCCCCTTTGATAAAAATGAAAAAGTGAATAGTATTAGCAGGCTGCGGATTTCCGCGGCCTGCTGGTATGTTTGGCGTCCGGTATATTCATAAAAAATTCAAGGATATTCTATTGCACTGTCACCTGTTTGCGTTTATAATTGGGAAGAACTTTAAGAAAGGTTAGGAAATTCCATGAATATTATTTTTTTGCTCAAACCCAAAGCGACCGTTGCCTATTTATACAGCGGCAGCACCCTGAGGCAGGGATTGGAAAAAATGAAGGTGCATGGATATACCGCAATCCCGGTGATCACCAGGGAAGGAATTTATGCCGGGACGGTGAGCGAAGGGGATTTTTTATGGCATATGATTTCCCACGAAAATTTTGATATGAAGGCTCAGGAGGAGTATCAGATAGAAGATATTATTAGAAAGGGATGGAATCCCGCGGTGAAAATCACAGCCACCATGGACGATCTCTTTCTTCGGGTGACAGAGCAGAATTTTGTTCCGGTTGTGGACGACCGCAACGCCTTTATGGGGATTATTACAAGAAAGGATGTCATTAAATATTACTATGATCAGGCCCGGGGAGAAAGTCGGGAGTTTCCCTGTGAAAAGGAGGCCTGAGTCGTCGGCGAAATTACATAGTTTTTAGGCGGGAACTTAGGTTTCCCGCCCGTATTTGTATACAGAAAAGCAAACGGAAGGCGAGTGGTTCAAAAGAAGGATGCGGATGATGTAGGAATAAAAACTCCCTTTGCTTAGAATAGAGACGCGGTCTGGCAACTGCATCACAGGAAAGCAAAGGGAGGCCATTAAGATGAGTGATGAAAATAGTTTATCGCATACGAAAGTACAGTTTACAAGGGACTACACAGGGTAACGGTCTGACGGGAGGATTACC
>JAHZIE010000011.1:46603-51757 GCA_019419895.1 Clostridiales bacterium | reverse complement strand
AAATCGGCCTGGATTATTACTATGATGTGCCAAAGGAAATCCAGAATAAAATGTTCCGGGAACAGCTGCATCTGGCCAACGAATTGCGCCTGCCTGTCATTGTCCACGACCGGGACGCCCACGGTCCAATTCTCGATATTTTAAAAGAGTACTATCCTCAAGGGGTCATTCACCGCTTTTCCGGGAGTGTGGAAATGGCGAAAGAAGCCTTAAAGCTGGGGCTTTATATTGGGATCGGCGGCGCTTTGACTTTTAAAAATTCCCTCACTCTGGCAAAGGTGGCTTCCTATGTCCCGATGGATCGGATTCTTCTGGAAACCGACTGCCCCTATATGGCGCCTGTTCCCTTCCGGGGAAAGCGGTGCGATTCCTCGCTGATTTGTTACGTCGCTGAAAAGCTTGCGGAAATCAAGGGAATTCCCGTAGAGGAAGTATACCGGGCCGCCAAAAGCAATGCGGAAACCCTCTTTGCCATTTCACAAAATAACGGAACATAAAAAGAAAATATTCCTTTCAAAGGAGCTCCTGCCATGACAATTACATATGTTTTTGAAAAGAATCTTTATATTAATCTGACCAACCAGTGTCCCAACGCCTGTGATTTCTGCCTGCGTCAAAACACCGACACCGTGGGGGATTCCGGCTCTTTATGGCTGGATCGAGAGCCGACAAGGGAAGAAATCCTGGAGGATATTTTCCGTCGGGATCTCAGCCAGTACAGGGAACTTGTCTTCTGCGGCTTTGGGGAACCTACCTGCCGTCTAGAGGATCTTCTGGAGATAGCGAAAACAGTAAAAGAAAAATATCCCATCATTATCCGCGTCAATACCAACGGGCTGTCCGACCTGATAAATGGACGCCGTACCGCAAAAGAGTTTGAAGATGTTGTAGATATCCTTTCCATCAGCCTCAATGCCTCCACCGCCGAAGGATATGATGAGCGGTGCCATCCAAAATTTGGCCTGGAAGCTTTTCCGGCGATTCTCCAGTTTGCCAGGCAGTCGGTGTTTTATGTGCAGACCGTTATCCTCACTGTGGTGGATACCATGCCGAAAAAGGAAATTGAAGAATGCCGGCGGCTGAGCAATTCCATCGGCGCCGATTTCCGGGTCAGGGAATATATTCCCTGAGGCTATCTCCCAGCCCGCGGCATAAAAATTTTTTTAAGTCCAACAAAAACGGCAGGCAGTTGTATCTTAACTACAGCGGCCTGCCGTTTTTAATTAAATAGGGGAGGAGATTTTTTGGACGAACAGAATCTGATGGAGCTGCTTGCAAAGCTGTCAAAAGGAGAAAAGTCCGCCTTTGACTGTTTATATAAGGACTATTTCAAGCTGGTATTCGGAATCGCCATGTCAGTTTTAAAAAATAAGGACGACAGTGCGGATGTAACACAAAATGTATTTGTCAAATTATATACCATGCCAAAAGAAAAATTTCCCACCGCCTCTCCCCTTTCCTGGCTGTATACAGTTTCAAAAAACGAGTCTCTTCATTTTTTAAGGGACAGGAAGAAGCTGTTTCCTTTGGAGGAAAAGGCGCTCCTCCTTCCCGATGACAAAAATGAAATCGAAGATTTGATTGACCTGGACGCCTATGATTCCATGATCCGTTCCCTTTCGCCGGAAAGGCAGGAAATCATCACGCTAAAGGTGATAGGAGGCTTAACCTGCCGGGAAATAGCCGATCTTCTTCATATTCCCATTGGAACCGTCCAATGGAAATATCACGATTCCCTTCACCGTCTGAAGTCTATAATGGGGAGTCTCTTTTTTCTTTTTTCAGGCGCCGCCCTGTGGAACTGGAAGGAATATTTTTCCGGGCCGACCGCCGGAGGACCGGAAAGTGAAGTCCTTGCTGTATCTCCCGTCCCTGCCGGCATTTTTTGGTCATGCCTCGCCCTTCTTTCCGGCGTCATCTTTCTATTGATGCTGAAAAAATCCTTCAAAAAGCCAACAAAATAACCCTGCCCCGGTATCTAAACGGGAAAGGGGGAATCACCAATGAGAAAACGGTTATCTTATTTCGTCTTGCCGCTCTGTCTTTGCTTTTCCCTATGCGGTTGTCAGAGCGGCCAAAATTTTACTTTTTTATCTTTTTCCCAGGTAAAAACGCTTGAAGTATTTACAGGTGCAGTCCCTGCGGCAGCTGTCAAAAAAATCGTGACTGTTCCGGATGACATCAAAACCGTTCTCTATATGGTCAACAGAATAAGAATCAAAGGCCGGGCGGAAGAAAAAGATTTGACCGCCGGAGGCATCGGGATTTATTTTCAGTTTTATCTCACTTCCGGCAGCACCGTCGTCCTGCATGTCCTGGGAGATGGTAAGCTGCTTCAGATGGACGGCGTCACATACAAAATCGCCCCTGTCGACCTGGAGAAACTTTGGGATTCACTTCCATACGATGAAATTCCTGTGGGGGAGGACGAACTGCCAACGGGATGAGACTTTCCGGGCTGAATACTGAAAATGTGGTTTTAGCGCTTCCTGCTCAAACGTAACTTTGATAGAATAGTGACGTTGTCTATCGCCGCCCTGCCCTTTTGCCAGCGCTCCTCCAGCTTTTGGAACCTCGTCTGCTTGTTTTTCTTATGCGCTTTTTATTAAAGCCGGCAAGAAAAATTCCCCACAGCATAACTGTCAGCCCCCTCGTTGGGGGCTGACAATTTTTTCACGCTTTCTTTGTCTGAAAATAGCAAATCAGTTCCCACTGCTTTTCCTGCCGAAGCATGCCTTCTGTTTATCCCACGGAACCTCTTTCCTCTTATTTCCCACATCATAGAAATCAATCTCTTTTGATTCGCTAATTCAGCCTAGCGTTATCTCCTATGCACCGGATCGACTGGATCATCTCCGTCATTTCCCCAATGTTTCATCAGGATTTGAGAGCAATTTTTCACTGGAGAGTCATAAAAAGGATTCTTTTTTCATACATGTTAATGGCTTTTCTATTTTCCTTCCAGCGCCTTCTCTAAAAATCTGTCCGCCCACAATGGCATTGACCGATATTTCCCCAGTGTCTGTAGAAGCCGGGACATATTTTCCGGCATTTGCGTCTGATTGTATGACAAGCCCTCCCGCCCGCAGAAAACGAAGAGGCTCCCCGCCTTTTTTTGTGGGCTGGGAGCCTCAGAATCAGGAGAATTCAATTTTTACCGGCTTACTTTCTCATATAAATGATGCCCAGTGTTCCAGGGCCGCAGTGGCTGGAAACAGAACAGCCCGCCTTTGTAACAATAACCTCCTGGAACGGCTGAACCTGTTTGACCTTTGCCACAGCCCGATCAATATACTGCTGTTCAATGCCTGAGTGGGTAATAAAAATCAAGGACAGATCCAGGTCAGTACGTCCCTTCAGGCAGTTTTCAATATACTCACCGTGCACATTTCCCAACTGGCCCCGGTATTTTTTCCCGACAACCATCTTTCCATCCTTCACTTCAATACAGGGCTTCAGCTTGAGCAAATTCGCCCCCATCGCAGACAAGCCGGAGCACCGTCCGCCCTTCCACAAAAATTCCAAGGTATCAAGAATAAAGCTGACCTCAACCAAATTTTTCTTTTGATTGATGCGTTCCACAATAGACTCAGCATCCATTCCCTCCTGCGCCATCTTTGCGGCTTCAATGGCAAGACGTCCCATTCCGGAAGAAAGGGACTGGGTATCAATGGCATACACATCCGGGAGTGTTTCCGCGGCCATGCGGCAGTTGTTGTGAGTAATTGTCATCTCAGAACTGATGCTGAAATGGATAACAGCCACCCCCTGCTCCACGTATTTTTTAAAAAACTCCAAATATTCCGGCATGGAGGGAGCGGATGTTGTGGATAATTTTCCGGTTGTCCGATAATACTGATAGAGATCATCCGGCTGTACGTCGATACCATCTAAGCAGGCCTTTTCCCCCAGATTGACTGGAAGCGCAAAGACGTCAATATCATATTGAGATAATAATTCAGGACTTAAATCGCAGGTGCTGTCAGCACAGATTTTCACTTTCTTAGCCATTTGCTTCAACCTTTCCCTTCAAATTTTACAGGTCTCATTTTCCGCATTGTACAAATAAAATACAAACAAATTGAGTATTTTAAAGAAAATATCATTATCAGTTTATCATTACCAGGCGACGATTACAATACCAATCCGCAATAAAATTACCTTTTTCAGGTATTTAATTCACAAAAAATGCCACCCGCGGCAGTTTTAAATGGTGTTTAGCAAAAATTTTCCGTCCGTTTTTTACAGATCAATCTGTAAAATATATGAGAAACAGTTGTTTTTCGGTCATAATTTGTGGTATGATAATTCTATTATCTGTCTAAAAATAAAAAATTTCCTGTTGAAAGCTATCGTGTTTGAATACGCGGATTTTCTCTAAGTTTTTCTCATCACGCTGATCGCGTCAGGCAGGGATATTCAAAATTTACAGGAGGGATCCTTTTGAAGAAGATAAAAGCTTGCTCCATTAGCCTCTTGGCGGCGGTTCTTCTTGCAACGTGTTCCGTACAGGTATTCTGGGGGCAGACTGAATCAAATTCCCACATAGATTCCAGCAGCTCACAGGAGGGGGATAATCCCGCTTGGAACAGCAGTCTGTCCCCAAAACCACCGGAAGAATCCTCTTCAAGCAGCGTCGAGCCGAATCCGGACCCCAATCCTTCCTCTGATATAAGCTCTGAGGAAGGGGGATCTTCTACCTCCAGTACCTCCTCCACTTCCAGTGCTTCTTCCGCTTCCAGTACCCATTCCAGCAGCAATTCCGGCGGCAACAACAAACCTGACAGCAGTTCTTCTTCCACCTTCACGCAAGTGACATTAAAATCTGTTAAAATCATCGATCCTGTCACGGGAATTGATTACGGTTCTAATTTTGGTATTTCCCATTCTAAAAAAACTGTTACAGGTACGCTTCCTTCCAGCGTTTCCACCATCAAAGTAACCGCCGTTTATTCAGACGGAAGAACCAAAGCTTCCTCCACCGAATGGGGCGTATTGGGTGGAACCACCATCACTCTGCCGGTTCCCGATTCCAGCGGCCGATATTTAAGCTATAGACTGATAATTTCCCAGAATGCATCCGCTACCTCTCAAACAAGTTCTGAAGAAGACAGCTCCTCTGAAGAATCTTCTTCAGAGGAAAGCGAAATTTCC
>JAHZIE010000011.1:0-46593 GCA_019419895.1 Clostridiales bacterium | reverse complement strand
GTTTCTTCTGAAAATACCTCCAGTACTGTTAACAAGGAAGCTGACAATGGAAGCTGGATGCTTTGGGTGGGCATTCTCCTCCTTGTTTTAGGCGTTGGCGGTGTTGGCTTTGTTATTTTTGATATTGTCCGCGGGCGCAGAAACGGCGGCAGCGGTAATCCTCCAACCAATGGCGGCACAGCCGATGAAGATGATTTGGAAGATGAGGAATATCAAGACGACTATGAGGAGGATGAGGAAGAGGATTTCGAAGAATTCGACGAAGAGGAAGATATCCCGGGAGAAGATGAGTTTGAAATCCTGGATTCTGAAAAAGAAGAAGATATTACCGACTTTATGTCCTCCGATGAAAAGGCCGGAAAAGATAAAAATAGTTAAACTCATTTCATGTTATCAAAAAAGAGGAATCAGCCACACGGACTGATTCCTCTTTTTTGATCCAGTTTAAGCTGAATCACATTTTCCTTTTCCAAAGGGCGTATGGTATATAGAACTACTTATAACAGTAAATATCGCGGAAGCGAGTGAAAACGGACCTAAACGGTACCGCTTCCGCCGTATTGATTCATACAGTCCCGGATGAACCGGGGAAAGGAAAAAACAGCCGGATACCGCCGCCAGATAAAATTCCTTCTCAAACAGACTGGCAATTGATTGCCATACAATTGTTTCATTCCTCCTCTCCAGCAGCCCTGATTCTGAGCAAAGGCTTTCTGGTTTTCAGCCTCAATTCCTAATCTTAAAAACATACTGAAAACGATTTGAAAGTCCCGGCAATTTTCAAGCCATCCTTCTGTAATAAGCTGTAATCATCCGCCCGAAATCCCGTAATTTACAATTTTACGCCGGACGCTGTCTCCCCTTAAAGCGGAACCAGAGGAAAATTAAAAATTGATCTCCAATCCGTCATAGGAAACCATCATTCCTTTTTCTTTGGCGATTGGAACCAACTCATCATACAATATCCCGCCGTTATGAGAAAAATGATTTAAACACAGGAGCGTTTTTCCTTCCACACATCCAATTTCTTTCAGCCGCTCCACCGTTTCACAGGCCGCCGACACTCCCATGTGCCCTCTTTTATAGGGCAGAAGCCCGTTGGTGCAGTCTATGGAAACAAAACTGCAATGAGGGCGCACCCTTTCAAGATATTTCCAGGTTTCCTCGGGAAAATATCCCGTATCATGACAGTAAAGCAGGCTTTTGCCCTCCTTTTGAATCAAATAAAACAGCGGCCCGCTCCTGGGATCATGATCAGCCAGCAGAGCTGTCACTTTGTACCCTTCCGTCTCAAATATCTGAAAGGGCTCAATTTCCGACAGAGAAACACGTCCTTCAAGTTCCTTGGCATGTTCCTCTAACATATCTCCAGCCTTGCTGAGCGCCACCTTTGAGCCATACAGCACCAACGGATCCCCGCTGTCCAAATGAGAAAAACCCTGCTTCCTCATCTCCAAATCAGCCGGGTACAGATGATCCGGATGACTATGCGTAATCAGGCAAGTATGCAGCTCTGACATAGGAATCCCATATGCCAGCATGTGCATCAGGCTGTCCGCTGGAAAATCAAGCAGAAGTTTATCATCAACCAATGCTTGACTTCGGGTCCTGATATGCCTTCCTCCCCGCTTCATTGCCTTTCGGCAATTATCGCAGTCACAGAAAATAGCCGGCCAGCCTTCCGCGGCCGCCGTTCCCAAATATTTCAGCTTCATCCTATGCTCCCCCTATCAAATTATTCTGTCACCAGTTTTCTATAATATATCACAACCAGGGAAAAAATAAAAGCTCGTCGGTATTATTCGAAAAACGCGAGCTGTATAGGGAAAATCCCGCCATATATGACCACGGCCATCTTCCATATCCTTTTATTGGGAAAAGACGTAATTTTCCATACGGCGGTGCCTTCCATTTGATTCCCATTCCTTATTTTCCTTTGATTGAATTCACTTTTTGTTATTGTGATTGAAAAAAGAAGCTTTCACTCCCCGCTGGGAAGATATTGAATATTTCATCTATTCCGTCCTTGGTAAAAGCCGTTTATAACAGTCCGCGGCATACTCTATCCGGCGATACTTTCGTTTTTGAAGGTAGTTAGGAAACAGCGATTAAATTTTTTCCGCTTTTCCGGCATCCTATCGTCGGATAGAGTTAAATACAGCTTACAACACTTTGATTTTATTTTACCGACCCATTTCTGAAATAACACTTTTAAGGAATTATTAATCCTAAAAGCTTTTCTCAGGTTTCAACAGTTTTTTACAAACCAGCCAAAGGGCTATGGAAGAAAAGCCCATTTAGTTTTTTTGCCAAAAACATACCACGGGCATTCCCCTTTAAGGAAAGACAAAGCCGGTTCCATTGTTCCATAAACGGCCCTCCAACTGGCAGCCGCAATCTTCTCGCCTATCAAAATTGGCGACCGGCTCATCCCCTGACGGCGCCTCAAAAAATATATAACATTACTAATTCCATACATACAGTCTATAAGCAGAGCGAATTTACCCACCACATGAGAATGTAAATACCAGTCAAGCTGCTCTTTTATCTTTTGCATTGCTCATGGGTAGAATAAAGCCGGATATCAGAAAATCTGATATCCGGCTTTATTCTATAAAAAACCAGTGCGGTTTCACACCACGCTGGTTTTTCACCTTTTCTCAAGCTTTACAGGCCAAACATTTCATTGAGCGTCGCTTGTACGGCACCCTTTCCCGCCACCAATTTTTCAAAATAACCCTCTACCTTCGGGGCAATTCCAAGGGCATAGAGATCCACACCAAAAATCTTTTCCTGGCTGAGAATGGGCTTCAGCTTCTCACCAAAGGGGCCCTTATCTCCCAGCTTAATGTCTTTAACCGTAGGAACCACCTGAGAAAGCATGGGATCCGGGCTTAATTCAAAGGCTTCGCCATTGTCATTGATTCCCATCAAATACCTGCACCAGCCAGCAAACACCAACGGAATGCATTCCAAGGTGGAAACGTCCAAATCAGGGCACTCTGAGTATGCCTTGATGGTCTGCCCGAAACGGATGGAAAGCTTTTGAGAGGTATCCGTAGCGATACGCTGAGGAGCGTCAGGCATAAATGGATTGGGAAGGCGTACCTCTAAAACCTCCCTGATGAAATCCATAGGATGAATAATCTTGGGATCCACCACCACTGGCATTCCTTCCACATATCCAATCTTCTCCACCAGCTTTTTCAGGCTTTCATTCCGCATTTCTTCATAAATCGTCTGGTAGGAAAGTAGGCATCCAAAAACAGCCAAAGCGGTATGAAGCGGATTCAGACAGGTGCAGACCTTCATCTTTTCCACCATATTCACTGTCTCCCGGTTGGTAAAGATGACGCCGCCCTTATCCAGCGCGGGACGTCCATTGGGGAACAAATCCTCAATAACAAGATACTGAGCTTCCTCCGCGTTTACAAAAGGCGCGGTATAGGTCTTTTTATCGGTAATAATAATATTGGTATCCTCAAATCCGTCGGCTTCCAGCATTTCCCTCACTTTGGCATCCGGACGGGGAGTAATCTTGTCAATCATCGACCATGGGAAGGATACACAGGAGGGATTTTCTATATATTTCACAAAGTCCTTCTCCACCAGGCCCTTCTCCTCCCATGTTTCAACGATTCTGCTGACCGCCATGTAAAGCTTTTCCCCGTTGTGAGAACAGTTATCCATGCTGACCAGAGCCAGAGGATATTTACCCGCAAGATATCTTTCATAGCACAAAGCGGCAATCTTCGCCATGATCCCCCTGGGCTGCTTGGGACCGTTTTCCAAATCAAAGGCCACGTCCGGAAGATATTCTCCAGCACCGTTGACAAGGCTGTATCCCTTTTCCGTAATGGTAAAGCTGGCCATCTGGAGGGAAGGGTTTCTGAAAATCGAGCAGAGCCTCTTCCAATCCTGCTCATTGGCGCTGTCCGCCGTCAGAGAAGAAACAACGCTGCCAATCACCTTTTTCTCAATCGTTCCATCTGCCTTCAGGACTACTAGCAGGCTCAGATCGTCATAAGGACAGTATGCCTTGCCGATAATATCATAATCATAGCCCTCGGCGACCACAATGCCCGTATCGGCGGCACCGCTGTTTAAAATCTGCTGCTGCACAGCAGCCGGGAAGGCGCGGAAAATATTTCCGGCTCCAAAATGCACCCATGCGGGGCGCTCTTCCGTATTTTTTTTCACCTGTTCCCTATCAAATCCGGGAAGCTCAAACCCCTTTTCCTCCCAAATTTTCCTGTTTTTAAGTTCCTGATTGCTCAGTTTCATTCTGTATCTACTCCTTATCCTTTATTTCGATGATTTTTCAATCGCTTCAAGCAAACCATTCAGATAGGCCGCCCCTAAAGCTCTGTCATACAATCCATAACCGGGCATTGCCCTTTCTCCCCAAATCATACGTCCATGATCCGGCCGCACCGGACCGTCAAAATCAATATCATACAACGCCTTCATAATTTCATAGATATCCAAAGAGCCGTCGGAAGAAAGATGGGCAGCCTCGTCAAATTTGCCTGGAGCCAAATAGATGACATTGCGCACATGGGCAAAGTGAATTTTTCCCTTCAGGGAACGGATGGTATCCGGAATATCATTATCCGGATTAGAACCCAAAGAGCCTGTGCAAAGAGTTACGCCATTACAAGGGCTGTCCACGCATCGTGTGAGCCGCAGCAGATTTTCCTTGTTGGTCACAATTCTTGGAAGGCCAAACACCGGCCATGCGGGATCGTCCGGATGGATAGCCATTTTGATTTCATATTTTTCACAGGTGGGCATAATAGCCGAAAGGAAATATTGCAAATTATCAAACAGCTTTTCTCTGTCCACATCTGCGTACATTTCAAACAATTCCTTCAAATGGGCCAGACGCTCCGGTTCCCAGCCGGGCAAAAGAAAGCCGTTGGAACCGCTGCCGATGTTCTTAAGCATACCGTCCGGATCGATTTTATCAATGAGCTCCTGATCATAAGAAAGAACCGTGGAGCCATCGGGCCTTCTCTTTGCCAAATTGGAGCGCGTCCAGTCAAAGACCGGCATGAAATTATAGCATACCATGTGGATGCCTTCCTCAGCAAGCCGGATCAGGGTCTGAATATAATTTTCAATATATTGATCTCTGCTGTCAAGGCCAATTTTAATGTCATCGTGAATGTTGACACTTTCAATTCCCTTGACGGCAAGACCGGAGGCCTCCACCTCCTCCTTCATCGCACGGATCCGTTCCCCGCTCCAAACTTCTCCCGGCTTGGTATCATACAATGTGGTAATAACTCCCGTCACACCCGGGATCTGCCGGATTTGCTCCAGTGACACACTGTCAAACCCTGTACCAAACCATCTCAGCGTCATATCCATGATACGGTTATCCTCCATAGTCATCCAACAATTTATCATTTTGACAGGTTGCTGAAAACAAAGAAATTTATTTGATTCTTACCGCCTGCATCTGCGCCTTGACACACAGTTCCGCCGCTTTGAAGGCATGCTCCTGGGTCATGGCGTTCTCCGTCCCGTTCAAACAGTCCAAAATCAGCTGGCCGAAGAAGGGATAACCGATTTTGCCGTGGACATTCATCTTCTTTTCTCCCTTTCCATTGACAACGAACACATTGTCCTGTCCATCCTCAGTGCCGATATTGACATATTTTCTCAATTCAATATATCCTTCTGTTCCAAGAATAACGGTTCTCCCATCTCCCCAGGTGCTTAACCCATCGGGTGTAAACCAGTCAACACGGAAATAATTGGTTGTGCCGTTATCCCCCACCAGCATAGCGTCTCCAAAATCCTCCAGTTCAGGATACATGGGATGAGCATAATTCGCCACCTGGCTGCGGACAACCGCCGCGTCCTTCACGCCGGCATATTGCAGATACTGTTCAATCTGATGGCTGCCTATATCACAGAGAATTCCTCCATATTGCGCTTTTTTAAAAAACCAATCCGGCCTGCCGGCGGCGCCGAGACGATGAGGTCCCATGCCAATCACCTGAAGCACCTTGCCGATAGCGCCCTCTCGGATCAGTTCATCGGCATAAACACCGCTTTCCGTATGAAGCCGTTCGCTGTAATAGACCATATACTTCCGCCCGGTTTTTTTCACCATCTCCTTCGCCTGGCGCAATTGCTCCAAGCTGACCAGAGGAGCTTTGTCTGTAAAGTAGTCCTTTCCTGCGGCCATAACGCGAAGCCCCAAGGGGCAGCGTTCCGAGGTAATGGCCGCAGAGGCAACCATTTTTACTTCCGGATCCTCAAAAATCTCTTCCTCCGATCTGGCGACCTTTACCTGGGGATAATTCTTAACGAATGCTTCCACCTTTTTGGGATCGGGATCATACACATATTTTAACATCCCGCCGGCCTCGGTCAAACCATTGCACATGCCGTTGATATGGCCGTGATCCAGCGCAATCGCCGCAAAAACGAATTCATTTCCCGAAACAACCGGAGCTGCCTTTCCTTTCGGAGCGTAATTCATTCCATCTGAAGTCTGCATGACAACAAACCATCCTTCCTATCTTATTTTTTCAACGCTACCGCCGTCTTTGTTTCAGACGAACGGTAAATTCCAAGCATCAAGTTCAGCGCCCGGGACGCTTCATCAATATCAATCGCGAAATGCCTTCCGCTCAGCAGGCATTGATAAAAATCCTTTACAAGGGCCATATGCCCCTCTCCCCAGTAGTCTTTGCCAAGAAAGTCTTCCTTTTGAAACCGAATACTCTCCTTTTCCCCATTGGGATATCTGCACACCAGTTCATTGGCCTCAAGCTGCAAGGTCATATTTTCGCAAACCAGCTCAATAAAAACAGGCGCGTCAGTACAATATGCGGTTGTGGCGTAAAAAGAGGCGTTCTGATTTTTAAACCGGATATAGGCCTCCGCCGTATCCTCCACCTCGATAATTCCCTTCAAATGGTGATTACAGATATTTGCCTCCACGCTCACCGGATCTCCCAGAAAATAGCCCAGCAGATCCAAAGTATGAATGGCTTGGTTGATCAGCACGCCGCCCCCTTCAGTGGCAAGGGAGCCCCTCCATCCACTCTCCGTGTAATATTTTTCGCCGCGTTTCCATGTGACAAACGCCCGCGCGCCGAGAACAGCTCCGGTTTTTCCTTCCCGCATGAGCCGCAAAGCCTTGACGGTATTTTTATTATAACGGTTTTGGAAACAAATTCCAAGCTGTACAGAGGAATTTAAAGCGGTAATTTTTTTGATATCCGCCAGCTGTTCCGCGGAAATAGCCGGCGGCTTTTCCATCAGGACATGAATTCCCTTCTCCAAAGCCAGCTCTGCCATGGGAACGTGAAGATAGTGGGGCGTACAGATATGCAGTACCTCCGGCTGTTCCTTTTCCAGCATTTCTTCCAGGTTTTCATAAGCCCTTCCGCCATACTGCTCCGCCATTCTATCGGCCCGCTCTTTTTTGATATCTGCAAATCCGCACAGCGCCGCTTCAGGCAAAGCATCCAAAACCTTGGCATGAACTTGGGCAATGCCGCCGCACCCAACGATTGCGCTTCTCATGATAAAAACCATCCCTTCCGCTTCCAATTTCAATTCTTGCACCAAAAAATTTCCTCAGAAACACGAAAGCAGGCAGAGCTCCTCAGAGCCCACCTGTTTTCGCGATTGCAGCTATTTAGAACCATAGGTTCCTTCTGTATCAAATACCACAGACTTTCCTTCCTTCACCTTGGAGGAAGCCACCCGTTTCTGAAGCTCTTCATAGAAAAGCTCTTCGTCGAGAGGCAGCTCCACTGTCCGGCCGAGCCAGCTGGAAAGATGCATGGCATTGGAAAGGGTCAGGCCGTTTATTCCCTCTTCTCCCCTGGCTACCAACGGAGAGCCATCCAGGATCGCATCTGTAAAAGCGCGCATAACGCCGATATGCTGCGGATTTTGGCCGTCGGTCTCCACCTCTACTGTTTCGCAGTCAGGTTTTTTGAAGCCCTCTTTTTCCTCAAAGCAATGCTCCCGCTCATTCTTCGTCAGACGGCAAAGGGTCAGCTTGTCATTTTCACAAACCAGCTTTCCTTTTTCCAAAGTGATTTCAAAGCGGTTGGTTCCAGGAGCGTCTCCGGTGGTGGTGACAAAAACGCCTGTGGCCCCGTTGGGGTATTCCACATAGGCGGTGACATCATCCTCCACCTCGATATGATGCCACTTTCCATTGTGGCAGAAGGCCGTCACCTTGGAGGGCATGCCGCAGATCCACTGCCAGAGATCCAGGTTATGGGGACACTGATTCAGCAGGACGCCGCCGCCCTCGCCGGCCCAAGTGGCCCTCCAGCTGCCGGAATCGTAATAAGCCTGGGTGCGGTACCAGTCGGTAATAATCCAATTAGTGCGCTTGATGGCTCCCAGCTCTCCGCTGTACACCAGCTCGTGCATCTTCCGATAAACACAATTCGTACGCTGGTTAAACATCATGGCGAAGACCACCTGTTTTCCCTTCGCGACCCCATTCATCTCCCGAACCTGTTTGGTGTAAACGCCCGCGGGCTTTTCACACAGCACATGAAGCCCTTTTTCCATCGCCATTATCGCAAAGGGAGGATGGAAATAATGGGGCACCGCTATCAGCACGGCGTCCACCAGGCCGCTGTTCATCAGTTCCTCCGCGTCAGAAAAACGCGCTACAGTTTCCGGCAAGGTTTTTTCCGCCCATTCCAGCCTGTCGGGGTTATTATCCGCCACAGCGGTCAGGGAAAGCCGCGGCACCTTCCCCTCCACAATATTTTTGGCATGAGTGGAACCCATATTTCCAATGCCGATAATCCCGATTCTAACCTTCTGATCCATGCAAATTCCTCCCCGTTTTATTTATATCCCAAAGCGCTCAGATTGTCATAGCTTTTTTTCAAGCAGACAAAGGGGCTTCCCTCACAAACATCCTGCTCCACAAGAAGGTATTTGGTACCGGCCTTTTCAAAAGCCGGGATCAGCTTGGAAAAATCAATGCTGCCTTCCAGGACAGGAGCCATTTTCGGGGTCATACCGTTGACGGACATATCCTTGAGATGGACACAGGGCAGCCTTCCCTCCAACTTTTCAATCCAGCTAAGAATTTCGGCGCCGCCCGCTTGAATCCAATAGGTGTCCAAAGTAAAGCCCAGCTCATCAGGGGCGAAATCCTTTACAATACGCTCCAAAATAGTAACGCCGTCAATTTTCTCAAATTCAAAATTGTGGTTATGATACATCAAAAGCTTTCCGGCTTTCGCCAGCTTCCGGGCAGGCTCCTTAAAATCCTCCGCAAAATAGGGATACCATACCGGATCGCGGTACTTCTGGGGCATGCCTCCAATTCCGATATAATCGCAGTCCAAAATCTGATGCTCCTCAATCACCTTATCCGTCTCGTTGAGAATCCGGTTGGGATCGGTATGCGTCAAAGCAATTTTCAGTCCGTTGCTGTGACAGATATCCTTCATAGTCTTGGGAGCGATGGGACCCGCAGCGGAAATCTGAACCACCCTGTACCCCATAGCCGCCACCTTTTCCATAGAACGAGCGAAATCCTTTTCATTCTGGATAAAATCACGCAATGTGTAAAGCTGTGCACCTACCTGCATGTTTCTTTCTCTCCCTTATCTGATAAATAATGGTTTCTCCGTCCAAATTCCGACAGAGAAATCTCTTTCAAGTATAGCAGTTAAAAAAAATTTTTCCATTGCAATTATGCTCTTTTATATTGCAAATATAGCGGTTTTGGCGATCGCCTCATGGATCGCTTACTGTTTCCGCATCTATCATTAGCGTTCTTATTTTTACCGCGGCTTTGTCTAAGTCCGGCCATATATTAAAGCTTTTTATTTTCCTTCACCGGCTCGTTACTAGTCCGTCACTTTACTTCCTTCCCAATAGAAATTTTCTTATCTTTCCAGACTTATGGAAATGATGGGTATAAAAGTATTTTTTAATATTGGGCCATTGGCCCCCCGTAATCCAGCCTGTCTTCCGTGGTGGGATAGACCTCTTTCATCTTTACCGCGGCGTCCAAAAAGCTGTACATATCCGTCACTTCCGGCTTCCCCGCCTTTTCATAAATATCCCATCTCACCTGCGTCGCGTAGGTCCCAGTATTCAGCGCGAAGCTGTTCGGCCTCCCCAGCGCCCCCGGCAGTCCGTACAGCTTGCCCGTGCCGTTGCTCATATAATCCTTCGAATACTGGGCCGCCTCCGGCCATTTTTCCGTAAAGTTGCTTATCTCCTTTTCATACGGCGTCAAATCCAGCAAATGGCCTCCCTGGATTGCCTGCGACAGGGAACCATTTACCGCGTAGCATCCCATATCCGGCAGATTCCCCGCCGACAGCATCGGCTGCAGCCTTTCCGAATCAGCTGAGATGATGGCTACATTAACTCCGATTTTTTCCGCAAAATAGTCCTGCTGCCACTTGAAATAGCTGTTGCTCGGGTTCTGTCCGAAACCGTAAAATTCTATGGTCACGATTTCCTCACTACCGGCCTCGGAACTGTTTGTTTTGCTTGTCTGGTTATCTGAGGAAGTTGTTGAGGATACGCTTTGTGCCTGGCAGCCTGCCAATGGGGATATGCTGAGACATGCTGCCGCCATTACCGCCAGTAAACCCTTAATTCGCCTTTTTCGCAAAGTAAACCCTTCCTTCCATTGCATCATTTTATATTTGCCGCGCCGTTGGGGGACCCCTTTCCTCCTTCCCTTACGTTTTCTTTTCCTCTTTCCCCTTTCCGGCGCTGAGCTTCTATCTTGATAAAGCCTTTTTGGGTTCGTCCACCGATATGGGAAAGAACCGGGCCGATTGCATAAATCGCTAATAAAAAATGTTCATTCTAAAAACAGCAGTAAAATATTCAATAAAAAATTCTAATAAGCTATCTAGAAATTAATTTAAAGTATAACCACTTCCTTAAAATACTCCATTGCATTTATGTCCTTTTGTATTGCAAATCTAGCGATTTTGATGCATACTTAATTTATCCTGATCTTATCCATTAGGAGGACGCCGTCGTGTCAGTGATTTCTTTTGAAAGCAAAGAGCTTCATTTTCATTACGCCTTTACCCACGAGATCAATCCGCAGTTTGTCTTTCATTGCCATCCCATGTTTGAAATTTACTATTTTCTCAGCGGTCAAACCTGCTATCTGGTGGAGGGGAAAAAATACCAGCTCACCCCCCACAGTCTTCTTCTTCTGCCCCCTAACTGCTTTCACGGCGCGCATGTAGACGGGAAGGAGGAATATGGGCGTTTCTCCCTGCATTTTTCTCCAAATATTCTGCCTGTAGAGAATCGCCATCTGCTTCTTTCCACTTTTCACCAAGGGAAGCCGGAGCTGGATATTTTTTATGAGGACTTGGAAAAATATGACCTTTTTCCCTTCATACAGAATGTCATTGACAGCGCGCATATGCCGGAAGAACTTTTGGATACCTCCCTGTCTATTGCAATCCAGGCGCTGCTGGCAAGAATTCTTTTTGTCAGCCACTGCACTAAAATATCTCATCCGCAGGAACGCCTTTCCGATTCTCTGTCGGAATTGATCCAATATCTGAACCGCAGTCTAACGGAGAATATCACCCTAGATGCCCTATCGGCAAAATTTTTTATCAGCAAGCACCATATGAACAAGCTGTTTCGAAAGGCGACGGGAACTACCATCGGGGAATATGTTATTTATAAAAGAGTAACGCTGGCGCAGAATTTAATTATGGAAGGCGCTTCCACCGCCCAGGCTGGGCTTAGTGCCGGCTTCGGGGATTATTCCTCCTTTTACCGGGCTTACCGCCGTATTACAGGACATTCCCCCCGTGCCGACAAGCCGGAGGCAGAAAAAAAAGAGCCCCGTCTGCCGCAAGGGCCGGAGCTCTATCCAAATCTTTAATTTCAATTTTACCGCACCAAATCAGCCGTTTGTGCCCTGGTCATCCAGGTGGACACCCAGCCATTCCTTCAGCGCCGCGGCATCCCGCAAAAACTGCTCCCCGCTGTCATCCTTGACAAATTCCATAATATAAGACGGCCGCTTATCCAGGCTCAGGGAAATGAATTCCCTCCATTTTTTCGCCCCCTCGGCAAGAGGATACCGGACGTTAGCGCCTTCCCAGTGAAAGACATGAATATTGGAAAGATACGGCAGGATTTCCTGCAATTCCCTCTTATTCTCTTCAAAGGAAATATCCGGATTGGGCTGCCAATAGGTTTTCAGGTTGGCGCAGTCAGCGATTCTGAGAAGACGCAGGGCGCTCCGGCTGTCCTGAGTCAGCGTTCCCCTGTGGTATTCAAAAGCGACCGTTATTCCCCTTTCCTCCGCCATATGGGCAATAGCCTGGGCTTCAGATGCAAGACGCAGAAATTCAACCTCACTGATAGCGTCCGGCTCCGCTGTCCCCGCCCAAACACGGATAACGGGCGCTTTCAGGGCAGACGCTGTTTCTAAATATTTAAAAAATTCCTTTTTCGCGTTTTCGTAGGTTCCTAACCGGTAATAAGAGCCATAAGAAATTACCCTCAGCCCGGCCTTTGCCGTCTGTTCCGCAACCTCCTCCGCCAGAGGGATGTTCCCTTCCGGCACATGGATATCAGAGCCCCATTCAATTCCGTTCAACCGCGCCTGCCTGGCAAGATCTATGATATCCTGATAGGGCAGCTGACGAAATGTAACTGAAGTTAGTCCAATCATGAAATCTTCCCCCCCAATTGACTTGTTGCCATTGTAACTCAATTTTTTATAATAAGCAAGAATAAATTTATTTTCTGTTAAGATTCAGGAGAAAATTATGAGCGCTATCACAATTTTTGAGCCCAGTTATGATCCTCTGTCACAGCAGCTTTCTGAAATATCCTTTCATATCAACCGCTTCGGGCATCAGAAGGAATACCTCGGCGGCTCCTGCGATACCCGCATTATCGGCGACAGGGAGCTGATTTATAATATCGGAGGCGTCAGCCACATTACCATTGGACAAAGCCGTTATGAGCTTCACGCGGGGGATTTTATCCTGATCCCTCCTTTTGTTCCTCACAAAATCGGCACCTCCCCCCAAACGCCCCATAATAATTATTGGATTCATTTCAATACCTCCCTTTCCCCTGCTTCCGAACAGCTTTTTAAGTCTATCTATGAGCAATGGGGCAGCCATTCCCATCATTTCGGGGTCACGCGGGAAATGCTTGCCCTGTACGCCTCCATACAAAAAGAAAATCAGAATAAGCAGCCGGGATATTTTGCCGCTATGAGCCTTTCTCTCAAGCGGATTTTTCTCGAGCTTCTCCGGCATTCCGGACTGACCTTCGCCCGATCCGCCGACAATTCCTCTGAGGATTTTCTATTTTTACAGATTCTTCATTACATATCAATTCATCTATGCGGGATCACCCATACAAGAGCCATTGCCGAGGCCCATCATATCAGCCTGTCCTATCTGAACAAGCTCTTTCACAAGCATACCGGAACTTCACCGTCCAAATTTGTCATGCAGCAGAAATTGCAGCGTGCCGAACAGCTGCTTCATTCCACCAATGAAACTGTGCAGTCGATCGCGGAACAGCTCAATTTCTCAAGCGGCTATCATTTTTCCAATACCTTCAAGCAATATTACGGAGTCAGCCCTCTGCATTACCGTCAAATCAACCTCAATTGCTGAGCAAATTCCGATCTGTGTTAAAATCTGTATGTTTTGAAATGAAATCTGTATTTTCTTTTTTCTATGGAAAGGTATAATTATGCCAGAGGTGATATTATGCCAATTCATTTCACAGAAAAACAATGGGATGAAACAAAAAAAAATTATTCTCTCTGGTGGGAAGGAAAGCTAGAACGTCCCCTTGTCCGCACCGTTATCGGAGACGCTTACCAGCCTGACGCGCCCGCCCCAAGGGCTCCCATGCCCGCGCAGGGGAACTGCAACGACTTCTCCTATACTCCAGATGAGGTGATCGAGGCGGTGGATTACCAGCTCAGCCAATGCGAATTTCTTGGGGACGCCTATCCCTACATGGGATTTAACCATTTTGGTCCCGGTGTTCTGGCGTGCTTCTGCGGCGCCAGACTGGAAGTCACACCGTCTGGGAACGTATGGTTTTTCGCTGATAAGGAAAGGGAAATCTCCGAAATTCATGTAAAATATAATCCTGATAGCCTCTATGCCCGCCGGATTAAAGATCTCTACCGCGCCGGAAATAAAAAATGGCACGGTAATGTGGTGATGGGAATGCCCGATTTGGGCGGCGTGCTGGATGTAGTTGCCACCCTGCGGGGAACTGAAAACCTTTTGTATGATTTATACGACGAACCGGAAGAGGTGCTTCGGGTCATTCAGGAAACCGACGAGGCCTGGAGGCAAGCCTATCTCGATTTTAACAGCGTGCTGGAGGAATGCAATACCGGATATTCTGACTGGAGCATGCTGTTCAGCTCCAAACCTTCCTATATTATCCAATGCGATTTCTGCTATATGCTGGGAAATGATATGTTCCGTAAATTTGTCCTTGATTCTGTCCTCCGCCACTGCCGGGAACTGGACAACGTGATCTACCATCTGGACGGGATTGGACAGCTCCAGAATCTTGACGATCTCTTGGCGATTCCCGAGCTTAACGCTATCCAATGGGTACCGGGCGCCGGCCAGCCTCTTGGGATGCATTGGATCGACGTCTACCGCAAAATTTCTAATGCTGGGAAAGGCAATTATCTTTCCTGCACCAATGAAGACGCTCTGGAAATTAAGAAAGAGCTGAAAAAGGGCTTTTTCTGCGGCGCCTCTTTTTCAAAGGAACGCCGTTCAGAAGCATTGCGCTTCCTGGAACAGATGTTTTCCTAACAATATTTCCTGCGAGCCCGACCTATTCATCGTTTCTGCCCTCTGGATTTCCAGAGGGTTTTTCTTGTTGAAAATTTTTGATTCCTGACAGTCTGCTTCTCCCGTCCACAAACGCCGCCTGTTTTTATTTTTGAAAACTGTCTTCCCGCCCGTCAGGAAACTCTTTTCCTCGGCGGCCTTGCTGTTTTCTCAACAAAAGAATATCAGTGGTTCTCTCAAGCGTTGGAAGGCCACCTTCATCCCACTCAGCGAAACACTGAAACAGCTTGTCCCGTCCGCTCTCCGGCCGGTGTGAACCAGCCCCGATTTTACCGTAATGGAAAAGGATTCCTTATTGCCAGCTTCTTTGTCCCGCAAATTTTTTTAGCCAACTTTGTGACTTTTTTCTTTGCCGAGGGGGGCGACATGAAAACCACCCGTATGCGGAATAATTTACGCAGGCCCCAAAAGACCATTCCCATCTTAATCCCGTGGGAACCACAGCATCATACGAGTTTACCTCCCCCCCACACAGCCGAATCTGGGCTATTGTTAAGTGAAAGCGTGCAAAAAAGAGGCCGGAGAATTTTCCTCTCCGGCCTCCCTGAACTGAAGATTTCCTAGCAGAAACTCTCTGTCTCCCGCTCCTCCGCATTTTTATTCCTCTGTTTTGGCCATGGCAGACTGCCGTATCTCTCTTCTCTTCTGCACCACGCTGATTCCATTGACATCCCCGGCAATTTTCTCCGAAATACTGCCGTTTTCGTAACGGTACAAGCTGCCTCCCTCCTGGTTTTCTTCTTCCTCCTTTAAGAAAAACAGCTGATTAGAGCTGGTCAAAAGATAGGACTGCACCTTGTCCGATATTTTCTGACTGCCGCCGTTCTGCCATCTGTAAAGCGTCCTTTCCTCTCCAACGGCTGTGCTGGTATAATATAGGGCAGAGGTATCGTAACAGGTCAGATTTTCCGCCTTTTGAGCAATTAAATTTTTATCAAGATAGATATCCTTTTGGGAAGGATCCTCCTGATTCGCTTTGGTATAATAATTTTTTCCTGTTTTTTTCCCATTTTGTGTAAGAAGGGGCTGCAGCTCTTTTACACCCTGATCAATCATCTCCGTCTTTCCCTCGCCATTCCCGACAGAAAACCGGAAAAGAGTATCCCCGTCCAGATAAGCGACGCTTTCCCCGTCCTCGGTAAAATATCCCCGGAAACTGGGGGAACTGCCAGACTCCATGGGAATAGCCAAAGGAGCCTCCAGTGATTCACTTACATAGAGAGGCGCAGACCACTGTCCCAGCAGTTGCTGCAGCTGTTCCTTCGCATCATCTACAGAGGTTATGCCAGAAAGGGAAATCTTTTCCCTTCCTTCCGGATCAAATCCATTGCAGAGCAAAGCCTTTTTTTCCGTCCATTCCTCCACCGATGTGATTTGTCCCGCAATCAGCCGATCAGACTGTCCATCGTAATAGTATAAGGATTTGGTTTCAACTGGGAGTTTCTCCGCCTTTAATTGCAGGCGGAGGAGCTCCTTCCCCTGCAAAGCCGTATAACGTTCTTTGGCCTCCAAATAGGCTTCCAGGTCTACAGAGCCATTTCCCCTGCGAAAATCCTCCTCGCGGGGCTCCTTTTGATTTTCAAACGGGACTACATCATCATCCACATAATCCCACAGCGTCAGCCGGTTGTCATTGGGAGAGGTATAATAAAAGCTCCCGTCCTCGTAAAGGGCCACCACCTGATCCACCTCGGCACTCGACTGAATCTGCACCTTGTCCTCATCCATCTTCTTCAAATAAACATGTCCATCCTTCAGATAGCAAATTGTCTCAAAATTTTCAGTATATTTCAGAACATCGGTAATTTGCGTATCCAAAAGCTCCCGTTGATTGGAATTCTCTGTCGCGCAAAGATACAGGTTACCCCCAGAAATATAAAAAATATGCTTCTGATCCTCAGACAGCACCGCCTTGGAAACATCCTCAGCAATCAGCTGCCGGTTTCCCTTCATATCGCTGGAATACAGCTGTTTTGTGGATTCCTTCAAATAAAGCACCAAGGTATTGTCATAATAAAGGGTAAAATTCTCCCCTACCCCAGTGTCAATTTTTATAATAGCGTCCCTGTCCTCCGGATCTCGTGACAAATCCCGGCAGTATAAAGTCCCCGTTCCGTCCTTGACCTTTCTGTCGTCCAGATAAAAAACCAGCTGCTGTTCCTCATTAAACGCCACAGGAATATAGCTGCCTGTCAAATTTTCCTGCTGGGAAACGGCGGCGCCCGCATTATCTGTCAGAGGAATCCCCGGCTCCAATTTGTCGGTAGTGGTATAATACAATTCATAATTTTGATAGTAAAGAAGCGTTTTAGCCTCTTCCTTGGGCCTGAGTACCAAAGCGAGGACAATGACGGCTATCACTGCCAATAAGGCAGCGCCGCCAATAATCCACCATTTTTTCTGTAAGTACCATTTTTCCGTATTGTTTTCTTCCTCCTTGCCGTCCGTCAGAGACAGCGCCTGCTCCTGGCATAGCCGGCTGCCACATTGACAACAAAAAGCAAAATCATCCGTAGTCTTAGCGCCGCAGACAGGGCAAATGATCTCTTTGGGAAGCTTTGTTCCGCATTTTTCACAAAAAGCAGAGCCATCCTCCAGCGACGCCCCACATTTCGGGCATTTTAGCATATCAGAATCCTCCTTGTCCTTCTTCGGAAAGGAAATTTATGGTCAAAACAGCGTTTCATAGCGCCCGTCTCCATTGAGAGAATCCACCCACCGCTTTATTCGCCATAGGTTAATGCTATCACAAGATTACGCCCACTGTCAAGAATTGCCCGCTCTCCTCAAGAATTTTCCAGTCGAGATAAGACCCGCCTGTAAAAATACTTTTTTGTTTACGGTTTCAGGCGAAAATATCCTTACACCTTCCCCAAAGCATAAACAGGAAAGGAAATATAGAATTTTTAATCGGGTGATCTGGGCATATGTATCCTTCTCATCCGGTGTCGGCACTTTTGCAGCCGCCCTATGATGTCTTTGTTATCGTAACAGCAGTAATCCTGCCTGGCGACTTGTTCATGGGCAGCAAACTTCCTTGGGAATCCCGCCCTTGCGTATAAAAATAATTTTTTGGAATTCACAATTGGATGTAGGTTTTCTTTGTAATTATTTCATATTTATCTGCCATACTAGTGACAAGCTTTTAAAAAGGAGGCCGTTTTTATGTCCAATCAGCGGGATTTGGTTTTTTACAACGGCGATATTCTCCCTATGGCGGGACAACAGGTTGTAGAGGCTGTTCTTGTCAGGGATGGAAAAATTCATTCCGCCGGCTCTTTTGATGAGATTATGTCCCACAAGCGGACGGAATGCGACATGGTGAATCTGCGTGGAAAGGCCATGCTGCCCGCTTTTATCGATCCTCACAGCCATTTGACCTCCCTTGCCCTTACTCTCAGGCTTGCCCCCCTAGCCAGCGCCTCCTCCTTTGACGATGTCATTCACATCCTTTCCCAGTTTAAAAAGGATAACCACTTAAAAGACGGAGATTGGATTGTGGGCTTTGGGTACGATCACAACAACCTAAAGGAACACCTTCATCCCACAAAGGACATTCTTGACAAGGTTTCCACTTCCAATCCCATCCTTATTAGCCATGTGTCCGGACATATGGGCTGTATGAACAGCGCCGCCCTTGAAAAGGCGGGAATAACATCGGATACCCCCAATCCCTCCGGCGGCGTCATAGGAAGAATTGGAGAAACCAGGGAACCGAATGGTTATCTGGAAGAAAACGCCTTCATTTCAATGACAACGCTAGTGCCTGAGCCCTCGTTGGAAGAGCTTTCTCAACTGATCGTCAAGGCTCAGGAAATCTATTTTAGTTTCGGCATCGCAACCATTCAGGAAGGCCTGATTAAGGAAAATCAATTTCACATTTTGAATTATGCCGCCCAAAGCAAAAAATTAAAGGCCGACGTCATTGGATATGTAGATTTGAAGGAATCGAAGCATATTTTTTCCAAGCATCCGGAATATGACGGGAAATATGAAAATGGCCTGAAACTGGCAGGTTATAAGATTTTTCTCGACGGCTCTCCCCAAGGAAAGACCGCATGGCTGTCAGCCCCTTACGCTAGCAGCTCTGACGGTTACCGGGGATATCCTATCTACTCTGACGAGGAAGTGCTGTCCTTCTGTGAAACCGCTCTCCGGGAGAATCGTCAGCTTCTCGCGCACTGTAACGGCGACGCCGCGGCAGAACAGTTCATTTCCTGCATGGAAAAAGCGTCCGCCGGCTGCCTTGGCGCTGATATCCGACCTGTCATGATTCATGCCCAAACGGTGCGCCCCGACCAACTGGAACGGATGAAAAGGGTCGGGATGCTCCCTTCCTTTTTCATCGCCCATACCTATTATTGGGGCGATATCCATCTGAAAAATCTTGGCAGGGAGCGTGCTGAGGCCATCAGTCCGGCCCAATCGGCAAAAAAAATAAATCTCCCCTTTACCTTTCACCAGGACACCCCTGTGTTGCCTCCCAATATGATGGAAACCGTCTGGTGCGCCGTCAACCGCAGAACTCAATCAGGCAGGCTGCTGGGAGAAAAAGAACGAATTTCCGTATTGGACGCGCTGAAGGCAGTGACAATTTACGCCGCCTATCAATATGGAGAAGATGCTGTCAAAGGCAGCATTGAAGAGGGCAAAGTAGCCGATCTGGTTATTCTGGATCAGAATCCCCTGAAAATTTGTACCGATGATTTGAAAAGGGTTCAGGTGCTTTCCCTTTATAAAAGGGGAGAGCTTGTCTTTGAAAAATAGTTTAGATTTTCACAGGAAGGAAGATTAATATGAAAAAAAGCACCGTATTTTTTCTCTCTGTTCTATGCCTGCTCACAGGAATTGTGGGAGGCTTCTGCCTTTCCTCCCGCGCCAAAAGCCAGACCAATTACATTATCGCCCCTCTGGACGATGATTAATCCTATTCCTTACCTTCCTCCCCTGCTGTGCGCGTCAGCAGGGGAGTTTTTATTTCTATGGGAATTATAGTTATCCCTCAACAAAAAAAGGGAGCGTCAAATTGGGAAGCCACAACCAATTACAGGGAAATCCGGATATTCATGAAAAACGTCCTTACGCGGCAGCCCTCTGCGTTCTGTTTATCCTGCTCTTTTTTTGTGGTTCCCGCAGAATTTTCCTATCTTTCGCCTAGTCCTTCCCATTCGTTTTCCATATGAAGTCTCCAAAAGCATTCTTAGCTTGTTAAGGAATTGACAAAGGATACAAAAGGAGCTATAATTATCTTAAAATGTATCATATGATACACTTTAAGATAAAAATGAACTGGTGATGGAATGCAGACAATAGAAAAGCATCCCGCAATGCTGGAACAATTCAAAAAAATATTTCTCTTTCAAGGCGCTTCCCCCGGACTGGCGCAAATGGCTTTTTTCCATTCCGGTTGTGAATGCGTTGCCTTTGAGGTTGGAGAATCCATCTATTCCCCTCAGAATTTCCGCCGTTCTATCGCGCTTCTTCTTTCAGGTACGGCAACCGCTTTTAAAAACGCTGGCGCCCCTTCCCCAGTTGCCATCAATAACTTTGCTCCAGGAAGCGTATTTGGTGTCGCTTCTGTCTTCTCCAATGAGGAACGTTATGTTTCCCACGTTAAGGCCATGAGAAGGTGCAAAATTCTGTTTCTCAGTCAGGAGCTGTTATCCCTTTTGTTCCATCAGGACAGCAAGACCGCTGAAAACTATATCACTTACCTCTCCGGGCGCATTCACTTTTTAAATGAACGCATTTCCGCTTATACAGCCGGAAGCGCGGAAAAGAAGCTTGCTCTCTATCTGGTGGAGCAATCCCAGCAGCAGGATACCGAACATATCAAGCTTTCCTGCCCGCTGACCCAGCTGTGTGCCTTTCTCAATATGGGAAGGGCATCCCTTTATCGAATTCTGAATACCCTCGAATTGGAGGGTATTATAAAAAGGGAGGGGAAAAGCATTCACATTATAGATAAACCCGCTCTTTGCCGTTATTTATATGCGGAAGAGCAGTAACAGGTATTTTTTGATTGGAGAGAAATAACAGCTTATATTTTCTCTCCATCATATGATACAATTTTATTCAGGAAAGGATTTTGGCTTCTATGAAAAAAACAAAACAAATTTTCTCCCTCTTTTTGGCTGCTATTTTGACTATTTGCAGCCTTGCCTCTTGCGGCAGCCAGGGAAATTCCTCCTCCCAGGCTCCTTCTTCGGAGGTTTCCTCCCTCAGTTCTACCCCTTCCAGTGAGGATGCTTCTTCCACTGAAAGGATCACAATGAATGTCGCGGCGCTAAACGGGCCAACCGGTATTGGCATGGCAAAGCTGATCGATGATTCCAAAGCCGGGACAACGGCCAACGATTACCAGATTTCTCTGGTGGGGGCTCCCGATGAGATCAATGGAAAAATCATTAACGGCGAGCTGGATATCGCCGCTGTTCCCACCAATGTGGCTTCTGTTCTCTATAACAAAACAGAGGGAAATGTCCAGCTTTTGGCGCTGAACACTCTGGGTGTTCTTTCTATTGTCACCAAGGGGGAGGAAATTTCCTCGATATCCGATCTGAAGGGAAAAACAATCTATGCCACCGGCCAAGGCTCCACACCGGAATATGCCCTCAATTATATTCTGGAAAAGAATGGGCTGATCCCCGGCACAGATGTTACCATTGAATATCTCTCCGAGCATGCCGAGCTTGCCACTAAGCTTCTCGCCGGTGAAGTCTCCATTGCCCTGCTTCCCGAGCCCTTTGTCACGCAGGTTACAACGAAAGACTCCAGCGTCAAGGTGGCGTTGAGCCTGACCAATGAATGGGACAAGGCTGTGGATGGCAAGAGTGTTCTGACAATGGGCTGTCTCGTCGCGAGAAAGGATTTTGTGGAAGAGCATCCTGACGCTGTCAGACAGTTTCTTGAAGAGTATGCCGCTTCCGCCGCTTTTGCCAACGACAACACTGAGGAATGCGCCAAAATTGTCGCTGAACTTGGGATTATCGGCTCAGAGGAACTGGCACAAAAGGCTATCCCAAATTGTAATATCGTTTGTATTCAGGGGGCAGAAATGAAGGAAAAGGTGAGCGATTTCTTCCAAGTGCTCTTTGACGCAAATCCGCAATCAATTGGAGGAGCTCTCCCCGATGAAGATTTTTACTACCAAAAGTAAAAAACGAAATCTGTTTTTTCTGCACATCTCCGTCCTTGTCTTTTGGCTGGCGGTATGGGAAATTATATACCTTGTGGTTGGGCAGGAGATTTTAATTGCGTCTCCTGCTCAAGTGTTTTCCAGACTGACGTCTCTTGTCGCACAAAAAAATTTTTGGATGGTTTCTTTCGCCTCTTTGGGAAGAATTCTGGCGGGCTTTCTTCTCGCCTTTGTATTCGGAATTCTGTTGGCCATTCTTACCTCTCGTTTTTCTTTGATGCGTTTGTTGTTCCAGCCAATCTTTCAGATCATAAAAGCTGTTCCGGTCGCTTCCTTTATTATTTTAGCCCTTATCTGGATCCGGTCTGGCAATGTCCCTATCTTTATTTCCTTCCTGATGGTGCTTCCTATGGTATGGTCAAATATTTCACAGGGGATCTCCTCTGTTGATCCCCAGCTTCTTGAGGTGGCAAAGCTTTTCCGATTCAGTACTGGGAAAAAAATCAGGCAGGTTTATCTGCCCTCTCTTTTTCCCTATCTCTATTCCGCCTTTACAACAGGAATAGGATTTGCCTGGAAATCAGGCGTTGCGGCAGAAGTTATCGGAAATACGCAGCTCTCTATCGGCAGAAAAATTTATGAATCAAAGATATATTTGGAAACCGCCGACCTTTTTGCCTGGACAATCGTTGTCATCCTTTTGAGCCTTATATTGGAAAAGCTTCTTCTCCGGCTGATAAGGCAGCTCTCCAAAAAGCTTCCCTTTGCCGTTTGTGAAAGGAAGTCCTTGTATTCTCCCACTCAGGAAAAGGGAGGGGAAATATAATGTCAATTTCTTTAACAAATCTTTCCTTACAGTATGGGAAACAGAAAGTACTTAACAATTTCAGCCTAGAGCTTCCCTCCCAGGGTTTTATCTGTCTCCAAGGACCCTCCGGCTGTGGAAAATCCACTCTTCTCTCCATTTTAGCTGGTCTTTCCAAAGCAGATGCCGGAACCGTTTCCGGCATTTTTCCCCGGCAAATTTCCATGATGTTTCAGGAATATCGCCTCTTCCCCTGGCTGACAGCGCTGCAAAATGTGGCGATAGTCCGCCGCGGCGGTGAAATTCAAAGCCATTTTAGTCCCGAACAGTGGCTTGAGAAGGTTGGTCTAAAGAATGACATGCGGAAATATCCCGCCGAACTGAGCGGAGGGATGTGCCGCAGGGTAGCTCTGGCTCGTTCCCTCTATTATGGGGGAGATATTCTTCTTTTAGACGAACCCTTTCAGGGACTGGATCTTGAAACAAAAAAAGAGATGTACTGTCTCCTAAAGGAATACAACGCCTTTTCCCTCACAGTCATGATCACTCATGACATCTCTGAGGCTTATGCTTTGGCAGATGAGATTTTATATTTTTCCGGCCCTCCTTTGACTCTGGAAAAATGTCAAAGCCATCCTCCCAAAAATTCTAATGAATAAAAATTTTTTGGAGGATTTATCGGACAATTTGAGAAATTTTCCAATTTTTTTGATTTAAAAATTTTTCTTTGGAATGCATTCTTCCTCTACTCATCCCTTCTCTTTGAAACGCTATAGATTTTTCCCAACTTCCGGTTCAGCCGACAGTTTTCAAAGTTCAATAAAAACTCCTATACAATTGGTATATTGTATAGGAGTTTTTATTAATTTAAACTTAATTCCTTTCGGCAAAAGAACATTATAATATCAGACATCCCAGTGTTCAACACTCTCCCAAGCATTAATTCCTTTTGTCCCACCGCAGAACGACAAAAATCCGTTGAAATTTTTCAAAAAGGGTATGACTTTACAAAATTCGTTTATTTAGCAATAAATATACAAATAGTATTATGAATATTCCAGCTTCCTGTTAAACGAACCGCCAGACTCCTTCTGCCAAAAAGGAGAATGATCAAACCCCTGCCGATTTTAAAAACCTTTCCTTGTATTTTGCCAAATATTTCGCATATCCTTCAATGTCTCCGGAATGGATTTTTTTCGAAAATTCATGCCGGTTCGCATTGGTGGCATCATCCTGATAGGCCAACATACATACGCCCAGATTAGAACAGCTGTCGGAAATCTTTTCGAACTGGGACAGCAGATTAATAAAAATAAACGCCGTATCTGTAGTACAAACACCGTCTTGCAGCCGGATGACATGCCGATCCTTCAGTCTAGCCTCCAGAGAGTCTATAATTTCCTCCAGGGCCTCAATCGCGGGAATCAAACTTAAATCCCTCGTTCGAAGCAGCTCTACTGTCAATCCAGTAATTTCCTGCGCGGCGCTTCCCATATTTTCAATTTCCTTTTTGGCGTCTTCGGAAAAGGTCAGCTTCTTTTCGTAAAGCTCCCCGGCACATTTCGAAACTGTCTGGACAGAATCTCCCATCTGTTCGATGTCGCTCATATTGTGGAGCAGCTCTGATAAGGCGCGGTTGCTATCATCTCCCAGTTTGTTTGTCTGTGAAAGTTCCAATAAATAGCTGTTCAGTTTATCATCAATTTTATCTATGGTATTTTCGGCTTCCTTCACTCTTTCAAAACCCTTATTATCATACTTGTCCAATAAGCCTATAGATTCCCTGAGCATGTCGGATGCAATTCCGGCCACCTCAGCCACTGCTCTTCTGCCCTGCTCAATCGCAAGGACAGGAGTAGCAAGGAGACGCTTTTCCAAAATCACCCCATCCGAGCTCTCATTCTCATTTCCACCGCGGATAATTTTACAGGCCAGCTTCTCCAGCAAACCGGCAAAAGGAATAAAGAGCAGGGTGACTATAACATTAAAAAAGGTATGGAAATTGGCAATATCGCCTTTATCAATTATATGATTCCAGAAAGGAAGCCCAATCAGCCCCTGAATACTGTAGCCAACAATGAGGAAAATAATTGTCCCTATGACATTAAAGGATAAATGCACAACGGCAGAACGTTTTGCGTTCTTGCTTGCGCCGATGCTGGCGAGAATTGGCGTTATGCAGGTTCCGATATTTTGGCCCATAATAATGGGAAAAGCCGCTGAAAAAGTAATTTGTCCTGTGGAGGAAAGCGCTTGTAAAATACCAATGGAAGCAGAGGAGCTTTGAATTAAGGCGGTTACTCCGGCTCCCACCAATACTCCCACGATGGGATTGGTCATCGTGGCAAAAATTTCACTGAATTCCGGCATATCCTTCAAAGGAGCCATCGCCGATTCCATTCCAAACATCCCGGTGAACAGAATACCAAATCCAAGGAAAATCATACCGATATTTTTCGCTACCGATCGTTTTCCAAGCATGTAGATTAAAATACCGATGAAAGCGGCCAAGGGGGCCAAGGTAGTCGGTTTTAGAAACTGCATTAGCAAATTGGAACCGTCAATGTCTGACAGGCGGAGAATCTGCCCCGTCACAGTGGTTCCGATATTGGCGCCCATAATGACGCCGATGGCGTTTTTTAATTTTAGGGACTTCGCGTTGACCAAGCCGACAACAATAACCGTTGTTGCCGATGAGCTTTGAATGAGTCCTGTGACAACCGCTCCCAGCAAAACAGCAATAAAAATATTGCCGGTCAGTTTTTCCAGTATCCGTTCCAGCTTTCCGCCAGACGCAGACTCCAGCCCGTCTCCCAAAAGGGACATACCGAATAAAAACAGGCCCAATCCGCCCAGCAGCTTAATAATCCCAATAATATCCATAAAACTCTCCCAATTCTCCCTATGGATTTCCTTTATTTTTCTTATGATAGACAATCTGATTATATCATTTTCCCCGTGGCAATGCTACAAAAAAGAACAATTTTCATTCTGATTTTTCACAGTCTTTTTTTCACTTTTTTATCAAAATTTTACATGCCTTAAATTTTCTACTCTTCTCAAAGGTGAAGCTCCTTTTCCTTTCCTTATATCCAAAACCGCCGCCTCCTTTAACGTCAGTTTTCCCTGTCTCCCCAACTCTCCCAACGCGACAAAAGCTCCTATCTTTGTCACATTCATTTTTGTAATCCTGCTTTTTCTCTGGAATTTTTCTTTTCTGCCGTTTCTATCTTTATTAAAGATAGTTTTTGTTTCAGGCAGCTCTTTCTCCTAGGATATCCTTTGAAACTTGATACTGCTGTTTTGGGCGGGATTTCTAAAAGCGTTTGCATATGTTCCGGGCACACCTCTGTTTCTATTATGTCGATTTTCTTCCAATTGCACTGTGTTCTTAATATCTCTCCTTTCACCGCAGATTACTTTTCAACGGTTTGTCCTCCTTTTGCCTGTCCCGCAGTTATCGCACCACATCATTATAAAAGGAGTTTTTATTCCTTCCTTACCTCTTAATTTCCTTTGAACCACGCGGCTATCGTGTGGTTTCGCTATCTAAAAAGCCCTCCGCCTAAACAGGCGAAGGGCTCCCTCTTTCTCTTAACGGTTCAATGATTTCATCTTTGAAAATTCCCCTCTGCGGGCTTTATCCGGAACAAATGCCGTCCCATTTTCTTCCATAGCTACCGTAAGGTTCTTTCCCTGCCATGCCCATGACGGCCAAAGAGGAACAGCATTCCTTATTTCATGACAACTTTATGATGACAAATTGTTTAAAGTATATCCCTTTTCTTAATCGTATGGCTGTGGTTCTTCCTTTTCCATACTGCTGACAGCGTTCTGTGCCTGGGCAATATCGGCCAGGTTTTCCAGCATAAAATAGATCCGGTGGCTTCTTCCCCTTCTGGTATAGACGTCCTCACTGAACAGAATGGTGCCGTTGCCATTCTTGTGAATCTCTATATCCATGGGGGGGAGATCCCGTCCGTCGTGCATTTCAATTTTACTGCCTTTTTTTATGATAATTTTTTTGTTTGTGATCACATAATAGGTTCTGTTTCTCAAATAGGCCGCCCGGATGGGACTTCCCAATAAAAGATACGCGCCGATTCCAACAAAAGGGAGCCCCCACAGCATCATAAAAACAACCTTACTTTTTATGGCCATGATTTCCCAGAACAGGCTAAATGACAACCATACAGCACCGAATATCATCAGCACCGCCGAATGTTTTGTGAATATATTCCCCTTTTCCGGCCTTCCCGTCCATAAAACATACTCGTCATTGACCAGATACGGCCTATAAAACTGATCGTCCTCTGTATAATTCATCCAATCCCCCCATGAAAATTTATTCTATTGCCATTTTTGCCCTTTTCACCCCTTTCCATGCCGGACGCGGAAAGAGAAAGGATATATGGCATTTTTTACACTTCTTAAAAAGCAACCTCCGCGGATATTTCCACTTCATTCTCTCAAAAAAGCCATCCGCTCTTTTCTAATAAAGTACACACCCATAATTTTCTCTCTTTTTCCTTTTGGAGTTCAAATAGACAGCCGTAGTATATCATTTCTCTTTAAAAACGTCTATCAACTTTCCTTTCCATTCTGCCTACTTCTCTTTACATCTGACGTAAAAAGGGACAATATCTCTCAGTCGCAGCTATTTTTCACTAAAATCCAACACCCGGATTAAATTTTTCATGTGTTCATTTACTGTGATAAGGATTGGGAAAGGTTATCTCCCTATTATCATCCATCAGCTCTGTAAATACTTTTTGTTTATCCCCGCGCCGCTGTGCCCGGCTGGAAGCTGCTGTTTCCTTAACGATAAAAAGGCGAACCGCATCATGCGGTTCGCCTTTTTGATATTTTCTTCTCTTACCTTGCCTGCGACCCTTCATCCATACCAACCGGACTTATTTCTCCGTCTTGCAGGAGGGAACCTCTAAAATTGCTCCCCTGTTACCGGAGGTGACAAGAGAAGCATAACGGGCCAGGTAGCCGGTTGTAATTTTGGGTTGGCGTGGCTTCCAGTTGGCCCTTCGTTTTTCCAATTCTTCATCGCTGATCTTAATATTGATGGTATTGGCCATGATATCAATTTGAATAATATCCCCTTCCTCCACCAAAGCGATATTTCCGCCTACCGCGGCTTCCGGGGATACATGGCCGATGGCTGCTCCTCTGGTGGCGCCGGAAAATCTTCCGTCTGTGATCAGGGCGACAGTGCTTCCCAATCCCCTTCCCACTATAGCGGAAGTTGGATTGAGCATCTCTCTCATGCCGGGCCCCCCCTTGGGTCCTTCATACCGGATGATGACCACATCCCCGTCAACAATTTTTCCTCCATTGATGGCGGCCATGGCGTCCTCTTCACAATCGAACACCCGTGCCGGTCCTTCATGCTTCAGCATTTCGGGCGCAACCGCCGAACGCTTCACCACACAGGAATCGGGAGCCAGATTCCCCCGCAGGACGGCAATCCCTCCGGTTTTGCTGTAAGGCTTCTCTACCGGGCGGATAACCTGGGGATCTTTATTGACGCAGCCCTTGATATTCTCCGCCACCGTTTTTCCCGTACAGGTGAGCAAATCTGTCTCCAGCAGGCCAAGCTTGTTGATTTCATTCATCACGGCGTAAATGCCGCCGGCCTCGTTGAGATCCTCCATATGGTGCGGGCCCGCCGGCGCCAAATGGCACAGGTTGGGCGTTTTGGCGCTGATATCATTGGCAATATCCACATTCAGCTCAATCCCCGCCTCATGAGCGATGGCAGGCAGATGAAGCATACTGTTGGTGCTGCATCCCAGCGCCATATCCATAGTAAGTGCGTTGCGGAAGGCTCCTTCGGTCATAATATCCCTGGGTCGAATATTTTTCTTCAGCAGCTCCATCACCTGCATTCCCGCGTGCTTAGCCAGCTGAATCCTTGCGGAATAAACAGCCGGGATGGTGCCATTGCCCGGAAGGCCCATTCCCAGCACTTCCGTCAGGCAGTTCATGGAATTTGCCGTATACATTCCCGCGCAGGAACCACAGGTGGGACAAACCTTATTTTCATATTCTTCCAGCTTGCTATTGGAAATTTTACCCGCGTTATAAGCGCCGACCGCCTCGGAAATACTGGAAAAACTCACCTTGCAGCCGTCTACCGTTCCAGCCATCATGGGGCCGCCGCTGACAAAAATCGTGGGAATATTCAACCGCGCCGCCGCCATCAAAAGGCCGGGCACATTCTTATCGCAGTTTGGCACCATCACCAGCGCGTCAAAAGCATGGGCCATGGCCATGGCCTCAGTGGAGTCGGCAATCAGATCCCTTGTTACCAGGGAATACTTCATTCCCTGATGCCCCATCGCAATGCCGTCGCATACTGCAATTGCCGGAAAAACGATAGGGGTTCCTCCCGCCATCGCCACTCCCAGCTTGACCGCTTCCACGATCTTGTCAAGATTGACATGACCAGGAACAATATCATTTTGGGAACTGACAATGCCAACCAGAGGACGGTTGATTTCTTCGTTGGTCATTCCCAAGGCATGAAACAAAGCGCGGTGGGTTGCGCTTTTTACTCCCTTTGTCACTGCATCGCTGCGCATAAAATCTCCCCTTTAATTTTAATTTCGTTCAATGTTGTATGATGATATTTTACGTTGTCTAACATCGCTTGTCAAGAGCTCGCCCCTTTATTCCGCGGAAATTCCAAAGCCTCGCATGGCGTGGATGATATGCAGCTCCATGGCGGTCTTAGCTCCCAACGCATCCCGCTGGGCCAAAAACTCCATAATCATGCGATGGTCTTCCAAGGTCTGGCGGACCATTTCCGATTTTTCTTCCGTCAGAATCACCCCTTGGTAAATCGCTTTATACATAATGGGAATCAGCCGTTCCACAAAACCATTATGGGTGGCCTTGGCAATGGCATTATGAAAAGCCTGTTCCTCTTCGGTGCGGTCCCTGCCGCTGCGGATACACGCCTCGATCTGTTCTCCATATAACAGGATCTGGCGGATTTCTTCATCAGTGGCCCTTTTTGCGGCATAAAAAGCCGTCTGAGGCTCAAAAATCAGCCGGATTTCATATAAATCCCGGACATCCACAGGAATCTGTGATAATTCTTTGCTGTTAAAGGGATGATCCTCTTTGGGATCCCGCAGGATATAGGTACCCTTGCCCCGCCGTATTTCCAGTATGCCATAGGAAACAAGGATACGCACCGCCTCTCTAAGGGTGGTGCGGCTGACATGAAGCTGCCGTGAAAAATCATTCTCATTGGGAAGCTTTTCCCCCACGGAAAGTCCCTCCCTCTCCTCTATCATGCGGCAAATCTTCTCGGCCACCTGTTCGGCCAGGGACTTGCCCACTTTGTTCCGGTTTCTTTCTTCTGCCGACTTTACCAACGCCAATCATCCCATCCTTCTTCTGATGGCAGCCGTCCGCCGGGAAAGATCCTTCCAAAATTTGGGGGAACCCTTCCTCCCGTACTCCGTTCCGCTTCCATTTTTTATTTATTATACCTCCATTTTATTTCCGCTACAAGGATACCTCTTTCACAATTTTCAAATCCTGTATCTCACCGCACCGCAGAAAACGTCTTTTACCTTTTACAAAAGAAAGGTGATTATCATGGAGCGGAAAAAATCTATCGCCAAGCTTTATTGACGTATCCCAACAAACCGGGGATGATACTTGAACTGGCAGGGGTCTTGGCTTTACAGGAAAAATCTGAAGAAGCAATGGAGTGGATAGAAAAAGGCCTTCCTCTGTCCACCAATGAAAAACAAAAAGCTACGACCCGTGCGCTTCTCTGTTTCTTATATTTAAAAAGTGAAAAAATAAAAAAGGCAAATAACCTTGCGTCCTCGTTGCCTCATATAAGGGAGAGTCGGGAAGTGATACAACTCCTTATCGCCAAAGGACTCAATAACCATGAAATCAATGAATATATAAGAACTCTGCTGGTAGGAGAGTCGGAGCCTGTATGAAAGTCCTATCGTTTTTATAAGAATCTTTCCATTTTGAGATTGTTAGTCAGGAAACTTGTGTAATCTTTAGAAGCACTCCTTGCAAACTCTGAGCAGTCCTCCAAATACAGCACTTAACCAAAGCCTGTAAATAGATATCGGTTTTCCATGTATTCTGTTTCCTGCTGGAAAAACAACTGGATAAACAAAAATTGGGTGTTTTAAATGTCCTTTAGAACTTTTTTTATAAATAATCTTTCGTCTATACTTAAGTTTGAGAATGATAGAATGCTTTGTCGTTACCCTTCTTTGTATAACTTTTTCCAAAAAATCAAAATAAAAGCGCATGATTTCCTTTAAAAGGTACCATGCGCTTTTATTTTGGCATAAGACAAATATCAAAGCAAGATAAAAAAATAAATCCAAACCTTGAGACGCCTACGCGCCAGGTTCGGATTTATTCGTTGTGGTGGACGTTAACGGAATCGAACCGCTGACCCTTTGCACGTCAAGCAAATGCTCTACCAGCTGAGCTAAACGTCCTTATAAAATATTGCTGAATTATTATATCCTATTCATCCAAAAAAAGCAAGTCCTTTTTGAAAAAATATTTTTTCTTTTTATTGTTTTGCTTTTATCTTTTTCCGAGCTGCTCCCAAAACCATTTTTCCATCATCCTTGTATCCATAAACGAAAATGATGCAAATTTATTGCTCCCGATACAAATTTTATGATATAATAAAATGACATAACGATATTCCCTGGCCGGAAAGAATACAGAAGTGAAAAAGGAGCCTTTCCCCTATGATTATCCTCGGTATAGATCCCGGCTACGCCATTGTTGGCTTTGGTATCATTCAGTATGAGCAAAATCGCTTTACCCCTCTGGAATACGGCGCTGTCCTGACACAGGCCGGTGAAGATTTTTCCCAGCGTCTCGCCAATATCTATGACTGTATGGAATCGGTCTTAAAAAAATGGAAGCCCCAGGCTGTCGCGGTAGAGAAGCTGTACTTTAACAGCAATCAGAAAACTGCCATTGGTGTTGCTGAGGCAAGGGGCGTTATTCTGCTGGCTGTAAAAAAAGCTCAAGTACCCCTATATGAATATACCCCTCTGCAGGTGAAAACCGCTGTCACAGGCTACGGCCGCGCTCATAAACCGCAAGTCATGGAGATGACGCGCAGGCTTCTGCGGTTGAAGGCCGTGCCCAAACCGGATGATACCGCGGACGCCCTGGCCATTGCCATCTGTCACGCCCAGTCGGCGGGAACCGCCCTGCGGCAAAAGCTGTATCAGCCTACAAAATATTAATTTTTTATTTTTTGATAGGAAGGACGAATTGATCTTATGTTTTACAGTCTGACCGGAAAGCTGATATATAAAGAACCGGAATTTGCCGCAATTGAATGCGGCGGCGTTGCTTTTCAATGCTATACCACCATGAATACCCAGCGTTCCCTCCCTGGGATCGGGGAACTGGTAACGCTATATACTTATCTTCATGTGAAGGAGGACGCGCTTGATCTCTTTGGATTTTCCACCAGAACGGAGCTCAACTGTTATAAAATGCTCACAAGCGTCAGCGGGGTAGGGCCAAAGGTGGGATTAAGCATTCTTTCAGAACTTTCCTCCGAACAAATCGCCATTTCTGTAGCCGCAGGGGATTATAAAACCCTGACCAAAGCCTCCGGCGTGGGGCCAAAACTCGCCCAGCGGATCATTTTGGAACTGAGGGACAAGGTGAAAAAAATGTCCGGCGAACCTGGCGTTTCCCTGCCTGGAACAAGTGGAGGATTTGTCGGCATTTCCTCCGCTACCGGCAATGCATCAGAGGCGGTGAACGCCCTGACTGTTTTGGGCTATACCCCCGCCGACGCCGCCAGCGTTGTGGCAAGGCTGGACAGTTCCCTCCCTGTGGAGGAGCTGATTCGTCTTTCCTTAAAGGCGATGGCAGCGAATTTATAACTCTTTGTATTATTCAAATTATCCATAAGGCCCGGCTGAGGGCCGGAAAGGAAGTTTCTTTCTATGAATGAAAACGGATGGAACGGTTTCAGCAGCCATACGGTGGACGCCCAGGACCTGGATCTGGAAAACCGTGTTTCCTCCCCCGAGTTTATTCCCGAGGACGCGGAAGTGGACAATCCCCTCCGCCCAAGGACTCTGAACGAATATATCGGGCAGGAAAAGGCAAAGGAAAACCTGTCCATTTTTATTGAGGCCGCCAAAATCCGCAAGGAGCCTCTGGATCACGTCCTGTTGTACGGCCCTCCCGGTTTGGGCAAAACCACTCTTTCCACCATTATTGCCAACGAGCTTGGGGTCGGAATCCGGATTACCTCCGGCCCGGCCATTGAAAAGCCTGGGGATCTGGCCGCTCTCCTCACTAACCTCAATACCGGCGATGTTCTTTTCATTGATGAAATCCACCGCCTTTCCCGCAGCGTGGAAGAAATTCTTTACCCCGCCATGGAAGATTTCGCCATCGACATTATTACCGGTAAAGGACAGATGGCGGCAAGCTACCATCTTCCCCTTCCGAAATTCACCCTGATCGGTGCCACCACCCGGGCCGGTCAGCTCTCCGCCCCTCTCCGCGACCGTTTTGGCGTGGTTCTCCGGCTGGAAATGTATACGCCGGAAGAACTCTCTCTGATCGTCACCCGAAGCGCCCATATTCTTGATATGGAGATTGAGCCGGACGGCGCTCTGGAAATCGCATCCCGTTCCCGCGGCACCCCTCGTATCGCCAACCGTCTCCTCAAGCGGGTGAGGGATTTTGCACAGGTCATGAACAACGGCGTCATTTCTTTGGATGTGGCCCGAATTGCCCTGGAACGGCAGGAAATTGACGAGCTGGGGCTGGACAAGACCGATCGACGCATGCTACGCACTATGATCCAGTATTACAACGGAGGTCCTGTCGGGCTGGAAACCATAGCGGCGGCCGTCGGCGAAGAGGCTATCACCATTGAAGACGTCTATGAACCTTATTTGATGCAAATCGGTTTCTTAAGCCGGACTCCCCGGGGGCGCTGTGTCACTCCCGCCGCGTATCTTCATTTAGGGCTTCAGCCTCCTGGTGTTTCCTCAGATATTGAACAGCAGAAATTATACTGATTGTATACATTCTTGCAATTATACTATATTTCGACTTTTATAACGATTTTCCGTTCCCTTCGATCTGTATTCAAAAAAGCCCGGCAGGCATCCTTTCTTTGATTTTCCTGCTTTGGGAGAAAGAACAGCCGCATTCCAGGCAAAACAGTTATCCTGTTCCGCCGGAAAAGTCCCCACCAGCGGGGTCCTCTTTCTTCTGTCTATAAACAGTGGAACCTTATTTCCTCTGCAACTTATAATTTTAGATAAATTACCTGGTGAATTTGATGAATGGTTGAAATTTACCGTCCATACTATAATTATGCATCGATGTGTTAAGGGCGGTGTTTCCTGACACTAAGCGGCCCTTTTATTTATCATGCAAATTCATAACTTTCGGGAGTGATATATCTTTATGGGAAGATTATTTGGTACTGACGGCGTCCGCGGCGTTGCGAACAGTGAACTGACCTGTGAGCTTGCCCTCCAGATCGGACGCGCCGCCGCGACCGTCTTAACGGGAGTGAAAAAAACGCATCCCAAAATTCTTGTGGGAAAGGACACCCGACTTTCCTCCGATATGCTGGAATGCGCCCTTTCGGCCGGCCTGTGCTCTGTGGGGGCCAATGTGGTGCGGCTCGGCGTGGTTCCAACCCCTGCCGTGGCTTACCTGGTTCAAAAATATGAAGCTGACGCCGGCGTTATGATTTCTGCCTCCCACAACCCCTGTGAATTTAACGGCATCAAAATTTTCAGCGGGGACGGCTACAAGCTTCCTGACGCGCTGGAAGATCAGATTGAGGCCATTGTTTTGGATCATATGGGAAAAATCCCCTGTCCTGTGGGGGCTGGTGTAGGTTCTGTCACCACGGCGCCCCAAGCTGACCGGGATTACATTGAACATCTCAAGTCCACCATTGAAGGGGACTTAAGCGGGCTGAAAATCGCCATTGACTGCTCCAATGGTTCGGCAAGCCGCACCGCCCCCCGCCTGTTTGAAGAGCTGGGAGCCGACTGCACCCTGCTGTTCCATCATCCCGACGGGGTCAACATCAACGACAAATGTGGTTCCACCAACATGAGCCGTCTGCGTACCTTTGTGATGGAAAACCATTTTGACGCCGGTATCGCTTTCGACGGAGATGCCGACCGCTGCCTAGCCGTGGACGAAAGCGGCAATATTATCGACGGGGACTTTATTATGGCCATCTGCGCGGCCGATATGAAATCCCGCAACCGTCTGGCCAAAAATACCGCTGTGGGAACCATTATGAGCAATCTCGGTTTTATTCACTTCTGCCGGGACAACGGCATTCACTTTGAAGCCACCAAGGTGGGGGATCGGTATGTCCTGGAACAGATGCTGCTGGAGGGCTATAATTTCGGCGGCGAGCAGTCTGGGCATATTATTTTTCTCGACTACGCGACCACCGGGGACGGCGAGCTCACCGCCATCCAGCTTCTCTCTATTTTAAAGCGGAGGAACGCAAGGCTTTCCAGTCTGGATACCCTTATGCAGCGCCTGCCCCAGGTCATGGTCAACGTTACCGTTTCAGCGGAGGGCAAGCTGCGATATTATACCGATCCGGAAATCCGAAGGGCGGTTCACAAGGCCGAACAGGCCCTGGGGGATAATGGCCGGATTATCGTCCGTCCATCCGGCACGGAGCCTCTCATCCGCGTTATGACAGAAGGGGAAAACTATCCTATGATCGACAGCATCGCCCACGAGGTTGCCGACCTAATCCAGGAAAAACTTTCCTAGAAACGTTTCCCATACCCTCCTCCATTTTTGCGCGCCTCCTCCTTTCGCAGGCGGGCGCCCGGTTATCTCAGAATATCGCCGCGGTTCTCTGTCAGAACACCGCGCAGTTGAGGAATTGATAGAAAGGTTTGGCTTGCATTATGAGATTCGCATCCTGGAACGACTATGAGCTGCTGGATACCTCCTCGGGGGAACGGCTGGAACGGTGGGGGGACGTGATATTAATCCGTCCCGACCCGCAGATCCTCTGGCGCACTCCAAAGGAACATCCCATGTGGAGGGCTGCTGACGCCAGATACCTCCGCTCCTCCTCGGGCGGCGGGCACTGGGAAGAAATCACCAATGTTCCTCCCGTTTGGGAAATCCACTACCGCAGCATGACCTTCCGTCTGAAAACCATGGGCTTTAAGCATACCGGCGTTTTTCCGGAACAGGCGGTCAACTGGGACTGGATGGCGGAAAAAATCGCCTCGGCCCGACGTCCGGTCAAGGTTCTTAATCTTTTTGCCTACACCGGCGGGGCCACCCTCGCCTGCGCCGCCGCCGGCGCTCAGGTCTGCCATGTGGACGCTTCCAGGGGAATGGTGTCCTGGGCAAGGGAAAACGCCAACGCCAGCGGCCTGGGGGACAAGCCTGTCCGCTGGCTGGTTGACGACTGCGTTAAATTTGTCCAGCGGGAACAACGGCGCGGCAATACCTACGACGGCATTGTAATGGATCCCCCCTCCTACGGCCGCGGCCCGGGAGGAGAAGTCTGGAAGCTGGAGGATCAGCTTTTTGATCTGGTCAGGCTCTGTATCCCCATTTTAAGCCGCCAGCCTTTATTTTTCATTATTAATTCCTATACCACCGGCCTTTCCCCCGCTGTCATGGAATATCTTCTGGGCTCTTTCCTGCTCAAGCCCTTCGGCGGAAAGGTTTCTTCCGATGAAATTGGTTTGCCTGTCACCGCCTCCGGCCTGACGCTTCCCTGCGGTTCCACGGCAGTTTGGCAGTCGTAGGGCGGTTATCCTAATCCTGCTTTTCTTCCCCGCCGCACACTCAGCAGGAGAATTCTTTTTTTCATAGTTTAGTTACAAAATCAGACAAAAACATGCTATAATTTACAGTTAGGTTCCTTTCTTTTTCCGGCGGGAACACTCGACAAAAGGAGAGCTCACATGGAGCAGTTTATTCGTGTTGAAGATGTAAATTTCAAATATAATGCATCGGAGCCCGATTTGGTTCCCGATGTCCTTTCCCATGTGACCATGGCTGTCAGAAAAGGGGAATTTCTCGCGCTGCTGGGACATAACGGCTCGGGCAAATCCACCCTTGCGAAGCATTTTAACGCCATGCTTCTTCCCACCGCTGGAAAAATCTTTGTGGATGGCATGGACACCTCCGACGAATCCCTCCGGTACCAAATCCGCCGGAAGGTGGGGCTTGTCCTTCAGAATCCAGATAATCAGCTTGTCGCAAGCATTGTGGAGGAGGATGTTGCCTTTGGGCCGGAAAACCTGGGGATCCCTCCCGCCGAAATCCGCCAAAGAGTGGATGGCGCCCTGAAGGCCGTCGGGATGTATGAATACCGCGCCCACGCTCCCCATAAGCTTTCGGGTGGTCAGAAACAGCGCGTCGCCATCGCGGGCATCCTGGCCATGGAGCCGGAATGTATTGTCCTGGACGAACCCACCGCCATGCTGGATCCCCGGGGGCGTCAGGAAGTAATGTCAACCATCCGCCGCCTGAACCGGGAGCAGGGCATCACAATTGTTCTGATTACCCACAATATGGATGAAGCGGTTTTGGCCGACCGGGTGATTGTCATGGATAAGGGGCGGCCGGTGATGGAGGGCGGCCCAAAGGAGGTTTTCTCTCAGGTGGAGGCCCTCAAACGGCTGCGGCTGGATGTTCCCCAGGCCGCGGAGCTGGCCTATGAGCTTCGTCTCGCCGGTTATGAGCTTCCCGAGGGAATCCTGGACGAGGAAGAATGCGCCCAGGCTATCTACGCTTTGCTCCGCCATGAGGAAAAGGAGGGCTCCCATGCCTATCATTGAGACGAAAAATTTAACCTATACCTATGGCAAGGACACTCCCTTTGAAAAGGATGCTATCCGCGACGTCACTCTTTCCATTGAGGAGGGGGAATTTCTTGGCGTCATTGGACACACCGGTTCGGGCAAATCCACCCTTGTCCAGCATCTGAACGGCCTCCTCCGCCCCACGTCGGGCACAGTCCTTTTCCAAGGAGAGGATATTTGGAAAGAACCTAAGGAAATCCGAAAAATCCGTTTTCAAATCGGTATGGTCTTTCAATATCCGGAGCACCAGCTGTTTGAGGAAACCGTTTTTAAGGATATTTCCTTTGGACCTAAAAACATGGGCCTTCCGGAAGAAGAAATTAAGGAACGGGTACATAGCGCCGCAAGATTCGCGGGACTGCGGGAGGAGCTTTTGGAAAAATCCCCCTTTGATCTGTCCGGCGGTGAAAAGCGGCGGGCCGCAATCGCGGGTGTCATCGCTATGGATCCCAAGGTTTTGATTTTTGACGAACCCACGGCGGGGCTGGATCCCATGGGGCGCGACATGCTCCTGGAGCAGATCCGCCAGTACCACAGCCAGAGAAAAAATACCATTTTGTTGGTTTCTCATAATATGGAGGATATTGCCCGCATCAGCGACCGCGTCCTAGTCATGAACGACAGCAGGCTGGCTATGCTGGACAAAACCCAGAATATCTTTGCAAGGGGGCGGGAACTGACCCGCATGGGGCTCCAGGTTCCCCAGGTTACCCGGGTCTTTATGCGCCTGAAAGATATGGGCATTGACGCCGATACAGGAATTTACACCCTCGGCCGCGCCAAAGAAGAGGCGCTGCGCCTGCTGCGCGAATCCAAAGCCTGATTTCTTCACAAAACGGTCCATTTTGTGTTTTTCCCCTTTTCACGCTTTAACCCTTCATCCTAAAATCCGAAAGGATAGATACGCAACATGATAAAAGATATTACCATCGGGCAGTTTTTTCCTGGGTGTTCCCTCCTTCACCGGATGGATCCAAGGATAAAAATCCTGATCACCATCCTGTTCATTGTTTTCGTCTTTGTGGCCAACAATTTTATTTCCGTTGGACTGATGGCGGCCGCCGTTATCGGATGCGTTCTGCTGTCCAGGGTACCGGTCAAGCTTTACTTCAAGGGGTTAAAGCCAATCCTGTTCATTGTCATTTTTACCTCTATCCTGAATATCTTCTATTTTAAGGATGGACATGTCCTTTTTCAGTGGAGCTTTATCACTATTACCGACGAGGGGTTGCTCCGCAGCCTGCTGATCACCCTGCGGATTGTCTGCATGATTCTCACCAGCTGCGCTTTGACCTACACCACATCCCCCACCGATCTGACCGACGCTATTGAGCGGCTTTTAAGTCCCTTAAAGCTGTTAAGGATCCATGTTCATGAAATCGCCATGATGATGACCATCGCCCTGCGCTTTGTCCCCACCCTTTTGGAGGAAACGGACAAAATCATGAACGCCCAGAAAGCCAGGGGAGCTGATATGGAAAGCGGGAATCTTCTCCAGCGCATGAAGGCTCTGATTCCCATCCTGATTCCTCTTTTTGTCTCCTCCTTCCGCCGCGCCTACGATCTGGCCGTGGCTATGGAATGCCGCTGCTACCAGGGCGGGGACGGACGGACCAGAATGAAGCAGCTCCACATGGGGCGTCTGGACGCGGTAAGCCTCATTTTTGCCTTATGCCTATGCACAGGAGTTATCTTATGCAATATTTATCTGGCCGCGCTGCTGTAAACGGCGGCGTCAGCATTCCAAAGCGTAATCTTCTTCTCACCATATGCTACGATGGTTCCCGCTACCATGGCTGGCAGGTACAGAAAAACGCTCTGGCAGTCCAGGAGGTATTCCAAAGGGAGCTGGAGCGTATATTGGGCGGCCCCCATGATATCAAGGGATGCAGCCGCACAGACACCGGCGTTCATGCCCTTCAGTACTGTGTCAGCGTGTTCACCGAAAATCCAATTCCCCCCCAGCGGCTGGCCGCCGCCTTAAACCGTCTGCTGCCCAGGGATATCGCCGTGCTGGACTGCCGGGAAGAAAGGGAAGATTTCCACGCCCGGTACAGCTGTACCGGCAAAGAATATCTATATAAAATCTGGAATTCTCCTGTCCGCAACCCATTTCTGGAAGGCTACGCCCTTCATTATCCCTATTCCCTGGATCATAACCTCCTTCATAACGCCGCTCAAAGCTTTACCGGAATCCATGATTTTTCCGGGTTCTGTTCCGCGGGCAGCAAAGTGGAGGATACAGTCCGCACCGTCAGGCTCTGTGAGGTTTCCAGGCAGGGGGAGCTCGTTGTGCTGCGCATCCAGGCGGACGGCTTCTTATATAATATGGTCCGCATTATCACAGGCACTCTTCTTAAGGTCGCGCAGGGAAAAATTGACCCGGAATCCCTGCCGGAAATTATTGCTTCCAAGGACAGGTCGAAAGCGGGGCCCACCGCTCCGGCCTGCGGACTTTATCTCAACCGGGTATTTTACGACGGGCTCTCCGGAACAAACGATTGTCCATGACAAGCATGGAAGCTTCTGCCTGTGGAAAGGGATGAAACGCTGATGAAGAACAAAGAGAAAAAACGTACAAAGCACGCGGAGAAAAATAACGATATTAAAATAAAATACTATTCCTCCGGCAAGGAGGAAAGCGAATTGCCTTTCGCCGAGGACGGCGGGCAGGGGAAAAAAAGAAAAAAGAAAAAATCCTCCAAATTAAGGATCTTATTCCGTTGCCTGCTGATTCTTTTCGTCGTTGTGCTGTTTGTGGGCATTGTCAGCAAGGGAACTTTCTCCCTAAAAAGCGTTTCTAACTGGTTTCAAAGCGCTATTCTCGGCAATACTACAGGGGAAGGCTTCCCGGTTCCCATCAACGGAACCACCGTAGATTATAAAAATTTTTCCTCCCAGGACGGCAATCCTGTCGTTCTTTCGGATACTTCCTTTACCATTTTGAACCCTTCAGGAGGCGTTGTTACCAACCAGCAGCACGGATATGGCAGCCCTACCCTGGAGCAGGCTAAAAACCGTTATTTGATTTACGATCTTTCTGGCAAGGAATATAAGCTTCTCGACAACGGCGGTCTGCTGTACGAAGGAAAAATTTCCAATAAAATCCTGGCCGGCGCCGTCAGCGACAGCGGAAGCTATGCTATCGCCTCCGATTCCACCGGCTATGCCTCAGAAATGACGGTCTACAGCAAGGAGTATGGAAAGGACAATTCCCAAATTTTCAAATGGTCCTCTCCCACCTACCGCATCACCGCCCTTGCCTTGAATTCCGACGGAACCCAGGCGGCCGCCGCGGGAATTTCCGCAATGTCAGGTACCCTGAAGTCAGCGGTCTATGTGTTTGATTTATCCCAGGAGTCCCCTCTCGCTGTTGTGGAATATTCCGATAATCTGATCCTTTCCCTCTCCTTTGCTGACAATGGTAATATCCTCGCCGTTGGCGACCGTCAAGCCAGTGTCATTTCCCCCTCCGGCTCCTCCGAGGATTATTCCTATGGCAAAAACAAGCTGCACGCCTATGACAGCGATCCCTCGCAGGGGATTGCCCTCCTGCTTTCCCCCTATGAAGATGGCGGAGACTGTATTCTGATTGGCCTCAATCCCTCCGGAAAAACGGTCACTGACATCGCTGTAGGAGGCAAAGCCATCTCAGTTGACGCTGGGCAGCAAACATATCTTGTTCTGACGGATACCAGAGCCTCTTACCGGGACATCAGCGGGAAAGAGCTTTTCGCCTCCGGGAGCAGCGGGGATTCCGTCACCGGTGTTTTGGGAAGGCAATGCGCTTATATTCTGGGAATCAGCGAAATACGCAAACTGGATTTCTCCTGACAGTTTTCTTATTTCCAAAATCATAAATCTATCATTTTCAGGCTATTTCAGCCGGAAAGGCAGGCGTTTTATGAATATTCTACTCGATATTCTTATTTTGGCAATTCTAATTTTATGTATCGTCCACGGCTTCCATAAAACCGCTATTGGCTCGGTTTCCACCCTGCTTGTCGCCGCGGTTTCTCTTGTGGCCGCCTGGTTTTTAAGCGCTCCGGCTTCACAGCTGACTGTAAAGCTGGTTGAGGGCCCCATCGCCTCTGAGGCTGCCGGCGATATCGCGCAAATGGCAGGCGTTCCATCCCTTGACAACGGTTATGACACCATGACGGGCATCGATCCGGATACCATATTCACTGGCGATCCGGAGGGGCTTTCTCTGATCGCCGAAAAATACAGAGTAGAAGTGGATACCCTTCGCCAAGCCTACCAGGATGCCCAGGCGCGGAACAGCTCCTCCGCGGAAAGCTCCCAGGCGGTTCTTTCCGCTCTCATCTCTCCAGCCGCTTTCGCCATCGCCCGTTCCATCACCTATTTGCTCCTGTACGCTGTCATTTACTTGATTCTGCGGGCAGTCTGCCGCAGGGTCTTTGCCGCGCAGCTGAAATCTCCGCACACAAAAAAGACTTCCCCTGTGGCCGTTATACTGGGAGCCGCAACAGGATTTATTCTGGTTGCATTCCTGTTCACCGGCGTCATAGGGCTGGTTCGTCCTTATGAAATTGGCGTCCTGTCCACCATGCAGCTGGCTGACGCCTGTGAAAAATCGGTGTTCTATGGGTTCTTTTCTTCTATGAACCTCTTTCTATAAGGTTGTTATCAAAGGATAATTATGGTATGATAAAGATGCCGCTAAGACAGCCCGCGGCAAAATATGACAAACCGGAGGTGCCCGTTTGGGAATCTTATTTGATATTGTCTTAGTTGTCCTGTTTCTGTTTTTTATTTACCGCGGATACCGGAAGGGAGCTGTCAAAACCCTGCTTGGTTTTCTTGGCTCCATCGCCGCGGTTGTGGCGGCCTTTGTCCTCTCATTTTTGCTGGCTGACGCTGTTTTCTCCGCCTTGATCCGTCCCGCCTTTGTTCGAATGGCCAATGAGACCCTGGGAGAGACAGCCGGTCTTTCGGTGGCACAGCAGATTTCTTCCATGATAGAGGCTCTGCCCGGATTTATTTCCAACGCCCTGCAGCCGGAACAGCTGGAATCCCAGATTTCCGCCGCTTGGGCGAGTGGCGCAGCTACCGCCACCGATGTGGTTGTAGATTATATCGCAAGGCCCATTGTAGTAATGCTTTTGCGGGTGGTTCTGGTACTGATTCTCTTGATCGTCTTTTCTCTGCTTGTCAAGCTGGCGGTCAAAACGGGAGATGCCATTGCCCGCCTTCCTCTGCTGACACAGCTGAATTCTTTTTTAGGGATTCTCATTGGCATGATCAAGGGCGCCTTCGTCATATTGTTATTGATGGCCGTTCTGCGCATGATTGTCTCCTCTATAAGCGAACCAAAAATTTTTTCTCAGGAAAACATTTCTTCCTCCGCCCTCTTTGAATACGTTTATGAAAATAATCCCTTATTCCATTTGTTTGAAATTAAGGAAGCCTGACTGCCACACAGGCGCAAAGAAAACAAGGAGTAAAATATATGTCTAAATCTATCTCTAAAACAAAATTCTGGAACATTCCCAACAGCTTGTCCATCTTTCGAATTCTTCTCATCATTCCCTTTGTCATATTTTTCTTCATGGGGGGAGATTACGTCTATGCCGCATGCCTCATGCTGGCATTATCCGGCCTGTCCGATCTTTTTGATGGCATCATCGCTAGAAAGTTCCACCAGATTACCCCAATCGGGCAAATCCTGGATCCTGTGGCTGATAAATTGACACAAGGCTGCGTGGCAATCTGTATGATCATTTATTACATTGAATACCCAGCCATCATTTCCCTATTTGCCCTCTTTTTCCTGAAGGAGCTGATTATGGCCATCGGAAGCGCCGTCCTTTTCTTTAAGGGAAAGCGTCCGACCCCGGCCAAATGGTATGGCAAGGTGGCAACTTTTTCTTTCTACCTTTCGGTTGTGGCAATCCTTCTTCTTCAGGCCTTCTCCGGACTGAAAATGATGTGGCTGATTTGGCTTTTGGTGGCCATCACCGCCGTTTTAATGATCAACGCCTTCATCCGATATATGGGCGTTTTCATTAAAATCTATAACGACACTTATGATTACAGCAAGGATCCTGTCACAGCGGTAAGTCAGCCGGACCCCTCCGGCCAGTCTGACAGGCAGGTTTAACCATTATCCTCTTAGATATTAGGAAAGCCCCCGTTGGGCGCGGCTTTCCGGAAAGGCACGGTTCTATTTATGCTTTGTTCCCGATGCAAAAAACGTATGGCCGTTGTATTTGTCGCGACAAATACTGACAGCAAGCCCCAGGGCCTGTGTGCTGTCTGCGCCAAGGAGCTTGGAATTACACAGGTTTCCGATATGATGGAAAAAATGGGGATTACAGATGAAATGCTGGAAGAGGCCTCTGAGCAGTTTGAAAGCCTGATGAACGACCCCAATGGCGAGCAGGCCCAGGAACTTTTGTCCATGTTTGGCGGTTCTCCCTTTGGCAAAGAGGAAAATCCTGAAGGGGAAGAGGATTCCCCCGACAATTTTGAAATGGGCGGCGCCCCCACCTTTCCGGGGCAATTGCAGGCTTTTTTTCAAAATTCCTCTGTTCCAGGAAAAGACGCGGAGAATGACAACTCTTCCTCCAATGTGAAGGAAAAGGAGAAAAAAGGAAGAGAATCCGCGAAGAAAAAGAAATTCCGCTATCTCAACACCTATTGCGAGCATCTGACGGGAAAGGCCCGTGACGGGCGGCTTGACCGTATCATCGGCCGTGACAGGGAAATTGGCCGGGTGGTGCAAATCCTTTCCCGCCGGACCAAAAATAATCCCTGCCTCATTGGGGAGCCCGGCGTGGGGAAAACCGCCATTGCCGAAGGCTTGGCTCTCAGGATTGTACATCATGAAGTCCCACAGCGCCTCCAGAAAAAGGAGGTCTATCTTTTGGATCTCACCGCGCTGGTGGCGGGTACCCAATTCCGCGGTCAGTTTGAAAGCCGTATTAAGGGTCTTTTGGAAGAGGTCAAGTCTGAAGGAAACATTATCCTCTTTATTGATGAGGTTCATAATCTTGTGGGAACAGGCGATGCCGAAGGAACCATGAGCGCCGCGAATATTTTAAAGCCCGCCCTTTCCCGGGGTGAAATTCAGGTGATTGGCGCTACTACCTTTGAAGAATACCGGAAGTATATAGAAAAAGATTCCGCCTTAGAGCGCCGGTTCCAAACCGTCACCATAGCAGAGCCTTCCATTGAGGACGCCGTCACAGTTCTCAGCGGCATCAAGGACTATTATGAAAACTTTCACCGCGTACACATTTCCGATGACTTAATTCGAAAAACCGTCGTCCTTTCTGAACGCTATATCAACGATCGCTTCCTTCCGGACAAAGCGATCGATCTTCTGGACGAGGCCTGCACTACCGCCTCTCTGCGCAATCATGTAATCTCCGAACATGACAGCATTTCTGATCAGCTTATGGAAATGCACCAGCGTGAGGAAGAGCTCACAGCAGATCCGGAAAATACCGATTTCGAAGCCCTTGCCACTTTAAGGGCAGATATTGCCCGCCTGGAACAAAAGGAGCAGCAGCTTCTTCCCGAAATGGAGAACGTACAGGTAACAGAGGAGGATATCGCCAATGTCATAGAGCTTTGGACGGGAATCCCTGCCTCCCGCGTCCAGAATGAAGAGCTTAAGCGCCTGGCAAATCTGGAAGAAGCTTTGAAGAAACATATCGTCGGGCAGGAGGAAGCTATTTCCGCGGTAGCCGCCGCAATCCGGCGTAGCCGGGTGCATATCAGCCCCCGCAGAAGGCCGGCGTCCTTTATCTTTGTCGGCCCTACCGGGGTAGGAAAAACCGAGCTGGTAAAAGTTCTCTCAGAGGAGCTGTTTGACACTCCTGAAACCCTGATCCGACTGGATATGTCCGATTTTATGGAAAAACACTCTGTTTCCCGCATCATCGGTTCTCCTCCCGGCTATGTCGGATATGACGAGGCAGGTCAGGTCACTGAAAAGGTCCGCCGCCGCCCCTACTCCGTTCTGCTGTTTGATGAAATTGAAAAAGGCCATCCCGATGTTTTGAATATTCTCCTTCAAATTCTGGATGAAGGAAAGATTACCGATGCCCATGGGCGTTCTGTCAATTTTGAGAATACTGTAATTATTATGACCTCCAACGCTGGAAGCGAAAAGAGGGAATCTCTTATGGGCTTTGGAAAAACCCAGGCCCAGGCTTCCAAGGAAAAGGCGCTCCAAGCCTTATCGGAATTTCTCCGTCCTGAGTTCCTCAGCCGGATTGACGAGGTTGTCGTTTTCAATCCCCTGACCCAAGAGGATTTTAAGGGAATCGCCAAGCTTCTTTTGAATGAATATGTCTCTTCCCTGAAGGAAAACCGGAATATTACCTTCACTTACAGTGAGGATGCCGTGGAATGGCTGGCAGGGCATGCCTTCGGCGGCAAGAGCGGCGCGCGGGATCTGCGCAATCTCATTCGCCGGGAAGTGGAAGACAAATTGGCTTCCCTTTTAATTGCTCATGGCGAAAACAGTATCAGCGGAGTTTGCGTCTCCGTAGCTTGTACTGCTTAGTATTTAGCCTGTTCTTCTTGAATTTTTCAATTTAATCTCCTCCGCCTGTGAAGACTTCTCCACAGGCGGTTTATTTTTTCGTCCCCAAAGACGATTTACCAAATTATTTATAACTTCCTCACAATTTTTTTAAGGTTTAATAAAAGCCCTAATCGCTCATTTTCCCACAAAATACCATTTCACCGTCAGTCTCTTGCAACTGGAAAAACCGCCATATGGAGCCATTGATCAGCCGGAAGGTTATTTTTCACCTTATTCACCATTTATCCCAAAAACTTATTTTGAGGAGGATTGGCAGAGTCAAAACCCCCGGCTAAGCCGGAGGCTTGAAGAAGCCCTAGAAGGGCATAATA
>JAHZIE010000109.1:4167-4439 GCA_019419895.1 Clostridiales bacterium | reverse complement strand
GATCTCACCGCCCGTTATATCCAGACCCACAGCCCGGTGCCCCTGTTGCATAACGTAGATATGCAGGTGATTTAGTGAAGCCTTCTTGACAAGCCATAAGGAATGTGATTTTATAAATCAAACAGAGGAAAGAAGGTGGAGGATGGACAGATTCAATGTCGCTGTGAAAGTTGTTCAAAATGCAGGGAATCTTCTGCGGCAGTGCCGCTTGGAAGAGGCGGAAGTCAGTCAGAAAACGGGTCATCAAGACCTTGTCACCCGTTGGGACCGCA
>JAHZIE010000109.1:0-4157 GCA_019419895.1 Clostridiales bacterium | reverse complement strand
CAGGATGCTATTGTGGGGGAAGAGTATCCGCCGGAGACGCATCGCGCCGAGTCGGTTACTTGGTATATTGACCCCATCGATGGAACCACGAATTTTATCAATCAGCACCAAAACTACGCCATTTCCGTGGGGTGCTGGGATGGAAGCGTACCGCTGTTCGGACTGGTGCTGGATGTGGAGCGAAAGACGCTATACTGGGGAAAGCATGGCGGCGGCGCATGGCAGGATCAGACACCGATCCACACATCCGTCCGACGGGAACTATCGGAGCTGCTGCTGACAACGCCAGGGTTGCAATATACCTTCCTGGAGTCGCATCCCTATCAGGAGCGGATGATCCGGCTCTCCCGGAAGGTGCGGGGAGTTCGGTGTCTCGGCTCCGTGGCCTTGGAACTTTGCGAGGTGGCCGCTGGCCGGGCAGATTTATTCGTGACCATGCGCTCTTCTCCCTGGGACCACAATGCAGCGCGCATCATTCTAGAGGAGGCCGGAGGGGCGATTTTCACAGTGGATGGAAATGAGCTGCCCCTGAATCAGAAAAGCACAGTGCTCGCTCTCAATGCCATTAAACTGAAAGGCCGCATCTTGATGAATGAGAAAAGTCCGCTATAAAAGATTTGGGGACATTTAGTCTAGCAATGCTCAAGGATTGACCTTGTTTGCTGACTTATAGTTTTTTTGTGGCCTCAGGGAACAGGCTTACATTAACGATCCTTCAGAGCTACCATACCGACAATTAGAAAACATAAAGTAAAGTGCTTCTCCTTTGTACCGGCAGAAATGCCACCGGGAAAAAGAGAGGCACTTTTATTATATATTCATCCACGTCAAAGTATGGGACACGGCTGTTCAAAAACTTGTTTCCATTAAATACGTGCTTTCTATGATATGGTGTAATTATTTGGCAATCGTTGGGGCTTTTCTGCCTAACATTTACGAGTGTTTTACCTTGAATTCACACCGAAAAACCAGCTAAGTGTTATAATTAAACCGGAACCAGATCTACTAACTAGAGGGCAAAACGACGAGGTGAATTTTATGACTTTATTTATGAACGAGAAAGATATGAATGAAATGTTAGATAGTATCTGTCCGGAAGGAGAAACATACCAGGGAAAAGCATGGGGAACCCTGATGTCCGGAACAGCCGAAATGCTGGCTCTGGGGGCCTTAAGTAATGTATCCTGTTATGTTGGCGTGACAGAAAAAACATTGGTTATCGCAGTGTTGGAAACTTTTGATATCTCGCATATTTACGGTAAAATCTGCATTCCGTTTGACCAGTTTGACGAACTGAAAGTACAAAAAGGGCTACTGCCTTCCCAGCGGATCATCAAAGCGAAAAGCGGGAAAACCAAAATAAAATTGTCGCTGGTCAACAACAGCATCACCGCCAAAATCAAAGATCAAAAACAGGGGATGCTTGCGATTTGCGAGACGCTGGAGCGTTTGAAACACTGATTTTCATAAAAGCAAGAGAGAAAATGAACAATATAAATGAGAACCGAACAGACAAAAGAGCGCCCGGCGGCGAAAAAAGCAAGGCGGAGTTAAAATGGTTTATTTTGTTCCTAGCCGTCATCTTTTTTCTGCCGATCACCATCCTCGCGGTGGTGGAATGGTTTACAAGCGCCGATGCCTTTGCCATCGGCATCACAGGGTTTATGCAAGCCGTCATTGTCTATGGCGGCTTGGGGCTGGTGGCGGTGATCATCGCCCTTGTCTTATTCATACTGCTGATTCAGCCGGACACAACGTTCCTGCAAAAGGTTGGCAGAACCGCAGGCATTCTGCTTTGCCTCGCCGCCGCTTTCTTCCTTGTCCGGCCGCTCGTTTTGGACATCCCCTACCTCAAGCGCCCGGAAGCCGCCTATTTGGAGCGGCTGGAGTTTGAATATTCGAGAGGAATCGGGGACTATGGTTCGGACGACTATTATCTGCGCGGCGTAGATATGACCGGCGAACGGCATTCCTTTGAAATCAGTGAAAAGAGGTACGAGGAAGGGCGCGCGCTGTGGGGCGGGAACGACTTTGCTCTGTTTGCGAAAGTTACCTACCTGCCGCACACCTCCACCTTGATAACGCTCGAATTTATGACAGAACTCGACGCGTCAGGGGCAGAATTGTACCCACCATCCCCTGAACTCCCGAATGATTGGGAAAGTTTTTCAATCCAGATCAATGATACGGTTTATACATTACCAGTTCCCCTTGCGGCTTTCCTTGACGATGGGTGGGTGATTTCCGAGGAGGATGCCGGGCTTTCTCTGGCTGGCGCGGAAGGCCCGTATGCGTCCTATGAATGGGAATGGGTCTCGCTGACCAACGACCGCGAACAGGATATCAGTGTCTGTGTCTTCAACACCACCGAAAGCACGATGCCCGCCGCCGAGGGCACGGTGGGAGGTATTCATGTAATATATGGCAACTACGACTTTTCCGGCACAGAACTACGCCTTCCCGGTGGGTTGATGCTGGGATGGTCTACCAGAGAAGATGTCTTAAAACTGTATGGCCAACCGAACGATAGCTTTGAGGCAACCTATGGTGGATATAGCTTGAAATACGAAATTGATGACCCTCTTGACCCGGCCTCTTGGAAGCTTGGTTTTGATGATTCAGGCATTCTAGACGATGTTATGGTACACCACCAGGCCTATTTCCGTTCTGACTAACGTCATGGAATATGTACATCTTACCAGTCATCATTTAAGGCAAAGAAAACCGCTTGTCCTAGTGACCCTTATCTCGGCCATAGGGACAGGCGGTTTAGTTTTTTCTGATTGCTTACACGCTGCTGATCTTGTGTCGTGTTTATGCAAAATTTTGGGACCGCGGTGAAAGTCGACGGCTCAGAAGCTCAAAAAAGAAAAATGTATAACTCCGGGGTAATCTCCCCTTGACAAATCGCTTTCCACGAATAAATTGCTGGTGATTCGTGGCAAACAGCCGCAGAACGCGCGCGTCACTGTAGGGGATTGGATAGAATGCAATGGGCGATATCTGGATGTGGAGTCCTTTACAATAGATGGAGAATCGGCTTATTACCCCGTGGTATCGGTTAATTATACTGTGCCATTCGGGTTTACAGGCGTAGAGACAAGGTTTGATCTATCTACGATAAAATCAGTGGCTCAAGCGGTTTTTGGAGAGGATATCAAAATCAAAGAGCCGGTATGCGGGGAAGATTTCGAACTGGATGCACTGCATCCGGCACAGTATTTCTTTTATCTGGTTACGCCAGACAATCAGAGCAACAGTAACTTCTCGCAATTTGAGTTTTCACGGATGAACGGGTCGATACGAGATGCGAAGTCGACCAGTGATGTGGAACGGATTTTTAATGTTGCAGCAGACTTTGAACATTATATTGTATCTGTTTATGACCGCAACCTTCATTTAATGTACCTGGAATATTATGACCGGGACTTTCAGAAGTTGTGGAGCAGAGAGTTCGAAAATGTGGATAGTATCCCATACGACTATACTTCCCAAGAGATTGCTTTAGTGGCAGATAATGATCTTTATATTATTGATACACAGACGGGCCAGGATAAAATGGCCCCCGTCCTCGTGGGAGAAAAGGTATCTGTTAACATCATGGAAGATGGGATTGTGCTGATTGGTACAGGCAATAAAGACAATGTGATGAAAACGGACAGGCGAGGAAATGTTATCTGGAAGGCAAGCGCAGATATGGAAGTTACTTCATGTAACCGTCTGCAAATTATCGATGGCAATATTATTGCCGAATTAATGGAAACAGAAATGGTTCCCGTATATGGAGGAGAAGCCGAAATGATTCGCCGCTCTGACATGGTTGCGATTGACGGCGAGGGTACGATCATTTCTCAGTTTACAGATTTGCAGAGCGAGTAAAAAGACAGACTAAGATTATTTTGAGCACTTCGCTTTTGGTGAAGTGCTCTCTGTTTTTCAAAAAGAAAAATAGGAGCAACTTTATGAATAAATGAGAAAGGAGGAACATTTTATCAAAATTTTCTGAAATAACAAGGAAAGTATGTTCGGGATACAGCACATCTGGTGGCACGCGGCGGGTGCGCGCCACCAGATGTGCGCATGCGGGAAGAAAAAAGGAGGGAAAAGCCAAAAAGCACACACGCCGCCCGGCGTTTCATGTGCGATTTTTGGCTTTA
>JAHZIE010000108.1 GCA_019419895.1 Clostridiales bacterium | reverse complement strand
GTTGTCAGCAGCCCGTTTCACGGTCTGCGTGTAGTTCCTTGTAAACTGACCTAAATGGAATTGCAAGTATCACATAGTATTTGGGCCGAAATATCGCAGAAAGGTGTTTTACGGAGAAAAGCGGCGAGAAATAGGGGAAATATTGCGGACACTGCGCAAATGGAAAAATATCCAGATCATAGAAGCGGAAGTATGTCGAGAGCATGTGCATATGCTTTTGGAGATACGGCCAAAGACATCGGTTTCTAGTTTCATGGGGTACTAAAAGGGAAAAAGCAGCCTTATGCTCTATGAAAAGTTTCCAGAGCTACGATATAAATACCGGAACTCAGAATTTTGGCGCGGAGGATATTATGTAGATACAGTAGGGAAAAATGCAAAGAAGATAGAAGAATATATCCCGCGTCAGTTGGACGAGGACAAAGCAGGGGAACAACTGACAATGGGAAACTATTAAACCCGTTCATGGGTAGCAAGTAACAAATCTTTTGCGGCCGGCAGACCGTGCTTGCGCGACGAGACGCGCGGGCTAGCAACTTAGGGCTTCGCACGCATATGAAATACCTCCGGCTTTGCCGGGGGATATTTATTATCCATACAAACCGCCGGGTGTGCCTAGGGTTAAGGAAAAACTTTAGCGAATCATAGGAAAGAAGGGTGGAGAGGAAGAGAAAACACATAAAGAAAAGCGGAAAAATAGAAATAAAAGAAGCTTTTCCTTTTTCCCGCCTTCCAATTCACCAAATTTTCTTTATTACATAGGATAGAAAAGAAAATAAAAGAAAAGCGGGTGGAATGGTCATGGGAGAAATTCTTACATATGCGGTGATAGGCGGGGATGAGAGGCAGGTTTGGCTGAGCAGACTGCTGGCCCAGGACGGAAATTTTGTCGTGACGGCAGGAATGGAGAGATTTCCCTTTGGCTGGATGATTCCAAAAGTCGATTTTAAATGTGCAGCAGAACAGGCAGATCGGATTATTTTGCCTGATCCCGCTTTTACGAAGGATGGAAGGCTGTACGCCCCTTATGCCGCTTCAGAAGTGAAATGGGATAAGAATGTAGAGGATATCTTGAAAGGGAAAAGAATCTGGTGCGGAAGATGGGAAGAGGGGGGAAAAGTAAGGCTGGCTCCCGGCAGTTGGTGCTGCGGCGATATAATTTTCGAGGATTACAGCCTGGATAAGGGGGTAAGAATCGCTTATGGTCTTCAGGCGGCGGAGGGCGCCTTGGCTTATGCGGGCAGGGAAACCCATTCGGTGCTTTCGGAATGTCGCTGTATGGTGCTCGGCCTTGAGGAAACGGGGGTGTTCCTTATCCAAAGGCTTGCGGCGCTGGGGGCGGCAGTAACAGCGGTATCAGAGAAACGTGACGCGCGGCTTTGGGCAGAGGCGCTTGGAATCAGAGCGATTGAAAAGAAAATGCTGGCGGAAGCGGGAAGTTTTGATTTGGTTTTCTCCACAATGCCGGGTGCGGGTTTGGATGGAATGTCGTTGGAGCTGTGCGCGCCGGAGGGGATGGTTTTTCTGCTTTCCGGACATCTTGGGCAAGAGGATATGAAAACCGCACGCAAATGGGGAATTCCCGTTATGGAGCTGGAAAACCAGCTGGAATGTTATGCCCCCAAAACGGTGGCCCGGGCAGTTAAGAAGGTGGTGTCCGGGCTGGAAAGTGTCTCTTGTTGAAAAGAGAGGAATATGTTATAATTGTTCTGTAAAAAGCTGGGCCATGGGGTATTATTTTGAAGAAAGACTCATGAATGGCGCCGGGATAAAAGTGGGGCCGGAAGAATGAGCGTTTTATTGTATGGTTCCAGAATGATAATGAGGAGTTAGGCGGTTGTTTTGCAGGCTGCATGCGACTGCTGGAAATGAGGAGTTTCGTATATGGCACACTGCAGGTTTTGTCAGCGGGAAATCACAGAAAATGAGAGTGTTTGCCCGCATTGTGGGGCGGATTTGACTCAGGAGGAGGCTCCCTATTTGGTAGTTTCTGCCGCTGACAGGAAAGAAGAAGAGCGGATTCTTCTGGCCTTTCAAGAGGCTGGCGTCTCGGTGAAAAGAAAAGAAGAAGCGCCGGAGCAGTCTGGAGAGACAGAGAGGGTTATACTTTTTCTTGTTCCAAAGGAACAGGAGGAAAAAGCGAAGGAGATACTTTTGAAGATGGGGCTCCTGGAGTCCCCGGAGGAAATGGAATGGCGGGAGGAACAACCTGTAGGAGATCCGCCAAAAGGCTCTAGAAGAAAGAGCGCTGTGATGACGGTATTGATCTTTTTACTTGTGGCCCTGGCGGTTTTTGCTGTTGACGGCCTGATAGGAATATTGAAGCCGCTGTTAAGAATGAGATAGGGAAAAGATGAAATAAAGAATAGAAGGCCGCGCGGTGTTTGTCCTGTCGTATGGCGCCAATGAGGAAAAGGAATGAAGAAAAACAGCATCTTTTCGTTGGTTGGTGGGAGAAAAACAGTTGACTGGTTCGCCGTGAAGTCTTTGGAAAATGGAGGAATAAAAATGAGCCACATTAATACGAAATGTATTCAGGAAGGTTATACACCAGGAAATGGTCAACCGAGAACTGTACCGATTTGTCAAAGCACCACATTTCGCTATGAATCTTCTGAGGCGATGGGAGATCTCTTTGATTTAAAGGCTGAGGGATTTTTCTATACCCGGCTGGGGAATCCAACACTGGATGCGGTTGAAAAGAAAATCGCGTCCCTGGAGGGGGGCGTTGGAGCGATGCTGACCGCGTCCGGCCAGTCGGCAACTTTGCTTGCGGTGACGAATATTTGTCATGCTGGAGATCATATTGTGGCTTCCAGCGCCATTTACGGTGGTACGTTTAATCTATTCAATAAAACACTGAGAGAACTGGGGATTGAGGTAACTTTTGTCAGTCCAGATGCCACGGACAAGGAGCTGGATCAGGCTTTTCAGGAAAATACCAAATGCCTTTTTGCGGAGACCCTTTCTAATCCGTCTCTTGCCGTGCTGGATATTTCTCTTTTTGCGCAGAATGCTCACCGCCATGGCGTGCCTCTCATTGTAGACAACACCTTTGCCACGCCTATCAATTGCCGTCCCTTTGAGTTTGGTGCGGACATTGTCACCCATTCTACTTCTAAATATATGGATGGACATGCGGTTTCTCTTGGGGGGGTTATTGTGGACGGCGGTTCCTTTGATTGGAGTAACGGGAAATATCCTATGCTGACAGAGCCGGATGACACTTACCATGGCCTTCGGTATACCGAAAGCTTTGGCGCTGCCGCGTATATCACCAAGGCGCGGGTTCATTTAATGCGGGATTTTGGAGCGCAGATGAGCCCGAATAATGCTTTTTTGCTGAATTTGGGCTTGGAAACTCTTCATTTGAGAGTGCCGCGTCATTGTGAGAATGCCTTGGCCTTGGCCCAATATCTGGAAAAGCATCCGAAAATCACATGGGTCAACTATCCGGGACTGGAAGGAAATACTTATTATGAGAGAGCAAAGAAATATATGCCTGACGGTACCTGTGGTGTCATTTCCTTTGGTATTCAGGGAGGCCGGGAGGCTGCGGTAAAATTTATGGATCACTTGAAGCTTGCCGCCATTGCGACCCATGTTGCGGATCTCCGCACCTGTGTTCTTCATCCGGCCAGCACAACCCACCGCCAGCTGAATGATGCGCAGATGAAGGAATGTGGAATTGGGCCGGATTTGATCCGCTTTTCTACAGGGCTGGAATATGTTGATGATATCATTGCCGATGTAGAGCAGGCGCTCGCGCGGGCATAGGCTTATAGGGCTAATGGTGCCATTTTAGTAAGCGTTTGAGAACCTCTTTGAGGACCTCATAGAAAACAAAACATCCAGGGATAAATCCCTGGATGTTTTGTTTTCTACCTTTCATCTAAGATTGAAACGTTTCGATTTTCTGATTGAATATTCAAGAGGGCTCTTCCTCTTTTTGGAGGTTCTGGTTTTGAGCGTCGGGCCAGATCATAAGGAAGCTATATCATGGCTGATATGAATAAAAGTTTGACAATCCTCTCCATTCCGTGGTGCTAATCGACTGACTTGGAAAGAGGAGATAAAATTACAGTGCCGCAATCATCGTCCAGGCCATCGCCCTGATAGCAGACATACTGCAATCTGCTCCGCAGATCGGTTCCTTAACGCGCCATCGGTATTTATTTCTAAAGGGCCGCGGTCAGTACTTCCTTCTTTTGCTGAAACCGATGAATTCAGGCTTTTGTAGGTCTTTGAAACAGGTAAATGCTAATCGTTTCAGAATCTGTTCTGTCTAAAACGAAGCGTGATGTTCTGCTTTCAGAAGTAAACTTTGACGCTTAGGCCTGTATGGAGAAGAGATGTAAATCTTGGCAGGGCGTCATGTGTTCATCTGAAAAATGAGCAAAGCTGGTTTGGAAAATAATATTTTTATAGAAGCAAAATAATTATTATTTTGTTCTATGTTCCAAGTAAGCATCTTTCTTGGACGGTCTGGCTGTATGGTATTGTAATACCTTGAAAATAAAATTGCCGTTCTCCGGAGTTGCCCCCAAAAAACGGCTGGCACTCCGGAACGGCAAACGCATAAATTTTGTTCCTTTGTGCTGGAATTAGTATACGCGCTTTTTTATGGTTCATTCATGGCAAAAAAATTTTTAGAGAATCAGGAGAAAGTAATTTGGATTTTTTGTTTTCCGGTATTGACAAATATTTCGACTGTGCTATACT
>JAHZIE010000107.1 GCA_019419895.1 Clostridiales bacterium | reverse complement strand
AACTCAAGCGAAAAAGTCAAACCGGAGGGATAAAATTGGATAAGGATTTTGAAAACCAGTTATACAAGGTTGTAGCGAAAACAGTAGTGGAAAATATACAAATAAAACAGGAACTAAAAAAAATGGACGACAAAATCTTTGAGTGGATGTCAAAGTGCTTTGAACTTGAGAGACAGCTGGAAGAGCTGAAGAAAGGCGGGGAAATCAGATGTGGGAACCAATGAATTTCACGGAACCATCCATACCGGATGATGAAGCGTTAGATTACGCTATCGCCCATATAAAAGACCTGCCGGAAGATGAAAAGACGGAATTCGTGGAATGGTTTTTCTCCGGGGCGTATATTTACCGCAAAGAAGGTGAAGACCCGTATGGCCAGGGAAAAAGAATTTGAGAGCGGCGTCAGATATTACACTAGGGCCAAAGGAGAAATTATTGTCAGCTTTCCAGAAGATAGAACGGTATGCCAGTGGTGCCCCTATTGTAGGAATGAGGATTCTCTCAAGAGATGGAAATGCCTGATTACCGGGGAATATTTAGTCTATCCCTTTGATTGCATAGGAGACAAATGCCCTCTGGCCTTAATAAAAGAGGAGTGAAGAACATGGGAATCCCAGTATTGATTTTAGGGGAATCCGGCAGCGGGAAAACCGCTTCCCTGAGGAATTTTGAACCTGGAGAAATTTTGGTGTTCAGCATTGCCGGGAAGCCTCTTCCTTTTCGAAAGCAGCTGGATTGTATTCAAAACGCCGACTATGGCGCTATTGGGAAAAAACTTCAGGAAAGAAAATATACCCGCTACGCGATTGATGACAGCCAGTATTTAATGGCTTTTGAACTATTCAATCGCGCCAAAGAAACCGGATATGGAAAATTTACAGATCTTGCCGTACGATTTCAAAATATGCTCAATTATATCGTTAACCAAACCCCAAAAAACAGTATCGTTTATCTGCTTCACCATACAGAACAAACCGAAAGCGGAAAAATTAAGGCGAAAACGGTCGGCAAGATGCTGGACAATCAATTAACCTTAGAAGGCCTTTTTTCGATTGTCCTTCTCTGCCGCACTGACGGAACCCGGCATTATTTTGAAACTCAAAGCGATGGATTTTCCACGGCAAAAAGCCCAATGGATATGTTCGAACGGGAAATAGACAACGACCTGAAAATGGTGGACAAGACCATCCGGGAATATTATGAAATCTGAATAAAAGGAGAAGAAGAATATGCGTAAACCAAGAGGATATGAGGAAGCAATGGTTTTAGGGGAATATGAAAAGCTGGAGCTGGGAGGGCATATCTGTGTCATAAAGAAGGTGGAGGAAACCCTTTCCAGAACCAATAAGGATATGATCCGGATTTATCTGGACATTGCCGAAGGCCCTCAAAAGGACTATTACGCCGACCAGTACCGGAATGATACCCGGGACCAGAAAAAATGGGGCTGTATTGTCAACCAGATTGTTGAGGATAAAAACGGAAACACCAGCCCTGGATTTAAAACCTTTATTGACGCGGTGGAAAAGTCTAATCCCGGCTTTGACCACAACAGGATATGGGATGAAAAATTCTGCAGCTATTTTACCGGGAAGCTGGTAGGGGGAGTTTTCGGCCGGAAACAGTATAAAAACACCAACACCGGAGAGCTGAAATGGGCCACGAAATGCGTGAAATTCCGCGATGTTGAAACCATCCGCGAGGGCGTGGAAATCCCAGCGGATAAATATCTGGAAAATACCGGCTCCCCCTCCCCGTTCCCAGGCGGAAACGGCTTCAGCGCCGTAGAGGACGATGAAGATTTACCCTTTTAAAGGAGGCTCCTCATGGCGATTGATAAAAAAACCTTCCTACATAATGTCACCATATGCCATGACACCAGGGAACAGAAAAACAGCCACATCGTTGAGCAGTTAGAAAGCTTTGGCGTGTCCCACCGGGAAAAGAAGCTGGATTTTGGCGATTATACCTTTGAATGCGGGGGCAGGGATTTTTCCCTGTCCTGCGTCATAGAACGCAAGGCAAATGTAGATGAATTATACAGCAACCTGGTATGCGACCGGGAAAGAATCGAAAAAGAATTCGCCGCGGCCGGGAATATCGCCAATGATTTTATCCTTCTCCTGGAAGGCTGCGGGGACGAAACAGAGCTGAAAAACTTTGAAATTCCTCCCTGGGAAATGCTCCTGCGCGGCCGCAAAGTACGCAACATAGGAGAGCACTGCTATGCCACCTTAAAGTCATGGCAGTGCGGCAACCGGTATAAATTCCGCACCCTCTATGTTAAGGACAGGAAGGAAACCGCCGCCAAAATTCTGGAGGAATTCTACTATTATTGGCGCAATTACAAGATTTTCACTGCCAGCAGGAGGAACAAATAGACTTATGGGATGGATTAAGCTTGACAGAAAAATCACCGAACATTGGCTTTGGCAGAAAAAGCCCTTTTCAGAGGGGCAGGCGTGGATTGACCTGATTTTTCTCGCCAATTATGACGACAAAAAATTCATGTCCGGCCAGTCGGTAGTGGATGGAAAACGGGGTACTGTTTACCGGAGCGTCCTCTATCTTTCTAAGCGCTGGGGATGGTCCAGAAGCAAAACAACGCGTTTTTTGCAACTTTTAGAAAACGATGGGATGATCGTCAAAAACAGTACAACCCATGATACAACCATAACCCTAGTAAAATACAGACATTTTCAAGATTCGCGCGCAACAAACGAACAACAAACGGACAACCAGCGAGCAACCAACGAACACATACAAGAATATATAAGAAATAATAAAGAATATATAAGATCCCCCCTTACCCCCCTTACTGGGGAGCGCGCGAAATATTTTGAGGTTCTTTGGAAGCACTACCCCAAAAAGAAAAAACGGGAACTCGCGGAAAAAGCCTTCTCCTCCCTTTCCCCTGACAGGGAACAGGTAGAAAAAATTTACGCCTGCCTTAAGCGGCAGTTGGAATCCGCTCAATGGCGGGAAGAAAACGGGAGGTATATCCCATGCCTTCACAAATGGCTGGAAGAAAGGCCCTGGGAAAATGAGCCGCCTTCTCCGCCAAGGCCCTATGAGGAATACAGGAGGTTTACCTGACAATGGAATATTTTGACAGGGAGATTGAGCAGGCCGTTGTGGGTAGCTTAGTTCTGTGGTTTCCTGAGCTGAAAGCACGAATCCCTGAAATCTCCACGGAGGATTTTCACTTTGAGGACATCAAAGGTATTTTTAACCGCCTTCATGGCCTGATGGATATCACTCCCATGGATTCTACCTTGATTTTATCTCATATGGACGGGCCGGGAGAACGCGCGCTTTTAATCTCCTGCACCGACTCCGCGATTACCATTCTCAATTTTGACGGCTATCTGGAACGCCTGAAAGACCTTTCCAGGCAGCGCAGGATTCACAACCGGCTGATGGAGCTTGCTTTCCTGCCGGACGTCACCCTCAAAGACATACAGTCCTTTGCTGATGAGGAAGCCGGGAGGCAGTCTGGAAGCAATATCGAAGCCAAAGCCCAAAAAGCGATGGAGGACTACATCGGGCAAATCGGTATGAAGTCTGACCGTATTTTTACGGGCTTTAAAATCATTGACAAAACCCTGGGCGGATTAAGGAAACCCAGCGTCTGCCATATCGGCGCCCGGCCCTCCACTGGTAAGACCGCTTTCGCCCTAAATATCGCCGAACACCAGCAGGAAAGGCGCGTCCTCATATTCAGCCTTGAGATGTCCTGTGAGATGATTTTTGAGCGACTGGTATCTTCTATCGCCCGCATCGATTACGGGGCGTTTACGAGGCAGCAGCTAAGCGAGAAGGACATCCAGAAAGCCAGAAGCGTCATGACCGCTTTAAAAGAGAAATCCCATCTCATGGTTTTGGACGATGTTTATCATGTGGAGGCTATGGAAGCCGCTATCAGAAACGCCAAGCCGGAACTTGTCATTATCGACTACATTCAAAAAGTGACCACCACCAGAAAAATCGCCACCATGCGGGAACAAATCGAATTTATCAGCGGGGAGCTGAAAAAAGCCGCGAAATACAATAACTGCTGTATTATCTGCCTCTCCCAGCTTTCCCGTGACGGGAAGGAAACTCCCACCATGTCAAACCTGAAGGAAAGCGGCGCCCTGGAAGCGGACGGGGATTACATCATGCTTCTTCACCGCCCTTATGTCCTCAACAAGAACGATAAAAGCGTTTCCCCTTCAGAAGCGACTCTCCTCGTTGACAAAAACAAATTCGGGGAAACGGGCGTAATTGATTTGTATTTTGACGGCGCCCATCAGAAATTTTCTGAAATTGACAGCCGGCATTCGGAGAATCCTCCTCCTGATACGAAAACGGAGGACTGGTTTAATGAAGCCGACAACATTTAAGGAGGCTCTCTGCTTATGGATTTACTGGAAATCAAACGGCTGGCAAAGGAAAACGCCCCTATGCCTCCCCTCCTTACCAGCGCGGAGCTCTGCTATTTCCAGGCCTGCCGCCACTTGTATTGGCAATACAGGGACTGGAATATTTCTCTGGAGGACGCTCAAAAGGAAATGGCGGAACTGACCAGGAGAGCCGAAATTGATTTAGGGATTGCAAAAATGTACAGGGAACAGCTATTCCGCCTTGGAAAGCTCGACGCGATTGTAAAGGACATGGAAACCAGCGGCTGTCCATACTGCAAAAAGGCCCTGATGCTGCTGGACGGCCGGATGACTATGAAAGAGGTGGAAGCCCTTGAACCGTCCAACTTGTAAAGGCTGCGTCCATCTGCGGCACATAGCCGACAGCAATTCACGCACTCCCT
>JAHZIE010000106.1 GCA_019419895.1 Clostridiales bacterium | reverse complement strand
ATCATTCCCTTGTGCTTCCCAAGAATCATTCCGTTACCGTCCACAAAGCTGCCAGGCACTGGAGGTTCTCCGGTATACCTTTCAATAAAACCGGCATAATCCTTCCCATCAACAAAGCAGATTTCCTGGCTGTCCGGCTTATGGGCGACCGGAAGCCCATACCTTTCTGCCAGAATCCTCGCCTCCGGTTTTTCCATCGAGGAAAGGGGCATTAAAATATGGCTGAGCTGCTCCTGCGTCAGTTTATAAAGAACATAGCTCTGATCCTTCGACGCTGGAGAGCAGCGCAGGAGCCATCTTCCGTTTTTCTCTTTTTCCACGCGGGCGTAATGCCCGGTAGCGATATAGTCCGCTCCAATTCCCAGCGCATATTGAAGGAGGGCTTCAAATTTAATATAACGATTGCAGACGACGCAGGGATTGGGGGTCCTTCCCGCCTGATATTCGGAAACGAAATTACTAATTACCTTCCGCGCAAAAGCTTCTGTGAAGTCCACTACCTCATGAGAAATTCCCAAGCATCGCGCGACTTTTTTCGCATCCTCCGCCTCCCCCATGGAACCGCAGCCTGACGCGCCATTTTCAGGACGCAGCTTCATAGTGACACCTAAAACTTCATATCCCTGCTCTTTGAGCAGAAGAGCGGCAACCGAGCTGTCCACCCCTCCGCTCATTCCAAGGACAACCTTTTTTTCCGACATATCCCATCCCAGACCTTTCCCCGGCTTATTCATTGGAAAGGGAAATATCCTCTCCAAACCATTTTTTCGAATATTCAGTGAATATCTGATCTCTGTTCATAGTGGCCAAAGCCTCCTCCACCTTTGCTTTCAGAGCCTCGTCGCCCCGCGGGAAACCGATCACCAGGGAATCTTCCCCCAAGGATTCAGGACTCCCATCCTCTCCCAAAATCAGGCGAAGGCCGCCTTGATATAGGATAAAATATCTGGCCACGGTCTCATCCAGCAAAAGCCCGTCCACTTCTCCGGCAAGCAGGCCTTCCAGCGCCTCCTGTGGAGTTCCGTATTCCGTTGTCCCCGCAAGGGCGCCGCGGAACATTTCCGTCCTCTCCAGGCTCGCCAGAGAGGTGGAAGCGGAAATCACGCCAAGCTGTTTTTCAGCAAAATCTGCCAATTCTTCACATTCTGAAGCCTCCGGTACCAAAAGTACATGACGCACAGTAAAATAAGAGGAAGAGAGGGTAAATGCCTCATCCCTCTCCGGTGTGGAAATAAAATTGGACCAGACACAGTCGATAATCCCATCATCCAGCAATCCCTGGACATTGTCAACAGAGACGTTTTGAAATTCTATATTCAAATCCAGCCTTCTGCACACTTCCCTGGCCAAATCCGCGTCAAAACCGGAATAGGCTCCCTCCTGTTCCGAAAAGGCCATGGGAAATTTTGAAATATCCACGCCAACCACCAGCTTTTTATCCTGCTGTACTTCCTGCCAGGATGGATCGCTGCTGGTTTTCTCTTCCCTCCTTTGGCAGCCAAAAAGAGGAACCGCCACCATTAGTAAAAGAAAAAACGCCAGTATTTTTTTCATCATGCTATTGCTCCCTTTTCTCTGTCATGTACATTTTCATATTTCTTTCCAGTTTTTATTTTATCTCAAATCACCTGTTTGGTAAACACTTTTCCTATATTTTCACCAAAATCCCATAAAATCCGCGGCAGCCCCCGTTCAAAAAACTTATTGTTATCTTAACGCAATATTCCCATTTTATACCTGTAATCCCCCGCTTTCGTTTTCTCACATTTTTATTCTGTCTCACCTTACATAATTGTCCCGCCTTCCAGTATTTCTCCAGTCTTTTCTCTTCTCCAGAAGCACAAAAAAAAGGCGGGAAATTTCCCGCCTCTAATATTTTTCTGTCACGGAAGCACAATATCGGCATAACAGGGCTTATGGTCCGAACAGGTCACATCCGAAACCACAAAGCCCTTTGTCTGAATATTCCTTGTAAAAATGTAATCAATCTTCATGGATGGATTATCTGAACTCCAGGTCATAGGCTCCGACGCTCCCTTGGCGGCATCCTCCATCACCTCAAAAACCGGCCGCAGAATGGGATCATCAGGCATCATGTTCAGATCACCCATAAAAACACAGGGGCGTCCCCCCTCTTTCACCAAATCCACAAGGGTTTCCACCGCATTTCTTTTTTCCGATTGAGCGAGCCCGAAATGACTGACATAGACGTCAAACCCGCCGCCAATTTCAAAGCTGGCCTTTAATATGCACCTGGTTTCATAGTAAGCGTCTTCATCCTGAACCGCCGGATCGGGAATCTCATATTTGCGGACAAAAGAAATCGGATAGCGGGAAACAATGGCGTTTCCATAAGGCCCGTGAATCCCATCTTTTCCTTTCATGAGCAAAGCCGGCGCGAAATAGTAAAAATACCCCAGCTCATCCGCAACAGCCTTGACCTGATTGGTAAACTCCTCATGAGGCCCCTCTCCCCGGACCTCATTCAAGCCGACGATATCGCCGCCGCATTTTCTAATGACATCCGCCACGCCCTTCAAATCAATTTTATCCTGCTGGGGATATCTCAAACCATGCAGAATATTAAATGTCATCACCCGAAGCTCCATTTTATTTTCCTCCTAGTTATATTTGAAAAACGCCCTCAGCGGTGCGCGTTTTCTTTTTTTGCCGCTTTGCGGAGAAGATACCCGTCATGCCAATTGTTCCACCGATCGATTGGCCGAAGCAGAGCGACCAACCGGTGAAATCCCTTAAAAATGGGATAGGCCGCCAGCAAAAGGCATCCCAGAACAATCCAGCCAATCCAATGCAGGGGCACCAGCGAGAAAAATCTTCCTGCAAGGACGATAGCGAGAATAAACAAAGCCGCCTGGACAACGCACAGGATTTTTCTTTTTAAATCAAAGGGTACACAGATGCTTGCCAATATCATAAGCCCGATGGCTCCTGTAGACACCACCGCAATCGTGCTGACCTCTCCAAAGGGAAGGTGAAGAAAATGGGCCGCGGTCATCAGCAACAACAAATTCGCCACAATCGACAGGGCGCCCGGGAGCGCCTTGTTGAACACATTTGTAAGAAAACGCCCCTTCACCAGGCTTTTGTTGGGCTCCAGCGCCAAAAAAAAGGAAGGCATTCCGATAGTGATAGCGCTGATCAAGGTGAGCTGGATTGGCATGAAAGGATAAGTAAAGGGAAAAATCAACAGCAGAATAGACATCAGAAAAGAATATCCTGTTTTCACCAAAAACAGGGAAGCAGATCGCTGAATATTATTGATGACCCGACGGCCTTCCAAAACCACCCTGGGCATAGAGGCAAAATTGGAATCCAAAAGCACCAGCTGGGAAACATGCCGCGCGGCGTCGCTTCCCGACGCCATGGCAATGCTGCAATCGGCGTCCTTAAGAGCAAGGACATCGTTGACACCATCCCCCGTCATAGCGACTGTATGGCCGGCCTGTTTCAGAGAACGCACCAAAATCCGTTTCTGCGGCGGCGTGACACGGCCAAATACCGTATACTCCAACGCCGCCCTCTCCACATCTTCTTCTGTTTTCAGCGTGGAAGCGTCCACATAATTATGGGCGTCCTCCACACCCGCCCGATGGGCTACCTCCGAAACGGTGAGAGGGTTGTCACCTGAAATTACTTTAATCGTCACTCCCTGATCTCTGAAAAAACGGAAGGTTTCAGGAGCCTCCTGCCTGATTTTGTCCGCTATCAGCAGCAGCGCGACAGGCTCAGGGCTGGGAAAACGTTCCTCGTCCTCCTGATATTCTTCCCCGCAGCGGGCTAGAAGAAGGGTTCTGTTCCCCTGCGCTGCATATTCCTCCACCGTTTTGCGCAGCGCCTCATATCCCTCCCTCATAACAAATTCCGGCGCTCCAATGACATAAGCGCCTTTTCCCGTGAAAGAAGCGCCGCTCCATTTTCTCTGGGAAGAAAAAGGGACCGCCCTTCCGCATGTCCAGCCGGGATCATCGGTAAAATACTCCTTAAGAGCCATAAACGTCGTATTGTCATCATGCAGCGTATGGGTGAGCGCGCTGACTGCGGCATGGATTTCCTCCTCTTTCCCATCACCGAGAGGGATCATACCTTTATACTGCATCGTCCCCTCTGTAATTGTCCCCGTCTTATCCAGACAAAGGACATCCACCCGCGCCAGGGTCTCAATACAATAAAGCTCCTGCACCAGTGTTTTATATCTTCCAAGACGGATAACCCCCACCGCAAGCGCAACGCTTGTCAACAGAATAAGACCTTCCGGAATCATCCCGATTAAGGCCGCAACAGTGCTGACCACCGCCCTGTTAAAAGGCGCGCCGATGATGAAATGCTGCTTTAAAAACAGCAGAACGCCGAAGGGCAGAATGATGGACGCGACAAATTTAATAATCTGGTTTAGAGATTTCATCAGCTCGGAATTGGGCTTCTTTTCTTTTTTCGCGTCGATAATCAGCTTGGAAGCATAGCTTTCCTTTCCAACACGGATCAGCTTGGCAAAGCATTCTCCAGCCACAACAAAACTGCCGGACAGGATTTCATCTCCCTGTCGTTTGACAACACTGTCGGACTCCCCAGTGATAAGAGACTCGTTCACCTCAATGGTTCCCTCCGTCACCACCGCGTCGGCGCAAATTTGGTTGCCGGCTGACAATATGACGGTATCATCCTGCACAAGATCGCTGACTGGAATTATCTTTTTTTCCCCATCCCGGACAACACTGCTCTGAGGCTCTGAAATCAACGAAAGCTTATCCACCATACGTTTGGCGCGGATTTCCTGCACAGTCCCAATGATAATATTGCACAGGATCACTCCTAAAAAGAGCATATTCTGATAAGAACGGACCAAAAAAACGCAGGCGGCCAACGCGAAATTCAATATATTAAAAAACGTAAAGACATTGGACTGTATAATTTCAGAAATCGTTTTGGACGGAGGGTTGACCTCTGTGTTTACCTTTCCCTCCGCCACTCTCTGCCGCACTTCCTCCGCGGTAAGCCCCGTCCGCGGCAATGCTTCCCTCCGGCTTCCCTCCGGCTGATCTTTTGTCATACTTTCACCTGAATTTCCTTCTTCAATTCCCAACAGCTGTTTTCATCCCGCTGCTTTTCTGTATTCTGTTATAACAATCGTGCTTATTATACTATATAATTATGAATTTTTACAATATACTCCATGATAATTTTGATAACAAAAATAGAAAAATACAGCCTGCCAGGCGGCAGGCTGTATTTTTAAGAGCCTATCGAAAATATAGAACTGATAAACAGCAGCTTCCCTGTCTTTTTGTCATATA
>JAHZIE010000105.1:4475-5503 GCA_019419895.1 Clostridiales bacterium | reverse complement strand
CCCCAAAGCGGAAGAAGCAAAATCAATATGAAGCAAAGCCATAGAAAAGAACTCTCCTTTTTTAAATGAATTATTGTCACTATAACACGGAACAATAAAAGAATCAAGCGGAAAACGAGGAAGAAGGCCACGGCGTCATCGAACATTTAGGCAAATACCGTCTTTTTGTGAACAAATATGGAAAAAGTAGATTTTCTGAGAGAATGCGCGATAAAAGCAGGCGGCCATATTTTTCTGAGGTTTTCCACGGAAGGAGAAAGCCTAGTTCCGCAGTATGGATTTGCATTGCGTTTTGATCTGTGGTAGGATAATAACCAGGAATATGATAAAAAGGAGTGGAAGCGTGAGGCTTCATTTTCAGCCAATTACAGACGCAAACCGCCGGGAGGCGCAAGAACTCAGGGTGGCTCATGGACAGGAGAGCTTTATTGAGACAGTTGAGGAATGCCTTGAGGAGGCGGAGCGGATAAAGAACTGGCGTCCGGTTGGAATTTATGATGGAAAAAAGCTTGTTGGATTTGCGATGTACGGATATTTTTTCTGGGAATATTTCCCGATTGGAAGACTTTGGCTTGACCGGTTCCTGATTGATAAAAGTTTTCAGGGAATGGGATACGGCAGAGAAGCTTTGTCGGCACTTTTGTCACGGCTGTCCGAGAAATATCCCAGATCTGGAAAGATATTTCTCAGTATTGTCCAAGGGAATCAAACGGCGTCCAGTCTGTACGAAAAATTTGGATTTCATTTTACCGGAGAGAAGGATATCAACGGTGAAGATGTGATGGTTAAGGAAAGACGACGGAGGGGTGGATTTTAAACAAACGCGAAGGCTAATGTGGAAAACGTGAAAGAAATAAGGTGTCTCAGCAAATGAATTGCCGGGACGCCTTACTTTTTAATTTACAGGTTTTTATGGAAAAGAGACAAGACTTACAACCATTATTTTCCTATTTTCGAGTAGAAGGAGATATAGGGCTTATAGCGTCGTGTCTTTTTCCGTTCAGCCAGCTGGGGAGAAGGAGCGTCAT
>JAHZIE010000105.1:0-4465 GCA_019419895.1 Clostridiales bacterium | reverse complement strand
TCATGATAAACGGTATGCACGACAATTTCCTCCCAAGGCTCTCCAAGGACGGGGAGGGCTTCTTCCTTAAAGTTGCGCAGCTGCCGCCAGGCGTTTTTGATGTCGGTGCCGGTACCGGCCAGCTTTTTTGTACGCAGATGCATGGTGATGATATCCCTGGAGATATTCCAAGTAGTAATCCTGCGGGCGGTATCTAGTTGACGCTGGAAATCTCTTGTTGAGTTTGCATTGTCATAATAGGAGTGTATAATAGCTAATGCATTAATCAGATCCTGTTGCCTGCGATAGTTAATATTGGACATGATACTTCCGGATCGCTGAACATAAAAATATAGATGTTCCCGTATAAATGCAATTTTTTTACAATGTAAAAATAAGCGTGAAGTGGTAGCAATGTCCTCAAATAAAATTGAGGGATAAAATATCTGATTTTCTATAAAAAGAGATAACTTATATATTTTATTCCATGCGAAATGATGCACGGAAATATCTCGCATTAACCTTTTTAAAGCATCTTCTCTTGACAACACTGTGTTATGCCCAAAAGGAAGATTATATTTAGTACCGGACGGAGAGAAAAAATAAGTACATTCACAGCAAGCAATATCAGCATCGGCAGAAGTAATAGTTTCATACATACGCGAAATAAAATTGGAGGCAATGAAATCGTCACTATCCATGAACATGATATATTTGCCTTTCGCGCGGCGAATTCCGGTATTTCTTGCTTCACCCAAACCTTTATTTTCCTGCAAAATACATGTAAAATAAGGATTTTTATGCACAAAACGATCAATGATTTGCTGGCAGTTATCAGGTGAACCATCATTGACAATAATAACTTCAAAGTCTTTAAAGTCTTGCTTTTCAATCGACTGCAAAGCTTTATCCAAATATGGTTCTACTTTATATACTGGAACTACCAGGCTGACCAAGGGCTTTTTCTCCGACTGCCGCAGAGCTGAATCCATAGAAAAACCTCCGTCAATATATAATACTGTGGGCCTCAAGCGGCCGGCACTGAACCGGAATCACCGTCTTTTTTACTGTTTCCATTCTTTTTTTTGTCTTTATTTCCGATACGGGCAAAGGGAGCGCCAAAGGCAATGGCGGAATAGAAGGAAATAATACGCCACAAAAGCACCGCGGGCATGCGGGTAACCGGATCGGTAAAGAAAATACTGAACAGCATTAGAAAACCGCCCTCGGAAGCTCCGGCGGCACCGGGAAGGGGAACGAAAGAAACTATCATGGTAAGAAACGCGTTGGCGGCCAGCATATCGAACAGGGAAGCGCCGCTGAGATTAAAAGCACGGTAAATACAATAAGGCAGAACCATAGTGGAAAAGAGCTGCAGAGCGGTCATCAGAAAAGTTCTGAGCATCAGGCGTTTATGGCAGAGCATCTTTTTCACATTTTCATGGAAGAAGGTCAGCTGACCTTCAATATTTTGCCCAATAGCTTCCGGATTTTTGATAAACGGAAGCTTTTTGGCAAGCCAGACAATTCCTTTCAGAATCCAATGGGTAATTTTAGGATTCAAAGAAAAGAGCAGGAGCAGCCCGATAATAGCGCCCTGGACAATAAAGCCTCCCAAAGCCACCACCATAAAGCCGCTAACATTCACAAGAAAAAACTGATAGCGGAAAATGATAAATATGAGGGACGCCAAGGTCAGAGTAGACTGCCAAACAATAAATTTCTGCACCAGCGCCGCTCCGGCAACACCGGCATCCACACCCTGCCTTGTCATGGCGAAAATCTGCATGGGCTGTCCGCCGGAAGCAAAGGGGGTGATGGAATTAAAATACTGTCCCACCATAGCGGTGCGCATACCATCCCGGAAACGGTACTTAGGCAAAGCCATTTTCGTAAAGGCGTAGATGAGCTGCCCGTCCATAAACCAGTTGAGAAGCATAAAGAAACATGCCAGGAGGATCCACCATTTATTTAGGGAGGAAAGCGCCTGCCACAGCGCTTCAACGCTGGATTCTTTAAAGGCGAAATAGATCACAAGCACGACGGTCAGTACCATAACCGAAATATTAAAGATTTTGATCCATTTTTTTCCGTTATTCATCGAAATCTCCTTTGATAGAGAATTACAAGTTAAATTCATTTCGAAAAAGAGAAGTCAAGAAGCTGCAAATTGTCTCTTTGATATTAAACAACTTTCCGGAGCCTTTGTCAAGGAAAGAGGTACAACAAGATTATTATACAGCAAATGGCCCGTTTCGAACAGTATTTTTCACTGATAAATTTCATCCATTTGATCCACTCCCTTCCAAAAGTGGTTGTACAGTTTTGAAGAATTTCAAACTGTATTTTTAAAACCAGGCTCTTTCTTTATTTTGAGATAGAAATATCAACTTTTTTCCAAGAATCCCCCTATGAGGCAGGAAAATTTTTATTAATAAAAAGCTCCTTTCCGGCAAAGCGGAAGGGAGCTTTTAGACGGTAAGGAATGATGTAAAAGCTATAGGGCCAGCTTGTAGATATTCACAATGTCCTCCTGGTGAAGAACCTTCAAATTACCTCTTGGAGCGGCCTTGCGCGCCATTTCTTCAAAACGGGAACTGTCGATTCCAATTTCGGAAAGGCGGATGGGAAGCTCTATTCTCTGATAAAAGGCTTCCAGTCTGCGGATACCCTCGAGAATGATAGTCTCAGGGTTATAGTATTCCATGTCGACGTCCATAACCCTTACCGCGAATTGCAGAAAGCGGGTGATATTCTGGTTATAAACATATTTCATCCATGCGGGGAAAATAATAGAAAGCCCGGCGCCATGAGCAATATCGTAAATCGCGCTGATTTCATGCTCAATTCCGTGAGAGCCCCAATCCTCTATTCTACCACAGCCAAGGATACCGTTGTGAGCCACGGTACCAGCCCACATAATGTTGGCGCGGGCATTATAATCGTTGGAATGCTCTTTCAGATAGGGGGCGGTATGGAGAATCGAACGCATGACGCCTTCACACATCCTGTCGCTGACATCCACGCCCGTCGAATTGGAAAAATACCGTTCCATGGTATGGGCAAGCATGTCGGAGACACCGCAGGCTGTCTGATAAAAGGGGAGAGAATAGGTCAGCTCGGGATTCAGAATCGCGAATTGGGGACGGGCATCCTCACAGCGAAGTCCCTTTTTCAGCAAGCCGTCCTCTTTAGTGATGACCATGTTGGGACTGCTTTCGCTCCCGGCGGCCGGGATGGTTAGAACAACGCCTACAGGAAGAACCTTATGACGGATTTCCTTTCCCTCAAAGAGATCCCACACTTCTCCCATATAATTACAGCCTACAGCAATGGCCTTGGCAGAATCGATGACACTTCCTCCGCCGACAGCAAGGATAAAGTCCACCTTTTCCTTACGGCATAAAGCGATCCCCTGATGGACAAGCGTCAGGCGGGGATTGGGCTGGACACCCCCAACTCCACGAATTCCACGCCGCATTCCCGCAGAGAAGAGGTGATCTGATCATATATCCCGTATTTTTTAATGCTTCCGCCGCCGTAATGCAGGAGCACCTTCCTTGCCCTTTTTTTGACCTCTGCCCCAACCTGGGATTGGGTGTCCTTGCCGAAAATAAAATTGGTATAGCTGTGAAAATTAAAATTTTCCATTTCAGACCATCCTTTCCAACAGACAGCAGCAATCGAATGGGTATAACTGTTTTCATCATACCACATTGTCTTGAATTTTGCTACCATTTCACGAAAAACGAACAGTTCAGTTCCAGGACGCATATGATGAAAAGAAAATAGAAGAAGGAGGTATTCTATATGACGTACAGCATGATTCTGGATATGGAGAACTATATGGAGGGAGAAATGCAGGACGGTATGGAGTACTCAAGGCTGGCCGAAATCGCCCCGAATAAAAGGGCCCGCAGGCTTTTGGAGCAGCCGAGCGCGGCCGACATATCCCATGTCCAGCAGCTGCAGGACGCTTATTATGTTCTTACAAGACAGGAGTATATCCCCGTATCCATCCTTTCTGCTAAGAAAGAAACCTATGCGCAGGGGCTCAAAAAACGGCTGCTGGATGAATCCCTTGATTTCCGGGTTTACGGCGCCAAATATTTGGAAACGCAGGACGCGGCGCTGAAAAATCTTTTTTACCGCCTGAGCGCTGATGTGGCGGTACATACCAGCCAGCTGACATTGCTCCTTTTTGAACTTCTGGAAAAGGAATAAACAAATCATTTCCCAGAATAGGGAACAGTTGGTAGCTATCTGACGGGGAAAAGCCTCTTTCGGCAGGGAGCTTACTTTAAGGTCCCAGAGAATACCGGAATTCCAAAGCCTTGGAGAAAAGAAACCCGATCGGAAAAAAGAGAAAAAAGAATAGAGAGGAAAAGGAAGAAAGCAACAAGCCAAAGGGAATTTCCCTTTGGCTTGTTGCTTGTATTGTTGTAAAAGACAACCACAGGCAGAGCCAGTGGAGAAAAAGGCTTAG
>JAHZIE010000104.1:515-5676 GCA_019419895.1 Clostridiales bacterium | reverse complement strand
AAGAGGTACTGACCCTTTTGCTGCCCATAAATCTCCTGTTTCTGTACACGTTCCCTTACTCTTCCGGGATGTCCTCCGTCCCGGAAGGTCAAATCGCCTAAGAAATGATTGACAATAAAGACCCCGTCGGCTCCTTCGTCATAGTATTTATTAAACGCCATCCCCATTTCTAGCGGGGTCAGACAGCTGCGGATATCCGGCTGATCCAAAAATTCCTCCCCCGCACAGGGATCATCCTGCCTGACCCCATTGGGAAGCACCCACAGGGGATCTTCCCGCCAGCCCCTGCGGTAATAAATAGAATCTCCGTCCTGAACAGCAAAGAAAGGAATACCATAACGATGAGCGATTTTACTGTATTTCTTAATGTCCCAAGCCTGCACACAAACAAAATCCAGCAGCTTTTCTTCCATCAAAGCTTCAAAGTCAATCAGCTGCTCCTCCAGGGAACAGTTGGCATGAAAGCCATCGACAAAGGTCATGCTGAATTTTAAATGGCGTCCATTCTTTTCATTGAAGGAATCCACCATCTGCCGCACCTCCCGGACAACAGTAAAAAACAGTTCCACATCGTCTTTTTCAATATCAAGGATAGGAGGCCAGCGGGTAAAATCAAAATTGATGCCGTCAATGTCAAACTGCTTCATTGCTTCCAGGAAAAGAGAAAGATAATACAGCCTTGTTTTTGGATTATTGTAGTCCAGCTTGTGCTTATTTTTTGTTTTCCTCCGGGCATCGGGATTCTCCATCCACCATCTGCCATTCATAAATCTTTCCGGTGAGGACATATAATCCCCATTTTCAGAAACAAAGAAAAGGTTGGCGCGAATCGAAAAATGCATCTCGGCGCCCTGCGCGTGGCACTGTTCTGTCTGAAGCCGCAACGCCTCCTGATGGTTTTTCACCGACCAGTCCACATAGGTTCCCATCCGCCGGTCCCCGCTGCGTTTTCCTTTATATTCCTCTTCCGTAATACCTTCGCCAAAATAAGAAGTAACATCGCTTTTCCATAGAGCCGGGCCGCTGACCTGGGTCATGAATATTTTCACATCGCTGTTTTTATAAGCCTGCGGCAAACGGAGATCCATACATTCTCCAGGCTTACCAAATTCAAAATAATGAGAAAAGCCGTCGCATACCATAATCAGCGGACGGGGCTGCTCCCCTGTTTCCTCCGTGCCAGGACGGTAGCTTTCCACATTACAGTCCTCCGGCAGTCGCTCCAGCCGCAGGCAGGAAAGGCTTGCGCGGACAAGACCCAAAGGCAGGGAATGGAAGGTGCCAAAGGGGACCCGGATATGTATGTTTCTCCCTTCCATGCTCGCGGATTCAAAATAGCAGTAAATTTCCCGCCCGGTTTCTTCCAAAATCTTTCCCCGCCGGATGCCGTATTCCGGCGCCACATTGATAAAGGTTTCCCCGTCCAGGGCAATATCAACGCCTCCGGCCGCCCCAGTTCCCGCCAGAACTGGACGCCAGTCAAGCAGGGGAACGCCGATATAAATAGCGTATTTTCCTTTCAGCGGCAAACGGATTTCAAATTCCGGCGGCATATTTCTTCCATCAAAGGCATCACAGTCCCCGGTTTTATAATTCACAGCCAGCATCCTGCCGGCTGTCCCATCGAGAAGGCGGTAATCCTTCAGGCTCCATTTTCCATCCTCTCCCCAGGAATCGCTGTCGTCGCAAATCTGCTCCATCTTCAAAAAGGGGGTAAAATCCCTGATTTCCAAAACACCGCCCACCGGCAGATCTGATTCACAAAATCCAGAAGAATAAGTGATTGCTGTGTTCAATTTATCCACCTTCTTACCTTGCATGTTTTTTTATTCCAATATCCAAACCAGCCAGTTTCATGACATTCTGTTGGCTCACCGCCGGATCATCGCTGTCGGTGAGCATGTTTATAATCCAAAACTCATTCCATCCCTCCTGGATCATAGAAACCGGGAAGCGGAAAATATAGCAGGCTTCGTTTCTGAGGACTTTATTATAATCCCCCGTGGGGAATAGCAGATCGTCGGTTTCCTCATATTGTGTGATCGGCCAATGGGTATTGACTGAAACCGCAGGACGGAAGACAACCCCCTCCTTTTTTTCCACAATCAAGGCCACTTCCAGCTCCAGGTCAGCGTCCGCCGGTTCCGCGCACATCGGCAGACGGAAGCTCCTGCGGCTGCCGGGTCCCACCAGAGCGGGCAGCTGCTCCACTTGTTCCAGCGGGATGGTGGTCAGGTGCCATAGACCGTTTGTTGAAAAGGTATATGCCTTTTCCTTCCCTCTGAGAGATTCAAGGGAACCAATCTCAGGAACAACATCATTGCAGGGCTTGGCACGCATATCCTCCTGATATCCCATAAAGGCGTTAAAGAGAATCAGCCCATCTGCTCCAGTCACCAATTTTCCAGCGGCATTTCCCCTCAGGAATTCCCCGCTGTACATCATTTCACGGCCATTACAGGTATAGTCTCCCGGCTTCTGGTGGATTTCATTATTTTTTATCTCCCTGTCGGAACGGGTCTTCATCCAGTTGACCGCCCCTTCCACATAGCCGTATATGGAAATCTTATCCCCTAGCAGCTTTCTTTCCTCAGAGATATCCTGCTGCCAGGAAGTCTGATAAAAATTACTGAAGGAAATAAAATCCAGAGTCTCTTCCTTGACCAGTGTCAGAATATCCAAGCCGAAATCCTTCATCAAATTGATATGGAAGGAGGTTTTTATTCCCAGTGGAATTTTTCTGCCGGTTTCCTTAGAGCGTTGATCTACCATCCTCTTGATCTGACGGATCCATTCCGTGATGATTTCCACCTCTTCCGGCGCCGCCACCGGGGTCACCAGCTGAGGATCCCGGTTAAAATCCAGTTCCAGACCCTCATAGTCATAATGGAATAGGACATCCTCAATCATGCGATTCATAAAATCGCGGCATTCCGGCTTGAGATAGTTCAAGGCGTATCTTTCATATACTTTTTCCGGATCAAAAGAAGGCTTATCCATCAGCAGTTCCGGATGGTTGCGCAGGATGTCGTTATTGGCATTGCTGTTTTTGGGGCTTCTTCCTCCATGAGTGTCATTCATACGCATGGAAATCCACGGGGAAATCCCCTCTTCCCTGCAGGCAGAGGCCGCCTCTTCCAGCCAGTCCACCCCCTGTTCTATCAAATCCAAATATAAATTATGCAACTTTGTCAGCCGGTCGAGCACCGTGTCGAGGGTTTCCTCGGGAACCTGTTCGCATTCCACCAAATGGGCGCGCCAGAATTCCCTGTCGTCCCTGCGGTAATTCTGGTGCAGATAGGGCAGATATTTACTGGGGTAGGCCGGCAGCTGCCCATTGGGATTCAGTAAAAAGGTATCGATCCCCATCTTCTTTAAATGGCGAACATAGTTATGGATGGCCTCTTTGGAATAACGCCCCCCCTGCGGCTGCCATTTCCAAGGAGAATAGAAAAAACAGCAGTTATCTCCATTGAACATGATGCGGTGTTGATTTCCCATATCATTTCTCCTCCATGCTTTCAGGGAATGTTTCCCCTGTATTTTTTACTTTTCACTCCGGATGCCATTTTATTGGGAAATTGCTGATATTATAAAACGCGTCTTGGTTCAAAGCGGCGAAAAACTCTCCTGATTTTTCCGACACCCATGAACGCATTTATCTTATCATATTTTTTTTTGAAAAAGAACCCTTTTCCCTATTTTAATTTACACTAATTCTAGTTAAAATTTATAAAAATCTCATTTCCTTATTTTTGCCCTAGAATATTAGAAATCCACCTGCTATAATACAATTGTTTTTGCGAATTTGTACATTTGCACAAATTTGATTCTATTCCTTGTCATGAAAACAAAACCTTCCTTTTGAGGGTAAGGAGGCCGCAATATGCGACGGGTATCTATCAAAGATCTGGGAACCGAACAAAAGAATCAGGTATTTTTTCTTTTAACTTCTGTCTGTTATACCTTTGCTGTAGGGCTGTGTTCTGAGGGCTATCTTCAGGCCTACCTGCTTGCCTGCGGGCTTGACTCCTCCGCTGTGGGAATTTACGGTTTTACCGCCCAGATTTCCGCATTGGCCGCCTATGTACTTTTTCTTGGCATCTCCCCTATGAAAAAAGGATTTCTTTCCAAATATACTTTTTCTGTTTTTCTTCTTGCGGTTCTTCCCGTTGGATTCATCCTGTCCACTTTACTTCCTCTGCCTGTCCTTCCTGTGGCCATGGCAGCCGCGGTTGTCTACAATCTTGCCGTTGCCTATAAAGGAACGGGAGAATATGGCATGACTCCCTACCTGTTCAACCGGGCGGCGTATGGGCCCTTAATGGGAAAATCCGGCGTTATCGGAGGACTGATAGCCATTGCCGTCACCACCATCGCCAGCGGCATTGTCAGCAGGGTGGGATTCCCTTATGGATATTATATCTTGTTTCTGATAGCTGTTTTTGCCTTCGCCTGTGCTGGATTTTCCTCCACCAGGTATCAGTTTATCCCTTCCCCTGGGGAAACACCGAAAGAAAAAATTTCTTATTTGTCTCTTGTACGTAAAATCTTCACAAAAAAATATCTTCGTCTTCTGCTTCCTCACTTTCTCAGGGGTGTTGGAATGGCGGGAATGTATTTTTTCATGACCGTTTCCCTTTCCAATGTCAGCCTGAGCGACTCACAGATCACTCTATCGGTCGCCGTAAGCGTAGCGGCCGCCGCTGCCGGAAACCTTCTTTTTATGTTCCTTATTAAAAAAACCCATTCCGGAACCCTTACCCTTCTTTCAAATATTATCTGTGGTGTTTCAATTGTCGCGGCCTCGCTTAATCATAACGTACTGCTCTTTTTTGTCATTTATTTCATCTATATGATAGCCAATACCATCTCCTCTGTGAGTATTCCGACCGGTGTTCTCGGCTGTACGCCCAATGAGGATTTGCCTTTCATGTCGGCTCTGCGGATGCTGGTTTCCTCCGCGTCCAACTCCATTTTTGTCCTACTGTTCGGCTATTTGTTAAAAATATGGCCTTCGGTTTATATCATGGGTTTTGCCGCGGTTATCTTTATCCTCTGCGGTATTTACTGCAAATTTCTCTTTACTGATCAACTCACCCATTATGTGAAAGATTAACAGCATCCGGAATCTGTCACGCACAACTTTTTTCAAATCGTT
>JAHZIE010000104.1:0-505 GCA_019419895.1 Clostridiales bacterium | reverse complement strand
TTCTTTAAAAACAGCAGAAAAACGGCGCTTTGTCTTCCCAAAAGAAAGGCAGGGCGCCGTTTTTCTCTATAATCTATAAATTTAACAAAGGATATCTCTTAAATAGCAGAGATCGCATGAATATTATTTGGCAGTTTCACAATAATACAGGGCGTTCGATTTTTTAACAATCTCATATTTCCCGCTTTTCACAGGCTTCCAATGCCTTCCATCGGAAAATACATAACCATTTTCCAGCAGAATTTTCCCCTCCATATGTTCCGGGATATCAAGTGTAAGATAGATCGCGTTTTCCCTTTTTTCCCACCGGGATAAAATCCGTCCCCGGGGACAAATATGGAAGCCTTCCGCCCAGGAAATACTTTTGGCAAACCGGGGCGCGATATGCACCTCCTTCCAATTATTCCGGAAAGGATTGTACCGGATTCCCGCCAGAGACTGAATAAACCAGCTGCTGATATCGCCGAAAAAGTGGTGGTTTCGAGAGTTCACGGAACCATTCTCA
>JAHZIE010000103.1:4956-6458 GCA_019419895.1 Clostridiales bacterium | reverse complement strand
AAAAATGTTCAGCAAAAGAAATAGAAGAAAGTTTGAAGCTTTTATCTCAAAATTTTGATTCAAAAACAGCTGTTCGAACGTTAGTACAAAAAATATACGCCAATACAGACGGCAGTTGCACCGTACATATTGGCGTACATATTCATGGTGCCGGTGGCCGGACTTGAACCGGCACGGTATCGCTACCAATGGATTTTGAGTCCATCACGTCTGCCAATTCCATCACACCGGCAAATTTTTAATGCCCAACTGAAGGCGAAAATTATTATATAACATCCCACAAAAAAAAGCAAGGGGAAAAAGAAAAAAAGTTGGATATTTTTTATCTTGTTATTTTTCTCTCTTATGATACAATAAATAAGATAAATTTCATAAAGGTGTGACGCGAATGATTCCTCATCTGATTGATTTGGACGAGCTGTCCTTGGCCGAAATTGACAGTCTTATCCAGTTGGCCGCAAACATCGCTAAAAATCCTGGGAGATATGCCGAAGAGTGCCGAGGTAGGATTATGGCCACTCTTTTTTACGAACCGTCCACCCGGACAAAAATGTCCTTTCAGACGGCTATGCTGCGTTTGGGAGGGAGTATTATCGGATTTGACAATCCTGAAAACTCATCGGTGTCAAAAGGGGAAAGCCTGAAGGATACTGTAACGGTTGTCAGCGGCTATGCAGATGTTGTTGTTATTCGCCATCCTATGGAGGGGACGGCAAAAGCGGCGGCGCTTTATTCTAAGTCACCGGTAATCAATGCGGGAGATGGGGGGCATTTCCATCCAACCCAGACTTTGACTGATTTGGTTACCTTGTATCATGAAAAAGAACGGCTTGCTCATCTTTCCATCGGCTTGTGCGGTGATTTAAAAAATGGACGTACGGTTCATTCACTGATCAAAACCATGGTGAGATTCCCGGGAAATTCCTTTGTGTTAATATCTACCCCTGAACTGACTGTTCCTCAATATATTAAGGATGTCATGCAGGCGGCCGGCTGTCCTTATCGAGAGGTCAATACATTGGACGAAGCGATACCAGAGCTGGATGTGCTATATATGACACGTATTCAACAGGAGCGTTTTTCATCCAAAGAAGAATATGAGCGCCCAAAGGGTGTATATATCCTGGACAAGACGAAAATGCGGAGAGCAAAAAGGAATTTGAAAATTCTGCATCCACTTCCGCGGGTGGATGAGATTTCCTATGATGTTGACGATGACAGCAGAGCGGCTTATTTCAAACAAACTGAATATGGAGTTTATGCCAGAATGGCTTTGATTTCAACTATGCTTAAAGAGGGCAGAAGGGCGGTACCGTTTAAAAGAAATCCTACTCATAGGTATCACTGTAGCAATCAGCGCTGCATTACCCAGACAGAGAGCTATCTTCCCCCGTTATTTCATGAGAGCGGAGATATGCTTATATGTGAATATTGCGATCAGCGGATGCTGATTTGATTTAAACTATAACTTTTGTGAAAGAACTGGGAGAATATGGAGAATA
>JAHZIE010000103.1:0-4946 GCA_019419895.1 Clostridiales bacterium | reverse complement strand
TAAAGAGAGCTTGAAGCAGATGTTGGTTCTTTTTGGTTCACCCCACGGACATGGAAATACTGCTGAACTGCTTTGCAGCTTCCTTTCCAAAATTCCAGAAGATGTGGTGGTTCATCGGCTGGAGGCTTATCGGGAAAATATCATGCCCTGTTATGGCTGTGGATACTGTGAAAAGCATGATGGGTGTTCCATGGATGATTTTGACAAAATTGATCTTTTGCTGCGCCAGGCGGATTATCTGGTTATTGCAACGCCGGTGTATAACTTATCGTTTCCGGCGCCGTTGAAAGCGATTTTTGACCGGACCCAACGGTATTTTTCCGCCAGATTCTGCAGAAATGTCAGGCCGCCCATCCAACGGCCGAAAGAGGCGGTTCTTCTTTTAACCGCTGGTTCTGATGACCCGGAGGCGGGGGGAATTATCCTGCGCCAGCTCCGTATGATGTTTACTGTGATGAATACCAGATTGATGGGAGAATGTCTCTGTCTTTCCACCGATTGCGTGGGTGTAACTGAAGAAAAACGCAGGCAGGCGGCGGCGTTGGGAGAACGCCTGTGCCTTGGAACGGATTCCGGGAAAGACTGACAGGACTGCTCTTGCGCTTAATTTGATTTTATGATAAAATTTTAAATATGAGATGAATTTGGAGGTTTTGTAAAGTATGTCGGGACATTCTAAATGGAATAATATTAAAAGAAAGAAAGAAAAAACTGATGGCCAGCGGGCCAAAATATTTACGAAAATTGGCAGGGAATTAGCCGTGGCTGTGCGTGAAGGCGGCGGGTCGGATCCGGCTTCCAACAGCAAACTGAAGGACTGCATCGCTAAAGCAAAGGCCAATAATGTTCCCAATGATAATATAGAGCGTATTATTAAAAGAGCGGCTGGGGATGGCGATGCGAGCAAATACGAAGCGATTACCTATGAGGGATACGGCCCCTGCGGCGTGGCGGTCATTGTAGAAACACTGACGGATAACAGAAACCGCACAGCCGGTGACATGCGCCACTATTTTGATAAATTTGGCGGAAATCTGGGAACCAGCGGATGTGTAGCCTTTATGTTCAATGAAAAGGGCCTCATTGCCATTGAAAAGGAAGGACATGACGAAGATAAGGTGATGGAGGACGCGCTGGAGGCTGGGGCAACCGATTTTATGGCGGATGAGGATGTATTTGAAATTTATACAGAGCCGGATGACTTCAGTGCTGTGCGGGACGATTTGGAGGAGAAGGGGTATGAATTTGTTTCCGCGGAGGTAGAAAAAATTCCTACGACCTATACGACAATTGATGATCCTGATGCTGCTGTTAAGATGGGGCGGCTTTTGGAAATGCTGGAGGATAACGACGACGTGCAAAACGTCTATCATAATTGGGATATGCCGGAAGACGAAGATGAAGAATAAATGGGAGCAGGGAAAACTGTTTTTAGTTTTCCCTGCTTTTATCATTTGCCGATTCCAGGGGAGCAACTCAAGGATACGGAAAGTCGTTAGAAGACTTAGGAGTGGGGGATGGAATACTATTTTTCTGAATCTGCCGAGAGTGTTAAAGTCATTTGTAGATAAGCGTTTTTCTTTGGTGAAAAATAAATCCTATTTGTTCATTTTTCAAAAGGATAGCGTGGGATCGCTCTTAAACCATTGGGGAAAGCTCCCCATCCATGATACGCGAAAAATATCCAGTGAACAGAAAACACTGTTTCAAGGGAGAATGCCAGCAGGATGAGATATGCTATGAAACTGAAGGGGTTCCTTTCAGCAGGATTTTAGGGAGAAGATCTCTGCGCCGAGTGATCTATAGATATTTATCCCAGAAATTTTGTTTTGAATGCTTGCAGAAAGAAAGAAAATAGAATATGATAGGGCAGAGAAATAAAAAAACTGAAGGAGAAGGGAAGGATTACTTTGACAGTAAAGGAAAGAATGGAATCAGGGATGCTTTATGATCCCACAGAAAACGAATTGTTTGAGGAACAGTCGGCGTGCCTGGAGACCCTTTATGAATTTAACCAGACAAGGCCCAGCGAAGGTGAGAAAAGGGCGGCTATACTCAAGGAGATGTTTGCCGAAATTGGAGAGGGCTGCTATATTGAACCTCCCTTCCATGCCAATTGGGGCGGAAAGCATGTACATTTTGGAAATAAGGTGTATGCCAATTTTAATTTAACCATGGTGGATGATACTGACATTTATGTAGGGGATGCCGTTATGTTTGGTCCAAATGTCACGGTCGCTACGGCGGGACATCCTGTTTTGCCTTCTCTAAGAGAAAAGGCAATCCAATATAATATCCCGGTTCGGATTGGAAGGAACGTGTGGATTGGTGCAGGCGCGGTTATCCTTCCAGGGGTTACAATAGGAGAGAATTCCGTCATTGGCGCAGGAAGCGTGGTGACAAGGGATATTCCTGCTAATGTAGTGGCTGTGGGAAATCCCTGTCGTGTTCTCCGGGAAATTGATGAGAAAGACAAAGAATATTATTACCGTAATCGCAGAGTGGATATGGAATAAGGTTTCCGCGTTAGGGAAGAATTCTAAGGAACCTTCTTTACTTTTGTACTTTTATGTGATAAAATTTTACTGAACTAAAATTTATTCCAGTTTATTTTGGAGGTGCCTGTTATGAATCCGAAACTAAAGGATCCCAGTGTGGAATTTTTATTTAAGGCTATTCTTTCTCTGGAAACAATGGAGGAGTGTTATAATTTTTTTGAAGATTTGTGTACGGTAGCAGAGCTTAAAGCAATGTCCCAGAGGCTGACAGTAGCAAAAATGCTCAGTGAAAAAAAGGTATACAGTGAGATTGTGAATGAAACCGGGGCGAGTACGGCGACCATTAGCAGAGTCAACCGTTCTTTAAATTACGGGTGTGATGGTTATGAGTTTGTTTTTCAAAGAATTTCCAAAAAGGATGAAGCGGAAGAAAAATGAACAGCTATACGGTTTTTGCTGAATTTTATGACAACCTGACGCGGAATGTAGGCTACCAGGAGCGGGCGGATTATTTTCACCGCCTGCTTCAGCTTTATGGAAATGGCGGCCCTCTTCTGCTTGACTTGGCCTGCGGCACAGGGACTCTGTCAGTGGAGATGAGCGGGAAGGGCTATGAAGTGATTGGCGTGGACGCTTCCTATGATATGTTGGCGGTTGCCAGAGAGAAGGCGGAGCAGAAGGGAAGGGACATCCTTTTTCTATGCCAAAAAATGCAACACTTGGATCTGTACGGTACTGTTGACGTCGTCGTCTGTTCCCTTGACAGCATTAATCATGTCACCAAGCCGGAGGATGTACAGAAAATATTTCAGAGGGTCTCCTTATTTTTAAATGAGGGAGGCCTGTTTGTTTTTGACGCCAATACCATATATAAACACCAGGTTATTTTAGGAAACAATACCTTTGTTTATGATATGGATACTGTATTCTGCGTATGGCAGAACAGTTATGAGGAGAAGGGGCATCTGGTGAAAATCCAGCTGGACTTTTTCAGCAGGGAAGGAGATGCCTATTACAGAACGGGAGAGTCTATTCGGGAACGCGCTTATTCCACCCAGGAGCTGTGCCAATGGCTGAAGGATGCCGGATTGGAACTGGTGAGCGTGTATGATGAAAATTCCATGGAGCCGCCAAAGGAGAAGTCTCAGCGTTTGGTATATGTGGCGAAAAAGCATTGGCGGCAGGAAGATTTAGATAAGATAAAGGAGAAGTGAAAAGTGGATAAAATTCTTCGCTGTATTACAACTGATGGCAGTATTATGGCGTCAGCTGTGGACACCACTGAGATTGTTTCAATTGCCCAGGGCCTTCACAATACCTCAGCTGTAGCGACAGCCGCCCTAGGGCGACTTTTAACCGCCTCCTCTCTCATGGGAGCCCAGCTAAAGCAAAAGGATGCTACCGTTACACTGAGAATCAATGGAGGAGGCCCTCTTGGAGCTGTCGTCGCCGTAGCGGACAGTCGCGGCAATTGCCGGGGCTATGTATCAGAACCGGCGGTTGAGCTGCCATTAAACGGAAAGGGAAAGCTTGATGTGGGAAGTGCCGTCGGGCATGATGGAATTTTAAATGTGATGAGAGACTATGGTTCCGGGGAGCCATATATCGGTCAAGTGCCTATAGTCTCTGGAGAGATTGCGGAGGATATCACAGAATATTACGCAAAAAGCGAGCAGATCCCCACGGTATGTGCTCTGGGGGTTTTGACGGATAAAGAAGACCATTCTGTTCTTCTTGCCGGCGGATTGCTAATTCAGCTCCTTCCCGGCGCGGGAAATGAGGAAATCGATAAATTGGAGGAGTCTTTAGACAAACTGGATCCCATGACCACCATGCTGGCAAAGGGAATGGATGCGGAAGCTATCTGCCGCACCGCCCTGGAAGGCTTTGAAGTGGAAGTGCTGGATGAATGGCCCGTCAACTATGTTTGTTCCTGCAGCAAGGAAAAGGTGAAAAATGCCATGCGGCAGCTTTCTGCGGAGGAACTTATCAGCATAATAGAAGAAGACGGCGGTGCAGATGTTCATTGCCATTTCTGCAATAAAGATTATCTGTTAGAAAGGAAAGAATTGGAAGAAATTTTGAAATCCAAAAAATCGCGGGAATAATGTTGAATAAGCTTTCATAGAATTTGGGAGAAAAGGATGAGGGAAATACGGCGAAAACTTTTTCTCCCTTTTTAATGATTGGGCGCAAATGGGCATAAGGGGGACCGGATGCCATTTAAATCTATATTATATTGGGCTAGTTAAGAATAAAATAAAAAAATTAGCAAAAATTTCATTTTAGGTATTGACTTCTTAGCTGAGTTGTAGTATTATATAACACGTCGCTGATGGCAACACAGAAAAAACGGTAAAAAAGCGATTTGGGAGCCTAGCTCAGCTGGGAGAGCATCTGCCTTACAAGCAGAGGGTCACAGGTTCGATCCCTGTTGTTTCCACCAAA
>JAHZIE010000102.1:6216-6499 GCA_019419895.1 Clostridiales bacterium | reverse complement strand
AAATGTAAACTGTGAAACTTACAGCGCCATTGCGTTTGGGAATCAAAGCCTTTCTGTCTTATTTCGCTTCCTCAATTATTGCAGTAATCGTTGTTCTCGTATTTCTTTCCATGAGTCAGGCGTTATGGCTGAAAATCATCGGCCAGCTTCTGGGGATTGCTATCGTTGCCAGTACGGCTTATTCCTGCATATGGAGGGAAGGCGTTTCTGATTTCAATCGTGTAAAATTTGGTCACATGAAGTATGATAGATATAAAGGTCTCAAGGCTGGATTAATTGCGGC
>JAHZIE010000102.1:0-6162 GCA_019419895.1 Clostridiales bacterium | reverse complement strand
TCCCCAATTTGTTTTCTGGATCGCCCTGATTGTTTTTAAACTCTTTGATGTTAATTTTGCTCTGATTTATAAGATTTTCAATTTTTATCTGATGAGCTTTTTGGAATGGGTTTATGGCAATAATGGAACGGTAATCAGCGAGCTTTCTATGGGTGGAATATTGCTCAGCGGCATACCGATTTTGATTATGCCTGTAGCAGGCTTCATCGCTTATATTGCCGGTTATCGACAATTTTCTCTTTCTGAGCATCTCATATATCGTAATTTAAAGAAAAAAAACTCCCCCAAATCGAAAGGATAAAAAAAACGGATTTCACCCTTCCGCTTGCTGGAAAGCAGTGGAAGGGCTTCTCTTATCTAGAGATTCAGAGGAATAATGGGGATATCTCCTCCATATTCATAAACTATGGAGGGGATAACGATGCGGAAGCTTATTAATTTTTATTTGGTTCCTTTCATAATTATTTTGTTGGCAATTTTGGCTGTTAGCAGTATTGTTGTAACAATGCCGGTTTCCACCTCAAATGTTTACAAGACTACAAAACCTCTTGTCGTCCTTGATGCGGGCCACGGGGGAGTTGATGGAGGCACCCAAAGCAAAGACGGGCAAATCCTCGAAAAGGATATCAACTTAGATATTGTTCTTACTCTGCGCGATATGCTTTTGTCGTATGGATATGAGGTGATTCTCACCAGAAGTGAAGATATTTCTATTCATGACGATACTGCTCAAAGCATCCATGAAAAAAAGGTTTCTGACTTAAAAAACCGGCTCAATTTGGTCGCTCAGTATCCAAACTGTATTTTGGTGAGCATTCATCAAAATTTCTTTGAGCAGAGCCAATATCACGGCGCACAGTTTTTTTATTCGAAAAACAACCCAAACAGTAAATACCTTGCCGAGTGCTTGAAGAATTCTGTTATAGATCAGCTGCAACCGGAGAATACGCGAGAGAGCAAACAGGCCGGCAAAGAAATTTATTTAATGTGGAATACACAGGTTCCTGCTGTATTGGCCGAGTGCGGCTTCCTTTCTAATGCGGAGGAAGCTGAAAAGCTCAACACGGAAGAATATAGGAATCAAATGGCATTTTCCTTGATGTGCGGAATTGTTCAATATTTTCAAGAGACAGGAGAAGTGGAAAATGGCTCAAAAGTCTAGGACAGTTTATATTTGTACATCCTGTGGGTACGAATCCTTAAGAATGTATGGAAAGTGTCCCGGCTGCGGTGAGTGGAACACCCTGGAAGAACAGCAGCAGGAACCGGAGAAAAAGGGAGGCATGGGATCCTCTCATTCCATTGCGGCTAGCTCTGAGCATGTCGTTAAAATGCGGGAGATTTCTTCCGCCGAGGAAGAAAGGTATCATACAGGACTTTCAGAATTAGATCGCGTCTTGGGAGGAGGGATTGTCAAGGGCTCCCTGATTTTAATAGGCGGAGATCCTGGAATTGGAAAATCTACCATGCTGCTGCAAATCTGCCAGCGGCTGGGGCAGTCTCTAAAAATCTTATATGTATCTGGAGAGGAATCCAAACGGCAGCTCAAGCTGAGGGCCATCCGACTTGGAGTAGACAGCGACAACCTGTATGTTCTGACGGAAACAAACACAGAACTGGTTGCCGCCCACATCCGGCAGGAAGAACCTGACCTGGTGATGATAGATTCCATTCAGACCATGAACCTTCCTCAGCTTACCTCTTCACCGGGAAGTGTTGCCCAGGTAAGAGAAAGCACCAATTTGCTCATGCATACGGCAAAAGAACTTGATATTCCCGTCTTTATAGTAGGACATGTCAATAAAGACGGAGCGATTGCGGGACCAAAGGTTTTAGAACATATTGTAGATGCAGTTTTATATTTTGAGGGGGACAAGCAGATGTCATACCGGATCCTCCGGGCAGTGAAAAACCGGTATGGCTCCACCAATGAAATCGGTGTCTTTGAAATGCGCGACAGGGGACTATCTGAAGTGGAAAACCCATCGATTATGCTCTTATCGGGCCGGCCTGTGAATGTATCTGGAACTTGTGTCGCCTGTGTGATGGAAGGGACGCGTCCCATCCTCGCAGAGGTTCAGGGATTGGCTACACCTACCGGATTCGGAAATCCACGCCGCATGTCGACAGGCTTTGATTATAACCGTATGAATCTCCTTCTTGCCGTGCTTGAAAAACGGGCGGGATATTTTTTTTCCAATATGGACGCCTACATCAATGTTGTGGGAGGCCTAAAACTGGATGAAACCGCCGCAGATTTATCCGTAGCCTTGGCCTTGGTATCCAGCCTCAAGGACAAGCCTGTTCCTGAGGATGTCATTGCGTTTGGAGAGGTGGGCCTTTCGGGAGAGCTCCGGGCGGTATCCCATATCGAGGCCAGAATTGTGGAGGCTGCACGTATGGGATTCCACACTTGTATTCTCCCATTGCATAATTTGGAAAACCTTCCGAATGCTGTCCAATATGAATCTTTGATTCATCTGATAGGCGTAAAGGATGTCAGGGCTGCCTTTTCTGCTCTGGAATAGGAGGATTGGTTTCCGGCAGACTTCTATCAATATAATGGGCGCATCCAGATAGACTTTTATTTGCTTCCGTTGTTACAATTGCAGTTGTTTCCAATTGACAGTATCCATCATTTTGATAAATACAATTTTCGTTACATGGAATCAGCCCCATGTTCAGTTCCTCCTTATACATAGATAAACAGAGCAGTGCAGTCATGGCAGAATCGAATTCGCAATGATTGTATTATCCGATAAAGGAATATAAAATATTCATCCACAGCCAATCAATTCTTTTCATAATTCCATATTTTTTTCAAACAATAAAGTCAGTGAATTTGTGACGGAAAGGATTGGGTATGGTGAAGAAATATATCATTTTATTTGGGGGAACTTTTTTGGCTCTGCTCGGGCTTTTATTTATTAGTAAGTCCGCAGAGGAACCGCCGAAAGTAGAGGTGCAGCAGCTGGAATACCAGACGGCGCAGACCGTAGTAAATTGTTCCGGCAGGGTGGAAGAAGCGCAAAAAAGGGAGATTTATACTGATCTCCCCATTGTAGCGAAAAATATCTATGTTTCAGAAGGCGACTGGGTTGAAAAAGATGAAATATTATTTGAGGTTGATAAGAATTCAACAGTAGAGGCAATCGCAGCTTCCGGAATGTTGGACAGTGAAAATGTTCAGGCCGTGTTAAGCCTCCTTCAGGAACATTCTTCCATTTTATCCGATAAAAATTCCGTCGGAGACTCGTTTTTGGGGGTATCAGGTCTTGTAAGCTCTATTCCAGACAAAATTACAGCGCCGATCAGCGGCCGGGTAAAGCAAATCGGCGTTATTTCTGGAGAGCTCTCAGACGCATCTGTTCCCGTAGCCGCTATAGTAGAAAATGACAAGCTTCAGGTGAGACTCTCTGTGAACGAATCTCAGATTAGTGAAATCCAAGTCGGGCAAAAGGCTATTGTTACAGGCGCCGGTTTTAAAGGTTCCTCTTACCAGGGGGAAATTTCTTCCATTTCTTCTTATGCAACACAGGAATTCAGTACAACAGCCACAGAAACCATCGTAGATGTCATCTTAAAGATGGGAGAATATGGCTCAGATTTTAAAGCGGGCTTTACGGCAAATGCAAAAGTAATTATAGAAGAAAAAGAAAACACCATTATTGTCCCCTACGAAAGTGTTGGGAGTGATGATGAGATGGAGGAATTCGTTTATTTATCTGTAAATGATACTGTAGTAAAAAGAGAAATTCAAACGGGAAAGGAATTGGAAAACGGTTTTGAGGTTTTAAGCGGTCTGGAAAAGGGAGAGCTTTTAATTTTATCTCCTGATGAAGTGCGGGAAGGCCAGACGATCGAAGCTTATCTTCCCTCTCAGGAAAAGACTGGAAGGGGAGAGAAAGCATGATCGATTCCATTCGCGCAGCTGTACGCAATCTAAAGAGAAAATGGCGGCGCTCTGTTCTCACTTTTATTGGAATTGCGGTCGGAGTTGCTTCCGTTGTCGTTATCAGTACCATCGGGGAGTATGGAAAGACAACAGTAAGAACGGAACTTGAAAGCCTGGGATTAGGCGGCATTATGGTATCTGCCAATAGTCAAACCGGCTATACCTCTATGGAAGAAAAAGAACTTGAGGTAATAAAGAAAAATAATCATGTTGAGCATGCCATGCCGGTTATGATGCTGTATTCTACATTAAATATTCGCAAGGAAACCAAAGATACTCTGATTCTCGGTGTGGATGAAACAGCGGATCAGATTATCTCTTTGGAAGTTGTTCATGGAAGAGGCTTTCATGCGGCAGATATTTCTTCAAATGCAAAGGTGTGCCTGATTGATCAAAATCTTGCAAAATCGGCTTATTCAAGAGAAAATATTGTAGGAAAAGAAATCTATCTATCGGTGAACGGTAGCTACGACGCTTATACCGTAATAGGTATTATAAAAACGGGAAGCGGTCTTCTGCAAAGCGCACTGGGCAGTTATATTCCGACCTTTGTTTATGTCCCTTATTCGACATTGCAGCAATCTGTGGGAGAAACAACCTTTCAGCAGATTGCGGTAAGGGTCGATAATGAAAATGATGTAGACGACATTAGCGCAAGTATTGTTAAATCACTGGAGCGGGAAACAGGTAATCCAGGGATGTACACGGCGGAAAATCTGGCCAAACAAAAAGACGGCCTCACTCATCTGCTGGATACGATCACGCTGGCACTGACAGCAATTGGAGCGATTTCTCTTTTTGTCGCCAGCCTGAGTATCATGACAATGATGCTTGTTTCTGTCAATGAAAGAACAAGAGAAATTGGAATAAAAAAATCTATTGGGGCGAGTAAAAATAATATCCTGATGGAGTTTTTGACGGAGGCGTTATTAATTTCTATGATAGGAAGCCTTATCGGAGCGGGAATTGGGATTTTAGTAACTTATTTGGCTTCTTTGTCTTTGGGAGTCACTGTCTCTTTCCAGTTAGACATGATTTTATATACAATACTTTTGTCCATTGGCGTCGGTGTTATTTTTGGTGTAAATCCGGCCTTAAAAGCGGCAAATATGCAGCCGGTAGACGCTCTGCGGACAGAATAATGACATAATAGAAAAAAGAGAGGCTTCAGTGAAGGTGAATTGGATAAAAACCCCGTTCTTGCCCCAAAATACTGTAACATTGGCTTTCATGTCCCACAATGAGAAAATTTTTCAGAAAATACTGGAAGAATCTTTTTCGATTCGTGTACTTTCAGTTCCTGTCCTTTGTAAAATTCCAGAACCAGTAGGAAGCCATGCGGATATGGTATGCTGCCCTTTGGGAGAAAATAGAATTGCAGTAGAGCGGTCTCAGCAGCAGTGGATATCAGAATTAAAAAAAATTGGATTTGTAGCCCTTCAAAGTGATAAATCCGCTCATGAGGTTTATCCTAACGATGTCCTGTTAAATGGCGCATTTATAGGAAACCGCCTTTTTTGCAATCCCAAAACGCTCGATCCGTCTATTCTTAATTATGCCTTAAAGTCAGATTATACCATAGCTTCTGTCCGACAAGGATATACCAAATGTTCTATTGCGGTAATCACAGAGTCTGCTATCATTACAGCCGATCAGGCAATTGCCAAAAAAGCAAAGGAATTAAAAATGGACGTTTTGGAGATCCGGGAAGGCCATATTGAGCTTTCCGGATTTTCCTACGGTTTCATTGGAGGGTGCTGCGGAAAATTAAGCAGGGATCTGATGGTATTCACCGGAAATATAGATCTTCATCCGGATGGGAAAAATATCATTACATTTTTGCGAAATTATGGAATTTATTCCTGTAGCCTGACACAAGAACATATTCTTAAAGATATTGGCGGGATTATTCCAGTTGCTGAGATTTAAAAATACAACAGGATATATAAGAAAAGAAATATCAAATATACGAATATACGAAAAAGTTAAATGGATTTATGACGAACCTACCTGAAACGCCGCCGGAAAATCCCGGGAGGTTATTTCATCCTCCCTTAATTATACAAAATATTAATTTTGTATAATTATAACAAATCAATTAGCAGTCTTTTCTTCTATCTAAACCTGGGAGCTTATCCTGCAATTGTACGATGATGATGTCAAAAGTCGCCGGTGTGTCTGCCGCGGGCAATTTCCCGGCAGAATTT
>JAHZIE010000101.1 GCA_019419895.1 Clostridiales bacterium | reverse complement strand
CATCTGGAATGGCCGGCTTTTTTCTTCTGAATCCTTCAATAAGGCATGCAGCGCATCTGTCAAATCCCCTCCGCCGACCGGGAAAGAATAACCGGATTCCACTTCAAAAAAAATAAAGTCTTGGAATTCCGAAAGCTTTCTTTTATATTTCTCTCCCCAAATATAGAAACTCGCCGGAGCGAACTCGCATCCATAAAAACCGGATTTGGAAATCACCGGACGGATAAGAGCAACATCCTCCTTGCATGGGGATCTAAATTTTAACAAATGAAATTACCTCCAACACCTTTTTCAATATTTCTTCAGAAATTTCTTCTATTTTTTTCAGAAACACTCCATCGCTGCATTCAACAATATGCCAATTTTGCTTTTGCGCAGTGTACAGGGCGGTTTCCCGGCACTGGCGCAAATAATCCAGATGGCTTTCATGCAGATCCTTTTTGGTTTCATCCCCCTGATAACGGGAAGTCATCAAACCCTGGGAAATTTCTATGGGCATATCCAAATAAATAACCGCATCCGGCTTTGGCAGCATCATTTTCCGATATTCATAATCTTCCATCCAATCGAGATATTCACCCCATTGCTCCCTGGGAAGCTTGGCCATTTGATAAATGGCGTTGGAAGTGGAATAACGGTCGGCAAGAATCAGTTTTCCAGCCAAATAATCCCTGCCCCAGAATTTTTTATAACTTGCATAACGGTCTACGGCATAAAAGGAAGAAGCCGCATAAGGGGATACCTCTTCAGGATTCTCTCCGAATTCTCCAGCGAGATACATCTTAACAAGGGCCGACGAGGGCTGCGCGTAATCGGGAAAGGAAATTTTTTTTACCCCATATCCCTCCTGCCGCAAATGCTGTTCCAACAGAGCGGTCTGTGTCTGCTTTCCGCTGCCGTCCAAGCCGTCCAATACCACTAATTTGCCCTTCATTCATTCATTCCCCTTTATTTATCCGCTGTTTCCTTCATCTTTTTAAAATATGCGCGGACTTCTTCCATTTTTCCGCAGGACATTTTCCCCTCCGGGCACTTTCCTCTCAGGCATCCAGGCCCGGCGTTTTTAAAGAGATGAGGCGCAGCCTGAAGCACCAGCCGAAGCATTTCATTCGCCACATCTCTGATTTCCCATTGAGCGCGGTTGCAGCAGCGATGAGCAAAGAAATTCATCAGGCTGCGGGCGTTCATTGTACAGATAAGCTTTGTTGTGCAGGCGTTAGGCAAAACAAAACGGGCGTCCTCAATTGCCCTTTTTTCAGCGGCCCGCTCATCCACCTGCCTGCCCTCTTCCTTCATCTGGGAGATATACTTCTCCTTCAGCAAATCTGTCAGATGTTCATACCGCCTTTGATCCTCTTCCATCGTATGGATAAAAAGCTCTTTTGCCTCAGGAATATCAGCGATTTCAGGAGGAATGACATAATCAAACATCTTTTCTTTCACATATCTCTGGCTTTGGACGCTGTAAGACGCAAGCCTGTGACGTGTAATCTGCGCTAAAAGGGAGCGGGAAACCCCTTCAATGCCAAAGGTAAAGCTCGCATGCTCAATGGGGCTTTCATGCCCAATCTCAGCAAGCATATCGACAAAGGAGGCAACCTTTTCCTCCGTGAGCCCGTCCCGGATGGTATCAATGCCGGAAGGGGAATAACAAAGCTTTGCGGCGCAGGCGATGGCCTTTTCCGGTTCAGGTGTATAGGATAAAAGTGTTACCTTAGCCATTGGAGATCCTCTTCTTTCCAAATTTTCTAAAAATAATCTTATATATTATAGCAAGAATAAAACAAAAATTCAATTATTTCCTGCAACTTAGCAATTAGGAGCGGGAAACCTTCTAGGTCTCCCGCCGGAAAGGATCCGCTTACTCCCCCTTGGTAAGATTTTCAGCATAGTGGCGCAGGCTCTCAAAGGAGTTGACTCCATCGGAGCGTTCTTTCATGGAGCTTCTTACATATTCCGGCAGTGAATAATAATATTCACAGGCCGCGGAGTCCTTTTCAATGAGCTGATACAAATCGCGGTACTTTTCCAATCACAATACCTCCCTTTTCTCATTATGCCTCTCCGGGAACCGGATGACACAACCTTAGTTTGTCCCTTATGGAAGAAATCCATACAATTTTTTGGTTTTTCTTCCCTTAAACGCTTCCTAAATTTGGAAAAAGAAAAATTTTAGCGGGACAAAAAACAAGAAATTAATTTTTTGTCTTTATGTCACATTATTTTCTATTTTCCATAAGATGATATTGAAATTCATTTTTCACTCACTCTGACAGGAGGATTCAATATGGATAACAGACATCCCATTCAGGAAAATATAAATGAAGGATGTTTCAAAGAAGCAGTTTGCATCAACGCGCAGAGAATTTATGATTCCTGCAGTGATAAGGATTGTATTGAGGATCTGCGGGTGTATTTCCCTGATAACCAACAGCTGATTGTAGATCAGGCGACAAATGTTAGGATTAAGAAAATTGAGATTATCTGCGCATACTTATGTTTGGAGCCGGTTACTTTTAACCGTGGTTTTTATTCCGTTGATTTAACCTTCTTCTTTAAGGTTACACTGGAAACCATGGCGTCCCCCACCGCTCCCTGCCAGATTGTATGCGGCGCGGCCTCCTTCAACAAAAAGGTCATTCTTTACGGAAGCGAAGGAAATGTAAAGGTATTTACCTCCAATGGTGTTGATGACTGCTGCTGCGGTGACGGTATCAGCCTTCCCACAGCCTCCATTCCGAAGGCCGTGATGCAGGTGGCGGAACCTATTGGACTGTCTGCCAAGGTATGCGACGCCCACGCCTGCTGTGATCCATGCTGCTGCAACATCCCGGAAAAAATCTGCCAAACATTTAATGGCTCCTTTAACTGTGTCAATCCGAAAAAGCATGTTTATGTGACTATAGGCCTGTTTACTATTATTCAAATCGTCCGGGATGTTCCTATGCTGATTCCCGCTTATGATTTCTGCATTCCGGATAAGGAATGTGTCGCCACCTCTGACAACCCATGCGAGATTTTCCGCAAGCTAGATTTCCCCACCAACGAATTTTTCCCTCCGAAGCTGTGTGACGTCGACGATAACTGCGGCTGTGGCTGCGGCAACAAATAAGTTTCATACGGCGGAACAAATCTGCCCGCGCCGAAATTCGGCGCGGGCATTGTTTCTTTATTTATTTAAGAGTATTTGGTTTTGGAAAAGAGAGTGTCCATTCCAACTATGCTATTCGTCCTTTATTTTACTTCATCATCAAAAACCTGTTCCACTTCAGCGGCTGATTTTTTGATGAGCCTGCCGTTTTCAAAGACATATTCCGTTTCTTTGTCTTCAATGGGATGATAATGATCATCCGGACGGGGCGCATTTGCGGCCTCTTTACTGTAAACCGGCTCAATCATATACCTGGAAATCAACGGATAAGTGACAAAGCAGACGATAAAGCAGGTCAAGGAACACATGCCAAAGATAATAAAGGGCAAAGGCAAAAGGAAAAGCCCGCTGGCGCCGGGAATGAGGGTTTCAAACATAGGCCCCATAAGACAAAGAAAGACAAGTCCCCAAATCGGCACAATAAAAATGGAGAGACACAGATTTCTCAAAAAACCGGCAACAGAGAAAATCGCTGCATTTTTCAAAATATTTTTATAACTTAAATCAAAGGTGATAATCAGCGTATAAACATAATACTGCATAAAGAGGAAAACCACCAGCAGGAGCACCGCCAGAATTGCCGGAATTAACCAGAAAAAGCCCTCGGAAGCTTTTTGGAAATAAAACATTGCTGAAAAAACAGCAAAGTAAGATACCAAAAAGGTGACCAAACCGTGCAGAGCGCCTTTTTTCCAGTTCTTTTTTATTTGATCAATAAAGTCATGCCACAAAAAGGCATGCTCTTCTCTTGCGAAATTCCTGCAGATATAAACCATTCCAAGCACAGGAAGGGAAAAAAGGCTCAGGGGCATTAATCCGATCAGCTGTGTCAGCAAATTGGCTGGAAACAACGCTTCAAGCAGAAGGTTGACCAAAACAAAAACAGCCAAAACTGGGATACAAGCCGCGATAAACAGAAAGTTCAGCTGCAACAGTTTCCAAAATTTTCGGATGAAAATTTCAAAGAAAATAACAATTCTTCTCTTTTGCGAAGCGTCCTTGGAAACGCCTGGTCCCGGCTTTGTAAACCTTGCTGAAAATAGTCCCATAATTTTCTTTCTCCTTTTTTATCTGGCTTTGGCCCGCGGATGGCACTCCTGATAGACCTGTTGGCAATGTCCGTCCATCATGCGGGAATATAGATGGGTGGTAGAAATATCTGCATGCCCCAGCATTTCCTGAATATCCCGGAGCTGGGCGCCGTTCTGCAGCAAATGAATGGCAAAGGAATGACGGAGGGTGTGAGGCGTAATTTCTTTTTGAATATTTGCCTTTTGCGCATATTCTTTGACAATTTTCCAAAATCCCTGCCGGGTAAGGCGGCGGCCGTTCAAATTTAAAAACAAGGCGTGTCCGCTGTCAGAATGAAGCTGCATCCCATTGCGAACCTTAATCATATAATTGCTAATCGCTCTGACCGCTTCATAGTAAATGGGAATGGAACGTTCAGACTTTCCATTTCTGCAAAGAAGAAGGCTCTGCCGCAGGTTAATATCCTCCACATTCAAATCCACCAGTTCGGAAACACGGATACCTGTCGCATACAAAAGCTCCAGCATGGCTTTGTCACGACACCCCTTCAAATCCTCCTCCTCTGGCTGTGCTAAAAGCAGAGATATTTCCTCCTCTGAAAGTATCATGGGAAGCTTTCTCTCTTCCCTGTCCAAATGAATTTCCTTAGTAGGATCTGAACAAACCGCTTCCTCTGATGTGAGAAATTGGAAATAACAACGCAAAGATGCGAGCACTCTCATAAGTGTGGAACGGGATTTTCCCTCTTCCTCCAAGTGCGCTAAATATCTTTTCAGCGTAACCGCTGTTACTTCTTTTATAGGAGAGTTGTCAGATTTGTCATTCCAATAGGATAAAAAAGATCTGACATCCCGCAGATAAGACTGCAAAGTGTTGCTGGAGGCATGTTTTTGATAATATAAATATTCCTCGAACTTTACAAGGTAATCCATTTTGTTGTTTTCTTTCCCTTCCTCTTTAAGATAACGAAAAAAGACCATGACAGAGAGTAACGAGGACACTATCCAAAAAGGATGCAATCAGAATAAGGACAGCGAGCATCAAAGAACGGACACAAAACAATCGGAAAGCCGGCCACAAGGATGCAGGTTTTCCGGATGGAAGCATCTGACCCGCCATCCGGAAGGAAAAACGAATACCCTCCCGCGCCACAAACAGCAGGGCGACCGACGTTAAAAAGCAGTAAGGCAAGAGAAGGCAGACAGAATACCCAACACCTTCCCATCCAAAGGTGCCATATAAATAACCCATAACCAGGCCCAGGCCCAAACCACGGAAAAACATGATGAAAGGAATACAAACTGCCCCCAAGAGAAAGAGACCGCCGAAAAAGAGAGACAAAAAGAACGGAAATATTCCTTCCAAAGAGGAAACAAAATTTTGCCAAAAAGTCAGTTCCCCTCTTTGAACGGCATATTCCTTTATAATAAAAGATACCCCCTGATAGGAAAGGCAGTCTGGATCCCGCGCGAGAAAGGCACCGACTGCCATACCGGCAAGAATTAACAACGCCATTCCAATCATCAGGATATTATTTTTTACATCCCTGACCGTCTCGGTGAAACGCGGCGAGAAACCATATTCATTTATTTTCTCTGTCTCCTGCATCTTTCAATCCCCCTACCAATGTTTTGAATACATCTTGGTAGGATATGTATGCGCCGGAGAAAATGATTATGCTATTTCCCCAGCTCCTCCGCGCGTTTTGTGCAGCGCTCCATAGCATCTTTCAAGGCACCAGGAAAATCATGATCGTACAAAGCGTCTAAGGCTTTCAGCGTAGTTCCTCCAGGCGATGAGACCATTTTGATCAGCTCATCCGGTGAGTATCCTGATTCAGTCAGCATTTTTGCGCTGCCAATCAAAGTCTGTGCCAGCAGTCTCTTGGCTACCTCCCTGTCAATCCCATAGCAATCGCTGGCAGCATCTATAATGGCTTTTGCAAAAAGATAAACATAAGCCGGACTGCTTCCATTCACCGCGATAACAGCGTTCATCTGCTCCTCACGAAGCTCTGCGACAATTCCAGATGCCTCAAAAATTTGTTTTACCGTTTCGAACTCTTCCTTAGACACATGGGAAGAACAGCACAACGCAGTCGCTCCCTCACCCAGCAGAAGAGGCGTATTTGGCATTGCCCGGACCACTTTGGCGTCATAACCTAATTGAGAGGAAATATATTCTGTAGAAATCCCTGCCGCGATGGAAACAAAAACAGTTTTTGCAGAAGCTGAAGAAGCAATCTCCTTTAGCACATCTTCATAATTCTGCGGTTTTACCGCTAAAAATACAATATCGCATTTCGAGACTACCTCCCCG
>JAHZIE010000100.1:2119-6618 GCA_019419895.1 Clostridiales bacterium | reverse complement strand
AAATTTCCCCCTTAAATTTATTAACATTTACAATTCATTGTGCTGGCGCAGACTATCCCTCTACTAGGATCCAGACAGACAACCGCACCGGACTTCAGAATTTTTGTTGCGTTTTCCGCGCCGATAATTGCCGGAATGTCCATAGCAAGGGCTGCAATGGCCCCATGAGAGTTACTTCCCGGCTGCTCGGTAATCAGACCGGACGCCCGTTTGAGCAAAGGCAAAATTTCATTGGTCGTATGAGGAATCACAATAATATCCCCGTCCTTGAAATTTTTCATTGCCTGTTCTTCGTCTTTACATACACAAAGAATTGCACATACCGTTTTATCTGTGATGCCCTTTCCTGAAACCAAAATATGGCCGACCACATGAACTTTCATCATATTGGTAGTCCCTGAAATCCCCAAAGGAACCCCCGCGGTAATAACAACCAAATCACCATTGGAAACAATTCCAGTCCGTTCTGCCGCGTCCACAGCATGTTCAAACAGCTGATTGGTTTCTTCCTCTTCATCAATCAACAGCGGAGTCACCCCCCACGATAACGTCAATTGGCGGTAAACATGTTCAGAGGTAGTACAGCCAATGATTGGATGCTCCGGACGAAATTTGGATATCATCCGTGCGGTAGCGCCGGATTTTGTAACGGTTACAATCGCGGTTGCCCCCAAATCATAGGCAGTTGTGCAGGTGGCGTGAGAAATCGCGTTGGTGATATCCGGAGTGGAGCTGATTTCCCTTCTCTTAAATTGTGCAAGATATTCAATGTCCTGTTCTGCTCTTGTGGCAATTTTTACCATTGTGCGGAGGGCCTCCACTGGATACATGCCAGCTGCCGTTTCTCCAGATAGCATAATGGCGCTTGTTCCATCATAGATTGCATTCGCGATATCATTCGCTTCTGCTCTTGTTGGGCGCGGATTTTTAATCATAGATTCCAACATCTGAGTGGCGGTAATAACCTGTTTTCCGCTGTTATAAGCCTTCTGAATTAATTTTTTCTGAAGTACGGGTACCTCTTCGAGAGGAATTTCTACTCCCATATCCCCTCTTGCCACCATAATTCCATCGGCAAACCGGAGAATTTCATCAATATTTTCAACGCCTTCCCGGTTCTCAATTTTTGCGATTATATTGATAGTATGGCAGTGGAACTCCTCTAAAATTTTACGGATTTCTAAAATATCATCTGCGCTTCTGGTGAAAGAAGCGGCTATAAAATCAAAGCCAGTCTGAATACCGAAGATAATGTCCGCTCGATCTTTAGCGCTTACAAAGGGAAGAGACAGCTTTGTTCCTGGGACGTTAACCCCTTTATTATCTGAAATAATCCCGCTGTTTTTGATTTTACAGACAATATCTGTCTCTGTGACATGTATCACGCGCAACTCAACAAGACCATCATCAAGCAGAACGGTTGCACCTTCGGCAATGTCCTTTGGAAGGTTTTTATAGGAAATGGAAACCATATCCTCAGTACCTTCTACGTCATTGGTGGTAAGGGTAAAAGTATTGCCTTTCACAAGATTTACCCTTTTGTCCTTAAATTTCCCTAACCGGATTTCAGGTCCTTTGGTATCCAAGATAGTAGCGATTGGCAGCTTCAATTGCTCCCTAAGCTCAACAACCTGATCAAAATTTTTTTTATGGCCAGCATGATCAGAGTGGGAAAAATTAAAACGTGCGGCGTTCATCCCTTCCAGCATCAACTGTTTCAAAACCTGGGGATCCTCAGTTGAAGGTCCCAACGTACAAATTATTTTCGTCTTTCTCATACCAGAATCAGTCCTTATTCCTCAAATATCACCTTCATTATACTATAAATTTTTCCTCTTGTCATCTTTTTCTTCCGTTAAGATCCATCCGAATTTCTCTTAAAAATGAAAATTACTTTCCAGATTTTTTTGGATTTTAGTGGGTATATGCGTCGGCTGAAAATCCTATGACAGAAAAATTTTGTCGAAAGCTGGAACATTTTATTTCCGCCAGCCATATACTGTGATGAAAGCTTTAAAAGGAGGAATTCATTATGTGTAACAATCTTTTTGGTGGAAACAGCTGCTGGTGGATCATTATCATTCTGTTGTTGATTTGCTGCTGCGGCGGAAACAACGGCCTTGCCAACTCCAATGATTGTGGCTGCAATAATGACTGCGGCTGCGGCTGCTAACTGCCAGAAAACCTGGAAGTAAAACAGCGACCCTGAGGGAATGAAAATTTCTCTCAAAAAAGGATACCGGAAAACCGGTATCCTTTTTCCTTTTTTCGCTGTATTCCTGTGCTGAAGCGGAGAAATGTACTTGGCCCTGGTAAGATGCTGTTACTGGTAAGTCACCGGCTTACCATCCTCAAAAAATTGTTACTTAATAAAAGAGTACTTCTAGACATTAAATACGAAAGCTTTTTAGAGAATATCTTTGCTGGTCGTAGATAGGTAATCTCCCAGGTTAATGAAAAAATATCCCTCCGCAAAAAGGGGGGATATTTTTTACTATTTCTCTTTAAGAAGAAATCCAACCTTATTTACTTCCTCCGCCACCCAAGATAGGGTCCGGCAATAAAGGGTTTCCCCATATTCTACAAATACAGCATTCCCATCAGAATTGCAAAGGCCGGCAAAAGTCTTTCCTACCGTTAATTCAACTTCCTCCACATCACGGCGAACCGCCAGATAGTACAAGGTGAAATCTCCGGATTCATTTAAAAAGCTGTCAAAGGCTGGAAAATCCTGGGCAATGGTATCTAAAAGGGATGAAGTCGCACTGTGCGCAAGAATATCATCAGGGAGTAATTTTTGCAGCTGTGTCATCGCAGTAAAGCAGATGAGCAGACGAATCTGTTGTTCATATGCTAAAAAATTCTCCCATATTTTTTCAATTCCATAATAATTCCTCTCAGATAAGATATGATAGGCAATCCGGCGCCCCAATCCTTTGGCCTTATCCAAATTTCCCTTTTTCTTATGCCAAAGCAAAAGTTCACCGGGGTCTTCCTGAGCTGCAGAGGGATCTTTCTCTAAGAAATGATGGTTCTTAAAGACAGCGATTTTGATGTCACTGTCCTCCTGAAAATTATGTCTGTTTCCCATTTTTATCCCTGCCTCTCAAAGTAATCAAAAAGCTCCCATTTATTTACTGCTTTTGCTTTATTTCTTTCAAAGCCGCCGCAAGCTGATCCGGACATGAAGTTCCTTTCAATCCGCAGGTAGTTCCCTCCAGCCGAGCAATGACCTCATCAATTTTCATTCCCCGAACAAGCTTGCTCAACCCCTTCAAATTCCCATTGCATCCCCCTGTGAATTGGACGCTCTCCACAATATCTCCTTGTGTTTCAATTTGAATTTTAGTAGAACAAGTCCCCTTAGTTTTATATGTATAAGTCATGACGGTTATTCCCCTTTTTCCCTTTTGAAATTAAGCAGTTCTTTCAGGCAAACCGGCGGCGTGGTGCTGCTACCCAGCGGTAGCGGCCTGAAACCATACATTCCGTGAAAATCAGTGCCGCCTGTGGTCAGAAGATTCTCCTTTTTAGCAAATGCCGATAGTCCAACCGCGTCATTTGCACGGCTTCTTGGATAATATGCCTCAATACCATCCAGTAGTTTCTCTGCGGCAAGCTCTTCCATCAAATCGTAACTATCATATACACCTGGATGGGCCAAAACGGCAATTCCACCAGCTTGATGAACCAGATCGAGCACCATCCGCACATCGGGATATTCCACGGCATGATAGGCTTCTCCAAATTCTGGATCGAACAAACGTTTGTAAACATCACCATATAGCTCATCTGTGTAGCCTGCATCCATGAGGGCATGCATCATGTGCTGCTTATAAACATTTGTGCTTCCCTGCGCCCGACGCGCGACCATATCTGTCGTAATGGGATAAATCCTCATAACTTTCTGCATCATGATCAACGCGGCTTTTTTTCTTTCCTGCGCTATTTTTTTACATATTCCTTCCAAACGTGCCGGCTCACGGCAAAGATAAGCTAGAATATGAACCTTTCGTTTTCTTACCATATCATAAGAAGAAAGTTCCACTCCTGGGATTACCTTTATTCCCATTCGCTCACCTATCACCTTGCCTTTTAAGGCTCCGGCAAGGGTATCATGGTCTGTAATAGCAACTGTTTCAATTCCCGCTCGTTTCGCCAAACCAAGAATTTCTTCGACACTCAGCGACCCGTCGGACAGTTTGGTATGGCAATGTAGGTCCGCACTCATTTTTTATCCTCCTAAATTTTGCTAATCGAAAACGGGCGAATGAATTTAATCTCATTCGCCCTATAAGCCATAATTAAATATCAACTTGATAGAACAACGAATGTATCAAAGCGCCTGAGCCAACTCCGGCTCCTCTTCAACGGCGATCCGGCAAATATTTGCTCCCAACCCTTTGAATTTGCCAACAACATTTTCATAGCCGCGCTCGATATGATAAATATCCTCGATTTCGGTGGTTCCCTTTGCTACAAGTCCGGCGATAATCATG
>JAHZIE010000100.1:0-2109 GCA_019419895.1 Clostridiales bacterium | reverse complement strand
CCCTGCCCGAAGATCAGTTGCTTTCACATGGGTACCGGTGAGTTCAGGCACGCCTTCAAAAACAGCGATCTTTCCATCCACAGAAATCTGGGCGCCAAGCCGCCTAAGCTCATCCACATAGCGAAAACGGCTATCCATCACACTTTCTGTCACAATGCTGGTTCCCTGAGCCAAAGAAAGCAGTACCGCAATCTGCGACTGCATATCTGTAGGAAAGCCAGGATGAGGCATCGTTTTGATATTGCATCTGCGCAAGGGTCCTTCTCTTCTGACACGGACAGCATCATCAAATTCTTCTACAATAACCCCCATTTCCTCCAGCTTGGCGGTGATGGAATCCAAATGCTTTGGAATGATATTTTTTACAAGTACATTGCCGCAGGTAGCAGCTGCTGCAACCATGTAAGTACCCGCTTCAATTTGATCCGGAATTACAGAATAAGAAGTCCCCTTTAAATGAGAAACCCCGTATATTTTTATAACGTCAGTTCCTGCCCCACGGATATCCGCCCCCATAGAATTCAGGAAGTTTGCCAGATCTACAATATGGGGCTCTCTCGCGGCATTTTCAATAACGGTCATCCCTTTGGCCTTACATGCCGCCAGCATAATATTAATAGTAGCACCAACAGAGGCAATATCCAAATAAACCTGGTTTCCAACCAGCTCATCTGCCTGTACATCCACCATACCGTCCCGGATACAGGAAGATGCCCCCAGAGCGGAAAATCCCTTCAGGTGCTGATCGATGGGACGCAGCCCCAGATCGCAACCTCCCGGCATCAGGACCCGCGCCGCATGATATCTTCCCAAAAGAGCACCCAAAAGATAATAAGACGCACGCATGCGCCTTGCCAAATCATGAGATACGGTATAGGTGTGAATATGTCTAGGATCTATTTCAAGAGTGGAAGTGTTGATCATCTTGATTTGCGCTCCCAACTCATGAAGAAGCTTTGTAATAATGGAAACATCGCTGATATTCGGTATATTTTCAATGCGGCAGACATCGTCAGACAATATGACGGCAGGGATGATCGCCAGCACAGCATTTTTAGCTCCGCTGATCGAAACTTCTCCTTCAAGCCTGGTACCGCCGGTAATTACAAACTTATCCACGCGGAAAACTCCTCCCAGTATTTTTAACTTTATAATTATATCATTAATTTCATGAAAAAGGAAGAACAAATTGGATTTATTTCCAGACTCATCCTGAATTAAGATTCCTCTTTTTCATTATGTCCAGCTTCCTTCAAAGATAAACCAGACATCATATTGAAATTTAGGGAAAAATATACTTTTCTAAAATTTTTTAATTTTGCGTCATAGAGGACAACATTTTAAAAAACGGAAAAATTTATCAGTTTAAGAATATTTTTGCAGCTTATAGTGATAGATATCCCTTATCAATTCGTCTCTTTGAAAAGCATCGGCCTCATGGGAGACGCAGTCAAAGCCAAAATGTTCCAGTATTTTCCTGCTGGCAATATTACCGGAAACGGCATCCGCATAAAAAGTGCAGTCTCCATATTTTTCTTCCATATTGTTTAATATCCAGCTGACTGCAGTTATCGCGATCCCTGATTCCATCGTTCTTTGCTGATTTGATAGAAAAGCCCAAATATTTTTCGGATCTTGTCGATGGTCGGACAGCCGATAAGACCGACGAAATCATAAAATAGGGTTCCTTCATATTTGTATATCGAATGATGTCGGGATGATTCCATAATTTTGTCAGTGAATTCTGGTTTTTGTCAGACATCTTTTCATACCGCAAGGCAGTTTCATTCATCCTATCCCCTCTGGCTTCAATTTTATTACTATACAAGGATTATATCATAGGAGAAAAAAATTTCCATCTTTTTTCTCTTTAGGGAAAAAGCAATATAATATATATCCCTTTCAACTTCCATAGCAAAAGAAGAAGGAACTCACAATGGTTTTCCCGCGTTTCTGCGGCCGTTTTATAGTAACCATCCCCAGCAACAAAACCGGAGGCTTTGCAAAGACGCCTGTAAGGCTCTGATACTAGCAGCGCTTTTGCGGCCTGGCACCCGCGAGGGGATTGTTACTTGCTACCCGTAAACGGGTCCGCGTATTCTTTCAGTC
>JAHZIE010000010.1:45420-53125 GCA_019419895.1 Clostridiales bacterium | reverse complement strand
TCGCCGCGGTTTACCGTAGCGCGGCAGAGAGAATAGTTCGGGTCGTGCTTATTGAGCCAGTAATACTCGTCCAGCACCGAAACCCCTGGTGTTTCGATGGAAGGCACATCCCGAAAGGTATCCCACATGACCTCGAAGTGGTTATCCATTTCACGGCCTCCGCGCATGAAGAAGCCTTTTGTCACATCCTTGCGTCCGTCGCAGCTGCCGCCGGCAAGCTCCAGCTTTTCAAGCAGATGGATATGCTCCCCCTTCATCTGCCCGTCACGGACAAGATAGAAAGCGGCGGTCAGCCCGGCCAGCCCCGTGCCAATAATGTAAGCGGATTTTTTATCTACATCCTTCGGTTTTTCTGGATGGGCAAATGATTCATAAGTTCCTGCGGAATAATACATAACGAAAACCTCCTGTTTTTTCTTTCTGTTTTCATTATACCTACTTCCATCAGGCGCACAATAAACAAAAAAAGCCCCGTGACAAAATTCTTATCACGGGACCAGAAGATGTAAAAAGTTTTATCAAAACCGTTAAAATGATAAAATCAGAGTTTGAATCTGGAAAGAGCCACCGATACGGAGCCTTTTATCAGCTTGGAAAGCTTTTCTACAATCTGCTGCGGATTTTCGTGCATATCGTCCTTGATCCAGTCGAGCATCAGCCCGATAAACATATAAGAATAGACCTGTGCAATAAACTGCTTATCTTCGTCCCGAACCGTTATCCCGGCTGCCTCATCGTTAATAACGTTCAAAAGCAGTTGATCCACCAGCGGCTGCAGGTATTTTTCAACCTGCTCTCGATGAACACAACGGTAAACATTCAGAATAAACGGTTTGTTTTCCTGCACCGCTTTAAAAATCTGTAAAAACCCCTGCTGCCATGTATCATAGGTTTTCTTTTCCTTTAACGCCCGTTTAGCGTCTTCCAGGCACGACCATTCGACTAAATCGTATATATCTTTGAAGTGATAATAAAAGGTCATACGGTTGATTCCGCAATCCTCTGTAATATCGCCTACCGTGATTTTTGTAAGCGGCTTTTTCAACAGCAGATTTTTAAGGGACTGCTCCAACGCCCGTTTTGTTACCTGGGACATTGCGATTTACACCTTCTAATCGTTATTTCTTTCATAAAATCATATCATAAGTCAGGCGCTTTTTCAATGAAAAAGCGGGGCCTCCGGCCTGAATAATCAGGCGGAAGCCCCACTTTGACGGATTTTGTTATGGTTTGCTGTTTGGATATCCTCGGTAAAACCGTTTGTCGGATTTCGCTTCCAAAAGCCCGCAAACCCGCATGAATACTAAAAAATGGAGTGACATCTTTTTTGCCACTCCATCATGGTGGACACGTCGAGACTCGAACTCGAGACCTCTCGCGTGTGAGGCGAGCGCTCTAACCAGCTGAGCTACGCGTCCTTATTTAAAACAGGTTGCCTTTCCGACAACCTGTTCTATGGTGACCCGAACGAGAATCGAACTCGTGTTACCGCCGTGAAAGGGCGGTGTCTTAACCGCTTGACCATCGGGCCTTGTTTAAAACATCTATCTAAAATAAACTAAACTCAATTGGTAGCGGCAGTCGGATTTGAACCAACGACACTTCGGGTATGAACCGAATGCTCTAGCCAACTGAGCTATGCCGCCATATTATCTCAAATAAAGAGAGCTTTTTAATTATAGTATAGGTTGTCCGCTTTGTCAATAGTTAATTAAGGAAAATATGAAAAAATCTTTTTGGGGTATGGGCAGGAAAAATCATCAGTTCTAAAAAATAAGGAAAGCCGCGTAAAATAGGAAAAAGAATACGGCATTGAAGGGCAACAGAAAATATGATATGATACAAGTGCTTTTTTATAATTTTTATTTGATTGGAATTCCGGTAGAAAAGAGGGAATCAGTCTTGAAAGAAGAGCTTCAGTTTGTCACCGGACGGCTTATCCTTCGTCCTTATCACAAAAAAGATGTGGATGCGGTCTGGAAGGTAGTGAGTTCTCCCTTGATTTATGCAACGACAGCCTTTATTCCGGCGGAATATCCTAGAAAACGGGTGGAATGGTGGTTTGGGATGCTTCAGAGCGCCATCCATAACCGTACAGGATATGAACTTGGAATATTTTTGAAATCAAACGGCAGATATGTGGGGAATATTGGCGTTACTAATGTGCGCGAAGAAAATCATTCGGCCTCTATCGCTTATTTCATCGATCCTAAACTCTGGGGGCAGGGGTTTGCTACAGAAGCCGCCGGACGAATGCTCAAATTCGCGTTTGAGGGCTTAAAGATATACCGGATGTCAGGCTCCTGTATGGCGCACAACACGGCATCCAGAAGGGTGATGGAAAAATTAGGGTACCAGTATGAGGGAACCGCGAGAGCTGAATTGTATAAGGACGGTAAATTTATCGACGTATCCCATTTTTCTCTTTTGTATCCGGAATGGGTGAAAAGACAGAAACAGGAGGCAAATCCTACAAAAAATAATTGAAATTTAACAAGACTATGATATAATAAAGACAAATAATAGCAGCTCTCTACTTTACAGAAAGACAGGAGTGTAGAAAATGTCAATTTTATCCAGGTTTAAGGATATTATGTCTTCCAATGTCAACGCTTTGCTGGACAAAATGGAAGATCCCGCGAAAATGGTGGATCAAATTTTAAGGAACCTGAAGGATGACCTGCAGGAGGTCAAAGATGAAACCGCGGGAGTTATGGCGGAGGAAAAACGTGCGAAAAGGGAATTGGATGAGTGCACGAATGAAATAGAGAAAATGCAGGGATATGCGGAAAAAGCTGTTTTGGCAGGCAATGATCCGGATGCCAGGCAGTTTTTGGCGAAGAAAGGCCAGCTGGTTAAAAGACAGTCTGCGCTTCAGCAGGCTTATCAGACGGCACAGTCCAATGCCGCTAAAATGCGTCAGATGCATGATAAATTGGTAGAAGAAATTGCCGAAATGGACGCGAAACGGGATGCGATTAAAGCAAAGATGGCTGTGGCGAAAACACAGGAAAAAATGAACCAGATGGGCCAGAGCCTAGCGGGATCAAAGGCCGATATGTCCGCTTTTGAGAGAATGGAAGAGAAAGCGGACCGTATGCTGGACGAAGCCAACGCGAAGGCGGAATTGAATATGGGGAGCGGCGAACCTTCTCTTGAAGAACTGGAGAAAAAATATGACGGCGGTTCGGCAGTGGATGATGAACTGGCAGCGCTGAAAGAAAAGCTCGGCAAATAATTAGACAGTAGAGAGGAAAGCCTGTAGATTTCTACAGGCTTTTCGTGGATTTATGGAAAGGAAGCCTTGCGATGAATATTTTAAGCCGTTTCGCCGAGATTATGAGCGCGAATATCAATGCCTTTTTAGAACAGATAGAGGGAAGAAATGCGGATAAGCTTCTCCAAAAATATATTTTGGACGCGGAAAATGACCTGGGGCAAATCAAGTCCCAGACCGCGGCTGTAATGGCGGAGGAGAAGAAAGCGCAGAGGCGGCTGGAGGAATGTGAAGCTGAAATTGAAAAATACGGCCGTTACGCGGTTTCCGCCGTGCGCCAGGGAGACGACAACGACGCCAGGAAATTTCTCGCGTATCAGAAGGAACTGGAACAGAAGAAGATGGGACTGGAAGAAACCTTCCGTCAGGCACGGGAGAATGCGGTTCATATGCGCCAGATGACGGAGAAATTATATGGAAATCTTGAAGCGGCTTCCGCCAAGCTGAACGATATTCGGGCCAAGGTTGCAATGGCAAAATCTCAAGAGAAAATCAATCAAATGCAGGAAAGCATTGGCGAGGAAAATAGACTTGAGATGCTGAGCGAGGCTGCGCAGCGGAGATTGGACAAAGCACAGGCAGCTGCGGAGCTGAATCAGGGCCCAGAGGACGAAATGAGTGAACTGATAAAGAAATATGAGGAAAAGGAAGCTTCTGAAGCTGACTGCGGGTCTGTTGAGGAGAAATTGCGGCGTTTGAAAGAGAACATGGAATAGGAACTTCAGAGGAGGTCTTGGGCCGCGCCGCCTTTGATTGTCGCCGGAGCCGTGGATAACAGACAGATAACACCAAACACTCATGTGTGGGAAAGGCCAATCACAGGGAGGCGTGGGAGATTCCTGGCGCTTGGAAAAAGGGAGCGTTATTTTTATAGACAACTCCCTGGGATAAGAGTAGGAGCCGGTTTTATTGGCAAAGGAGGATATTGCTTGTCGGTAGAGAATAAAAGTGAGCGGGCAGGGGGCCAGGTGACAGTTGAGACAGAACAGTTTACCTGTCCCAACTGCGGCGGCACGATGATGTACAGCATTGAAAAAAAGCAGTTTCAGTGTGCTTCCTGTGGAAGCGTGGAGAATGTCAGGCCGTTCAGCCAGACGGTGAAGGAATATGATTTTTCAGATTACCGGAAAAGAGAGGCCGAAGCCAGCCCCCAGATTGGATTGGCAAGGGCCGTATGCGCCCAGTGCGGCAATGAAATATTTTTTGAGGAGCATGAGACGGCGACGGTCTGCCCCATGTGCGGTTCTTCCCAGGTTTCCATGGATAAGCAGATGACGGGCATTCCGCCGGAGGGGATCATCCCGTTCCAAATCGACCGTTACCAAGGCCAGCGGCTCTTTCAGAAATGGATAAAAAAGCGTTGGTTTGCCCCTAATGATTTAAAAAAATTATATGCGGAGGGAGCCCTCAAAGGGATCTATGTCCCTTATTGGACCTATGACGCGAATACGGCTGCCTATTACCACGGCGAGGGTGGTAAAAGCTATACGGTCAGGGATAAGGACGGACACACCCAGACAAGGGTGCGATGGAGAAATGTCAGCGGCCGGGTGGAGGAATCCTTTAATGACATTCAGGTATGTGCGGCCGAGGCGTCCTTGGCGGAAACCGCCAGGCGTGTTTCTCCTTATAACACTACAGAGAACACGCGGCCTTTTTCTCCCGTCTATCTATCCGGGTATCATGCGCAGCATTATTCCGTGAAGGCGGACGAGGGCTTTGCAGAGGCAAAGACGGAGATGGAAGCGGTTTTGCGGGACCGTGCCAGGGATGATATTCTCAGAAAGGGGTATGATCAGGCTAGGGTGGATACCCTGGAGACCACTTATTATGATGTTACTTATAAGCATGTCCTGCTCCCCATCTGGGCGGCTTCCTTTGGATATAAGGGAAAGACCTATTCCTATGCCATTAATGGGGAAACAGGAAGGGTAGGGGGAAGCCGTCCCTACAGCTTGGCAAAAATTGCCGTTGCGGTATTGGCGGCCATCGCGGCGGTTGTCCTTGTCTTTTTCCTCTGTTCAAAGGCGGAGGCGGCGGAATTGCCGGGCGGTCCTCCCACTTCCGTCTGCGCGGCAGGACAGACAGCGGGAGCTCCAGAGAACTTGGAAAAAGAAGAGGATACCCTGATAGAGATAGACAAGATGGAAAATTTATCGGCAGGATAGAAAGGAAATAGAAACATGGCTTGGTTTGGACAGGGAAAGGATACCATAGAATGGGTGGAATACAACCCGAACATACTGTTTTATAAATGGAAAGAGGATGAAATCAAAAAAGGCTCCCGGCTGATTATCCGCGCGGGACAGAAGGCAGTCTTTTATGCCGGCGGCCGGGTGGAAGGTGTTTTTGAGGAAGAGGGAACTTACGATATAGAGACGCAGATTGTCCCCTTCCTGAGTACGCTGAAAGGGGTGTTCTCCCTCAGGGGGGACAGCGGGCTGAGAGCTGAAATTTATTTTGTCAATTCCAAGGAGCTTCTGCTGAACTGGGGAACCAGGCAGCGGATCATGCTTCCCTCGCCGGAGGTTCCCTCCGGCATACCGGTAGGATGCCACGGTAATCTGGTCGTGGTCTTTCGCGACTATCTGACCTTTATTCATAAAGTGGCCGGCATGAAGTCAACCTATACCCTTCAGGATATTTCCGAGCGCGTTATGGGAGAACTCAACGGGATTATTGCGGAGGCTATTTTGGACGGGCAAAATTCCGTTGGGTTAAACAGCCTGATTTTGCTTCAAATGAATAACCGCCGGATAGCTAAGAGAATGTGTGAGGAGCTGGATAAGGAGCTGTTTGATATCGGACTGGGCGTCAGCGACTTAAATATCATCAGTATCAATTATCCCGACGAGCTTCAGGAGATGGCGGAAAAAATGGCGGCGCAGTCCTTTATTCGCGATACAGGGAAATATGCCGCCGTTCATATGGCGGACGGGATGGCGAAAGGGAACGGCGCCGGCATTGCCGCCATGGGAGCGCAGGCTGCCGTCGGCGCGCAGCTTGGGCAGCAGCTGACCCAGGCCATGCGGCAGCCGCCGTCGGCCTGCCAGGGCTCTGGACAGCAGTTTGTCTGCACTTCCTGCGGGAAGATATTTTCCACACAATGTAAATTTTGCAGCGAATGCGGGCAGAAGGTGGAAGCGGTGAAGCAAGGGGGAGGGGAGCGGTTCTGTCCCACCTGCAGTAAAATGGTAAATGGAAAATTTTGTCCCGATTGCGGCACAAAAACAGTATAAATTCAAACAAGAGAAAAATGTGCTGCTCTGCTGTACAAAGTAAACATATTCTTGTCAAGTAAGGAAATGGGGGAGATATGAAAGATAGCAGAAAATTATCGTCAGGGCAGGTGTCTGCCAATCATATGTTTGAGGTGTAGGTTAAGAGGCGTTTATAAGGCCATCTAAGCCCTTCCGCAAAGGAAAAGGGGCCAATTTCTGTATTTTTCCTGGAAAAGCGGAGAATGACAATTTAAAGAATAACAACGTCGCTGCCCGGTTTGCCTACAAAAAGCAGACAGATATCTGCAAAATTCCATCATCTTTTGAAAATTCAGCAGATGAATTCTATCTGGGGCCTGCTGTTTACGGAAGGGTAATTTCGTAAAGCTTAGCGGCGTCTTTCAGGCCTTCTTCAATTTCTTCCCGGGAAAAACCGCAGTTTTCCAGCTGTTCGTCGCTCCAATAGTTTAAAACGGTATAAAAATCCAGGGCAAGCTCTAAATAGCCGAGATCTTCCGGGACAAGACTTTCAAATAACAAATCCTCCGCCTCGTTAATTTTTCCTTTTTCCAGCAGACCATGGAGAGTTAAATAAAGCTCGTCCTTTTCAGAGAGCTCACCTTTTTCTGGAAAGGCATAGTTTGGGCGCTCCTTGTGAAATACCATTTTGGCCAGGATCTGACAAAGGGTTTCTACTTGCCGCATTATCCAATCGGTAGAAAACATAAAAACACTCCTTTTTGTATAATTATATTTAGAAACAAATTTTTGTCTATTTTCAAAATCAGAAAAGCAAGGCGGGAAACTATTTCCCGCCTTGCTTTTGTACGATACTGAAAACGTTTTGAAACAAAGTTTTCTAAAACATCAGAAAAGCCTTTATTCCCAGGCAAAGATATCTCCGGTGCACTCCATCAAAAGGGTACAGTAGAAAAATGGGAGGCTGCGGCAGAGAGAGCTTTTCAGAGGGTGAAACGGTAGATGGCCGTACTTTCAGCAAAATATTGGAAAGAGAGGAAAAAACAGAATTAATACGCTTTGCCCCAGTAGACCATCTTTACAGCCTTTTTGCCGCAGCAGACACAGGTATCCGACAGGACTTCCTGTTCAAAGGGCATGCAACGGGAGGAAAGTCCCGCTTCTTCCTTGATTTTTTCCTCGCAGGCCTGATCGCCGCACCACATTGCCTTGATGAAGCCAGGTTTTT
>JAHZIE010000010.1:26250-45410 GCA_019419895.1 Clostridiales bacterium | reverse complement strand
CGAATAGGTCATGGAGTCACGTCGGGAACGGGCTTTTTCCTACATACCGTCCCGTACCGCCGTCAGCATGGCGGGAATCTGCTCCTCCAAAGAATCCAGGGAGACAAAGCTCTTCTCCCCATTATCGCGGCGGACTAAAACACATTGATTTTTCTCTATATCCTTCGGGCCTATTTCCAGACGGAGAGGGACCCCCTTCATCTCATACTGGGCAAACTTCCAGCCGGGGGATTGTTCACTGTCGTCCATCCGCACCCGGCAGAACTTTTTCAGTCTCTCCTGCAGCTCCCGTGCCTTTTCCAGAACTCCCTCCTTGTGCATGGCGATTGGCACAATAATCACTTGGATGGGCGCCACGGCAGGAGGAAGCACCAGCCCGTTGTCATCCCCATGGGTCATAATAATTCCCCCGATAATGCGGGTGGACATCCCCCAGGAAGTCTGATGGGGGTATTGAGGCTCGTTATCGCGATTTTGGAACTGGATTTCAAAAGCGCGGGCAAAGCCGTCGCCGAAATAATGGCTGGTACCCGACTGAAGGGCCTTGCCGTCATGCATGAGGGCTTCTATGGTATAGGTGGCCTCAGCGCCGGCAAACTGTTCCTTTTTAGTTTTGCGGCCTTTGATCACAGGAATAGCCAAATCCTTTTCACAGAAATCAGCATAGACATTCAGCATACGTTCGGTTTCAGCCATGGCCTCCTCTGCCGTTTCATGCATGGTATGACCTTCCTGCCAGTGAAATTCCACGCTGCGGAGGAAGGGACGGGTGGTCTTTTCCCACCGGACGACAGAACACCACTGATTGTAGAGCTTTGGGAGATCCCTCCAGGAGTGGATTACTTTGGCATAATAATCGCAGAAAAGGGTTTCCGAAGTAGGACGGACACAGAGCCGTTCCTGAAGCTTTTCGTCGCCGCCGTGGGTCACCCACGCGACTTCAGGGGCAAATCCCTCCACATGATCCTTTTCCTTTTGCAGGAGACTTTCAGGAATGAACATGGGCATGGAGACATTTTCATGCCCCAACTCCTTGAAACGGGAATCAAGGTTGTCACGGATGTTTTCCCAAATCGCGTATCCGTAGGGTTCGATGACCATGCAGCCGCGGACGCCGGAATAATCAGCCAGCCCTGCCTTTTTTACAATATCGGTATACCACTTGGCGAAGTCTTCCTCCATAGAGGTGATGGCCTCCACCTTTTTCTTTTGACTATTGTCAGCCATACATCAATCTGCCTTTCTGTCCCAACCAGCGGGCGTTTGTTCTTATTTTTTCTCAGGGGCTTCCTTTTTCTTACCGGTAGCTTTGTTTAAAATATAAATAACCAGATAAATCAAAACAATTACAATAAAAATACTGACCATGCCAAAAAGCATGAGTTTTAAAGCATTCATGAGAACGGCGCTGTCCACCGGTCCCATGGCGCTGTCAAAGAGCTTAGATAACAACATGATATTCATCCTTTCCCTCTTTCTTTCAAAACATTACATCATGCCGGGAACCAGGGCGAGAATCAACCCGCCCGCGATAACAGAACCGATCTGTCCGGCCACATTAGCGCCCACGGCATGCATCAGAAGATGGTTTTGATTATCTTCTTTCAGGGCCATTTTCTGAATGACGCGGGCGGACATGGGGAAGGCGGAAATTCCAGCGCCGCCCACCATGGGATTAATCTTTTTATCCTTGGGAAGGAAGAGGTTGAGCAGCTTGGCAAAGAGGACGCCGCCCATGGTATCGATGACGAAAGCGACCAGGCCCAGGCACATGATCAGCAGGGTTTCCCAGCGGACAAACTGATCCGCCTTCATGCTGGCGGAAATTGTAATGCCCAGGAAAATGGTGATCAGATTGGCCAGAGGCCCCTGGGCGGTCTGGGAAAGGCTTTCCAGCTTACCGCACTCCCTCAGCAGGTTGCCGAACATCAAAAAACCTACCAGCGCAACCGAAGCCGGCGCAATCAGGCCCGCGATCAAAGTAACAATAATGGGGAAAAGGATACGGGTGGTCTTGGAAACGGACTGGGGATTATAGGGCATCCGGATCTGCCGTTCCTTCTTAGTGGTGACCGCCTTAATCGCGATAGGCTGGATGATGGGCACCAACGCCATATAAGAATAGGCCGCAACGGCGATCGCCCCGATATATCCGCTTTTGAGCACCTGGGAGACCAGAATGGAGGTGGGGCCGTCGGCCGCGCCGATGATTCCAATGGAGGCCGCGTCCTTCATGGGGAATCCAAGCAGGACCGCCATCAGCACGGTGAAAAAGATTCCAAATTGGGCCGCCCCGCCAAACAGAAGCATGCGGGGATTGGAAAGAAGGGGACCGAAGTCGATCATCGCTCCAATGCCCACAAACAACAGCAGGGGGAACGCCTCTGAGGCCTTGATTCCAATATCAAACAGCCACTGAATAATACCTCTTGCCTGTTCGTTGCCAACCATCTGATCCATAACGCCGCTCAAAGGAATATTGACCAGAATCGCGCCGAATCCCATCGGAAGCAGCAAAGCTGGTTCAAAATCCTTTTTGATGGCCAGCCAGATAAGCAGACCGCCAATGACCCACATCACAGCCTGCTGCCAGGTGATAGACATGACACCGTCTAACAGAAATCCCACTTTTGACTCTCCTTTATTGCATGTTTTTTATTGAAAAAGAAAGTTCCAGGCGATGCCGTTCTCTCTTTTTCCGATTTTTGGGTACGATACTTATTATATAAAAGAATCCTATGCTTTGCAACGAGATTTTTAGGGATTTTACATTTTCACGGGGAAGTTTTTTCTTGGACGACAGGTAGAGAGGGAGGAAAATATGATAAGAAATCTGAGAGGAATCCGGCCGGGTGGGTAATCAGAAAAAGAGCATAGTATCAGGGGAATAAAATAAGGTATAAGAAAAATGACATGGTTTGCGCCGTACCGTGTATTTTCTTTGACGCTTCCATCAGGGAGTGCCTGTCTGCCGTCCAATTTTTTCCATAGAACTTAAATAGACGCGTTGGGTAGTTTGGCGTAATCGGAGAGAGGGTAATAATAGCCGCGACTTTTGTATCGGTACGCTTCCAAGAAAATGTCTGTCTTAAATTACGCCTACGCGGGTTTTACGGAGAGCATTTTTTCACTGCAATCCTTTTGGTAAAGAGGGATGATTTCCGTTGCGGAAGTTATCTGTAATAATTGCCTGCATGAATGGCTCGCCAAAGCTATGAGGGAAATCTCAGGAGATACGCTTCAACGCAGAGGCGTTTTTAATGGAGTATCGGCTGATTTTTGTGGAGTGAGCTTTCATGGCTGTCTAATATTCGCTCAGACAGCCTGTGCTTCCCGTTTGGTTTAGTTCACCGTGGTTATCACGGAGACAGGCTGAAAAGCCGCGGCCCGACTTCTATGAAAAGAAAAAACGCCCTGGCGTTAACGCCAGGGCGTTTGACAAATATACAAGATTCGGCGGCCGTCCGGTTCAGTGACACGGCGGTGCCTGCTTCCCTTTTAGAAAGGCAAGACAGAAGATTACTGATGATCCTCGATGTATTTTACCAGAGCGCCGACAGTTTTAATATTCTCAATCTCATCGTCAGGAATTTCAATTTCGAATTCATCCTCAATGGACATCAGCAGATCCACAACATCCAGGGAATCCGCGCCCAGATCATCAGCAATGCTGGTATCGGTGGTGATGGTGTCCTCCTCGACGTCAAATTGTTCACTCAAAATTGCCTTTACTTTCTCTAATACCATAAAAATTCCTCCTTAATGTTTTTGGCGGTCCAAGGGAATCCTGTAGCCCCTCATAGACAAAGAGAGGAAAATATGCTACAATTCACTCGTTCGGAAAACACGCCCAGCTTGCAGTCAATACAGTTGTTTTTCCACAACGGATCAAGTGCTATAACAAAATATTATTAGGAAAATATCTCTTTGTCAATATCAAATTTTGTTTTCCTGTGATTTATTTTTTGAATATCTGGGGGAAACCCAGCTGGCCACCTATGGAAATTTTACCATTATTATGAGAGAAAAGGCGGTTGATATACCATGCCGGACACACTTTCTGTTCGAAAATTTGCAGTGATTGGACATCCTATCGGGCATACCATGTCCCCGTTTATTCATCAGCGGCTCTTTGCGCTGGACGGATACCGGGTAGATTACCAGGTGTTTGATATCCCTCCCGAACAGCTGAGAGACAAGGTAGGGAAGGAATTGTCCCGCTTGGATGGATATAATATCACTATCCCACATAAACAGGCGATTATTCCCCTGCTCGACAGACTTTCGGAAAAGGCGTCCCTCTACCAGTCGGTCAATACGGTGAAAAACGGCACTGTTTCCCAGGGATATACCACCGATCCGGAGGGGTTTGTGAAGGCGCTGCAAAACGCGGGGATCCCTTTGGCGGGCAGGGTCGTGATCCTCGGCTGCGGAGGGGTGGCCAGGGTAATGGCCTACGAAGCGGCGCAGGCCGGATGCCGGGTAACCATCGCGACCCGCCCTTCCGGAGAAGAAAGGGCGAAGAGGCTGATTGCAGACGCGAGGGCCGCGGCTCCCGGAGGGGAATTTGCCTGGTGCCGGCTGGAAGAAGTGGAGGGGGACATCGATCTCCTGGTGAATGGAACGCCGGTGGGAATGTTTCCCAAAACGGAAGGAATGCCTGTGGAGAAAAAGGTGCTGGAACGGACAAGGAACCTCTTTGATTCTGTCTACAATCCCGGAAAGACCATGCTGATGAAATACGCGGAAGCCTGCGGCAGCCGGGTGCTTGGAGGGATGTCCATGCTGGTGTGGCAGGCGGTTGCCTCCCACCAAATCTGGGACGGTTCGGTTTACCGCCCATCTGATATTGAGGGGATTATCCGGGAAGCGCAGGAGGAAATGGCAAGAAAATTTGCCTCTGTCTGACAGCGGGGATAAAGAGGAAACTGAAAAGAAAGAGATGTTAAAAAAACAAATGTCAGGAAAAGAAACGATTGTACTTTGCGGCTTTATGGGATGCGGCAAGACCGCTGTGGGGAAGCGGCTGGCCTTTTATACCCGGAGGCCGCTTATCGATATGGACGCTTATATCGAAGAAAGGCAGGGCATGAAAATCCCGGAGATTTTTTCGCGGCTGGGGGAAGAGGCCTTCCGGGAAATGGAATATCAGGCGGCCTGTGAGCTTGCGGTGAGGAAAAAGATTATCATATCCGCCGGGGGAGGGGCCCTGACCTTTCAGAAAAATGTGGAGGCTTTCCGAAAGGAAAACTGCCGCATTGTTTTAATCGATACCTCCCTGAAGGAAATTTCCCGACGGCTGCGGAATGATACCAAACGTCCCCTTCTTCAGCGGGAGGACAAGGAACGAGCCATGAAGGAGCTGTACGAGAAGAGATATCCCCTGTACAGGGCGGCTGCGGATATTGTCGTGAGAGGGGATCGCCACATGGACGCGGTGGCCCACGACATTATGGTGAAGGTGGGAATACTGGAACAGGACAATTTTTTAAGCGGGAACCGCGGGAGAAATAAAAAAGGCCTTCCGGGCCGGATGGTTTAGGAATATGGACACAATTGACAGAAATTTTAAAGGCGTCTCCCGATTATTTTCCGCCAAATTGGGAAAATTGCGTTGACAAGAGGGGCGGATTCCTTTATGATGAAAGTAAGTTAAGGCGAACCCTGGAAGGGTTGCATGTTTTTTGGAGGTTAGAAAGCGCATGTGCCGTCATTGCAGTGAAATGCGATTTACAGGCTATTATCATCCCAGCTTTTTTAAAGCATGGGATTTTTTGCCGTACAGTGACAGCGCTATGAAGGGATCTCCTAATCTTGCCTGATGACAAAAAGCAGTCTGTTTGCGCAGATTGCGCAAATGTTAACAGTGGCATATGATAACGGAACTCATAGCGAGTTCCGTTTTTTTATATATTTTATTTTAGGTTTTGGATAGAAAGGATGTCGTGTAAAATGATCATTGTATTGAAACAGGGGACCACAGAACAGCAGAGAAAGGATTTTTCGGAAAAACTGCAGCAGAAGTATGACGTCACGGTCAATACCTGGGTGGGAACCCATTCTACCGTGCTTGGACTGCTGGGGGACACCTCCGCGGTGGATATCGAGTATGTGCAGGCGCAGCCCATTGTCGAGAATGTCAACCGTGTGCAGGAAGCCTACAAAAAGGCCAACAGGAAGTTCCATCCTGACAATACGGTTGTAACCCTTCCGGGCGGGCAGAAAATCGGGGATGGAAACATTTCCATTATCGCGGGGCCCTGCTCGGTGGAATCGGAAGAGCAGATCGTCGGTATCGCGGAGCGCGTCAAGGCCGCCGGCGCCGCCTTCCTGCGGGGCGGGGCTTTCAAACCCAGAACCTCCCCCTATGCTTTCCAGGGACTGCGCGCGGAAGGAATTGAGCTTCTGCTGGAAGCGAAAAAGAAAACAGGGCTTCCCATTGTGACAGAAATTATGAGCGCCGCCCATCTGCCGCTGTTTGAGAATGTGGATATTATCCAGGTGGGTGCTAGGAACATGCAGAATTTTGAGCTTCTCAAGGAACTGGGGCATGTCCATAAGCCTGTCCTTCTCAAAAGGGGATTGGCCAATACCATCGACGAGTGGCTGATGAGCGCCGAATATGTGATGGCGGGCGGAAATGATCAGGTCATCCTCTGCGAGAGGGGAATCCGCACCTATGAGACCGCCACAAGAAACACGCTGGATATTTCCGCCATCCCGGTGCTGAAGAAAAAGACCCATCTGCCGGTGATTGTGGATCCGAGCCACGCGGCCGGGATCACCTGGCTGGTGGAGCCTCTGTCCATGGCGGCGGTGGCGGCCGGAGCGGACGGGCTGATCATCGAGGTGCACAACGATCCCAGCCACGCCCTTTCCGATGGAGCCCAGTCCATCACCCCGGATCAATTCGACGGTATTTCCAAAAAGATATTCGCCATGTCCGACGCGGTCAAAAAAATCATGGGGAAGCAGTGAGCGGAAGAGAGCAGATGAGGAGAAAAGAAAGGAAACGGAAAAAATGAGTCTTACCATTGGTATTGTGGGACTTGGGTTGATCGGCGGCTCCCTGGCAAGGGCGGTGAAGAAATATACCGGCGCGTCGGTACTGGGTATGGATGTGAATCATGATACCATACGGGAGGCGCTGGAGGAAGGAGCGATTGACGAGGCGATGACGCCCTCCATGCTTTCCCGGGCGGATATCCTGTTTCTCTGTCTCTATCCCAAAGCGGCGGTGGAATTTGCGGAGAAAAATGGCGCCCAAATTTCAAAGGAAGCCGTTGTCTGCGACGTGGCGGGCATCAAGGGATGGATTTGCGAAAAAATGCCTCCGCTGGCGGAAAAATTCGGATTCACTTATATCGGAACCCATCCCATGGCCGGAAAGGAACGAAATGGATTTTCCGCCTCCGACGCCGATTTGTTCCAGGGGGCAAGTTTCCTGATGGTGCCCGGCGGGGCGGAAGAGAAAAAGGTGGAAACGCTCAAGAGGCTGGCCGGGGAGATTGGTTTTTCCGGCGTCGTCGTGACAACGCCGGAAGAGCATGACCGCATGATCGCTTTTACCTCCCAGCTCCCCCACGTGCTGGCCTGCGCCTATGTTCTAAGCCCCTGCTGTGAAAATCACCGGGGGTTTTCCGCCGGGAGCTACCGGGATGTTTCCAGGGTGGCGCGGATCAACGAGACGCTGTGGACGGAATTATTCTTGGAAAACAGGGGGCCGCTGGTGGAGGAGCTGGATTTGCTTTTGTCCCACCTGTCGGAACTGAGAAACGCGATTGAAGAGGGAAGAAAAGAGGAACTCACCCAGCTGCTGCGCCGGGGACGGCTCGTGAAGGAGGCTTTGGGAGAATGAAAAAGATGACTGTAAATACCGGACGGCCTTATGAAATTCTCATTGAAGAGGGGGGGCTTTCACAAATTGGAGCCCGTGCCTCGCGGCTCTTTCCCAAGGCGGGCAGGACCGTGGTGGTCAGCGACAGCAATGTGGCTCCCCTGTACGGGGAAGAGGTGGTATCCCGGCTGAGAACGGCGGGTTTTGAGACCTGTCTCCATGTCTTTTCGGCGGGGGAGCCGTCGAAAAATAGCGATACCGTCTGCGAAATTTACCGCTGTTTTGCGGAGCACCAACTGACCCGCGGCGATTTTGCGGTCGCCCTGGGGGGAGGAGTAACCGGCGATATGTGCGGTTTCGCCGCAGCCACTTATATGAGGGGAATCCCCTTCCTTCAGCTGCCCACCTCCCTTTTATCCCAGGTGGATTCCTCTGTTGGAGGGAAAACCGGCTATGATCTCCCTCAGGGGAAAAATCTGGTGGGTGCTTTCTGGCAGCCCAGCCTGGTGGTGATCGATCCTCAAACCCTGCGCACTCTCCCATCCCAATGTCTGAAAGACGGCATGGCAGAGGTGATTAAGACAGCCTGTATTAAGGATAAAAAACTCTTTGAACGGATAGAGCGGCAGGAAATTTCCATGGAGGAGCTGATTTTTGCCTGTGTGGATATCAAGCGGCGGGTTGTGGAGAGGGACGAACGGGACACCGGAGAGCGGGCCCTTTTGAATTTTGGGCATACTGTGGGCCATGCCCTGGAAAAGTATTACCATTATGAGGGAATTTCCCATGGACAGGGAGTTGCTGTCGGCATGGCGATGATCACAAAGGCGGCCGAAGGGGCCGGCCTGACCGCGCCGGGTACGGCGGAGCGGATAGCCGCCCTGCTGGAGAAGACGGGGCTGCCTGTCTGGGATAACGCCCCATTGGAAGAAATCGCCCGGGAAGCGGGCGCGGATAAAAAAAATATGGGGAAGGAGCTCCATCTGGTGCTGCTGAAGAGCTTGGGAGAATCTTATATCCATCCTATTCCCCTTGCTGAGTTCGCGTCTTTTCTTCAAAAAGGCCGGTAAAACTGAGGAAGGAGCTGTAAAACATATGAGTAGTGTTATCCTCTCCCCGGCAAGGCTGGAGGGAACGGTGGAAATTCCCCCCTCCAAAAGCGCCGCGCACCGCGCGCTCATCTGTGCCGCGCTGGCGCGGGGGAAAAGCAGGATTTATCCCGTGGAGCTTTCTAAGGATATCCAGGCCACCATGCGGGCGCTGGAGACCTTAGGGGTGTTCTGTAAGCTGGAGGGGAAAAGCCTGGAGATGGACAGCGGCGGCCTGTTTTCCAGGCCGGAGGCTGTAATAGACTGTATTGAATCAGGATCCACCCTGCGCTTTTTGATTCCTGTGGCGGCCGCCGGCGGGATATCCGCCCGGTTTGCGGGGCGGGGGCTTCTCCCCCAGCGTCCCATTGGCGTTTATATGGACTGTCTGCCAAAGGCGGGCGTCAGGTGCGAATCCATAGACAGACCCCAGGGGGAGTTCCCTCATGGGGAAGGGGACTGCCCGGAGGAAAGGGCTTTTCTGAAGATCGGCGGCAGGCTGCGTCCCGGCATTTTTGAACTGCCTGGGAATGTCAGCTCCCAATTTATCACCGGGCTCCTTCTGGCCCTGCCCCTGCTGGATGGCGGCAGCGAGATCCGGCTGACCTCTCCCTTGGAATCCAAGGGATATGTGGATCTGACACGGCAGATTATGGCTGGATTCGGCGTCCAAGTGGAGGAAACCGACGGCGGCTGGAGAATCCCCGGCGGTCAGTCATACCTTTCCAGGGAATTCCAGGTGGAAGGAGACTGGTCCCAGGCCGCCTTTTTCATGGCCGCCGGGGCCCTGGGAGGGAATCTGACCCTCAAAGGGCTGAGCCGGTCCTCCCTCCAAGGGGACAGAGAAGGAGAGCGGGTATTCTGTTCCATGGGGGCCTCCCTTGTCTGGAAAGGGGAGGATTTATGCGTCTCCCCGGGAAAATTAGAGGGAATTGCGGTGGACGCCGCCCAGATCCCCGACCTGGTTCCCATCATTGCGGCGGCGGCGTCTTTGGCGGAGGGGAGAACCTCCATTTTCGGCGCCCAAAGGCTGAGGCTGAAGGAAAGCGACCGGCTGTCGTCTATGACGAAGGCTGTTTCAGCCTTGGGGGGGACGATCGCCGCACGGTCCGACGGGCTGGAGATTTCCGGCGTGGAAACCCTTCACGGCGGAAAGGTTGACGGCTGCAACGATCACCGGATTGTGATGGCGATGGCTATTGCGGCCCTGCGGGCGGATGGACCTGTGGAAATCAGCGACGCCCAGAGCATAGAAAAATCTTACCCCTCGTTTTTTGAGGAATATCAGCGGTTGGGAGGAAAAATAAATGTCATCCACATGGGGAAACCAGATTAAGCTGTCAATTTTTGGAGAGAGCCATGGCAACGGCATTGGCGTTGTCCTGGACGGGCTTCCCTCTGGGGCGGCCATTGATATGGAGCAGGTGCTGGTGCAGATGGCGCGCCGGGCGCCTGGAAAGGATTTGACCTCCACCGCCCGGAAGGAGGCGGACGTTCCTAATGTGCTCTCAGGAATTCTGGGAGGAAGGACAACGGGAGCGCCTCTGGCGGCCGTAATCGGAAATACCGATACCAGATCTCAGGATTACGGCGACCTGGCGGTGCGGATGCGCCCCGGGCATGCCGATTATACCGGCTTTGCCCGCTATGAGGGTTATAACGATGTGCGGGGCGGCGGCCATTTTTCCGGCAGGCTGACAGCCCCACTGGTTTTTGCCGGTGCTGTATGCCGGCAGATTCTGAAACAAAAAGGGATTACCGTGGGCGGACATATTTATTCCATCGCGGGAGTGGAGGATACCCCTTTTGATCCGGTGAATCTTCCGGCGGAGCTGCTGGACGACCTTTCCTCCCGGCCTTTTTCCCTCCTTGATCCCAAGGTGGAGGACAAAATGAGAGAGATGGTAGAGCGGGCGAGGCTTTCCCTGGACAGCGTCGGCGGCGTCGTCGAATGCGCCGCGGTGGGGCTGCCCGCGGGCGTCGGCAGCCCCATGTTCGGCGGGGTGGAAAATGTCGTGGCCTCCCTTCTTTTCGGCGTCCCGGCCGTCAAGGGGGTTGAATTCGGGGACGGGTTCCGGGTGGCCGCCATGAAGGGTAGCGAGGATAACGATCCCTATTGCCTGGATGAGCAGGGCAGGGTGAAAACCCTGACCAACCACCACGGGGGCGCCTTGGGAGGGATTACCTCCGGCATGCCGCTGATTGTCCGGGCCGCCATCAAGCCCACCGCCTCTATTTCCCGCCCTCAGAAAACAGTGGATATTATGGAGAGAAAGGAAACCCAGCTGGAAATCCGGGGAAGGCACGACCCTTGCATTGTACCCAGGGCGCTGCCGGTGGTGGAGGCCGCGGTGGCTGTTGCGCTGCTCGACCTGCTGGAAAGCAACCCTCGTCCCTTATCCGACAGAGGAGGAAGAGAACTGTGAAGAGTGTGAAGGAAGAAAAAAATAAAGAGGTAAACCTGGAAGATGTCCGGCTGGAAATAGACCGGATTGACAGAGAGATCCTTTCCCTGTTTGAAAAGCGGATGGATTGCGCCAAACAGGTGGCGGAGGTAAAAAAAAGGGCGGGGCTTCCCGTTCTCAATCCCAAGAGGGAAGAGGAAATCCTCGCGCGGGTGGAAGAAAAGGCGGGAAAACTCGGCGGCTACGCCAAGGTGCTCTTTTCCACTCTGATGCAGGTGAGCCGTTCCTTTCAGCATGACCTTCTCGGCGCCGGCAAGTCCTTGAGGGAGGAAATCGAAGAGGCGGAACACAGGAAAGTACAGCCGGAGAGCGGAAATTGGAGAATTGGCTGCCAGGGAGTCAAGGGGGCATATTCCCATGAGGCTGCCAGGGCGTTTTTCCCTTTGGGCCAGGTGAGTTTTTATCCGGCTTGGGAGGATGTGTTCCAAGCGGTGGAAAGGGGAGAAATCGATTACGGCGTGCTGCCGGTGGAAAATTCGTCGGCCGGTTCGGTCAGCGAGGTCTATGACCTGCTGATTCAATACCATTTTTCTATTGTCGGCGCGGTGGATCTCCCGGTGAGCCATTGCCTTGCCGGCGCGGGGGAAAGGATAGAGTCTGTCAGGAAGGTGTATTCCCATCCCCAGGCCCTTGCCCAATGCTCTGAATTTATTGAAAAATACCAGCTGGAGGCTGAGGCGTATTCCAATACGGCCGCGGCCGCGGAATTTGTAGCCAGGCAGGGAGATGAGGGGATTGGAGCGATTTGCTCTCCCGAGGCCTGTGAGAGGACGGGGCTGCATATGCTGAAAAAGGACATTCAGAACGACAGGGAAAACAGCACCCGCTTTGTTATTGTGTCAAAGAGAATGGTAATTGACGGCGGCGCGGATAAAATCAGCCTTTGCTTCACCCTTCCCCATAAGACGGGTTCTCTCTATATGGTGCTGTCTCAGTTTGCCAGCCATGGATTGAATCTGACAAAGATTGAATCCCGTCCCATGACTGGGAAAAAATTTGAGTACATTTTCTATCTTGATTTTGCGGGGAGCGTACGAGAGCCAAAAACCTGTTCCCTCCTTTGCTCCCTTTCGGAAGAACTGCCTTCCTTCCGTTTTTTGGGAAACTATCCGGAGATTACCGCCGGACGCTGAAAGAAAGGGGCAGAAAGGAGTTTTGTCTGATGGTTGCTTGACATCCCTGTGGATGTTGCATATAATACTATTATATGTCTGAAAACAGAGGTATCATAGTATATTTCAATGGGTTAAGCATAAAATGGTAAAGAATTCTGACGCGGTGGACGCCGTGAAGAAAGGTATGATAACAGTATGGAAAAAAAGGTTCTGATGACAGAATCCGGTCTGAAAAAATATGAGCAGGAATTGGAACATCTGAAAAGCGTTACCCGCAAAGAGATTTCAGAAAAAATTAAGGTTGCCCTTTCCTTTGGCGACCTGTCCGAAAACAGCGAGTATGATGAAGCGAAAAATGAGCAGGCCATTACAGAGGCAAGGATCGCAGAACTTGAGGCCATGCTGAAAAATGTAAAAATTATTGATGAAAACGATTTGTCCACCGATATTATCCATGTGGGTTCTAAAATTGTGGTGCTGGACAAGGAGCTCAATGAAAAAGTGTCCTATCAAATAGTGGGCTCCAATGAGGCAAATCCCCTGATGGACTTGATTTCCGACGAGTCCCCGGTGGGCAAGGGGCTTTTGGGCCACAAGGCGGGCGACGTCGTGGAGGTGGAAACCCCCGGCGGCCTGGTCACCTATGAGGTGCTGGAGATTTCAAAGTAAAAGCGGCGGGTTGCTTTTGCGGGTGGGAGTGACGGCAATCACCCTGCCCGCTTTTTTGTGAGACGGATGGGACAGGCGCTGTCCGCGGCGGCTGTCATCAATGATATAGGAAAGGAACAGGGCGATGAGCGACGTAAAGAATCAGGAAAATATTTCTGTTGAGAGCGAGCAGGAGCTCAGTGAGATTTTGAAGATCAGGAGGGAAAAGCTTGCCGCCCTCCAGGAGAAGGGCAAAAACCCCTTTGCCATTACTACCAGCCGCAAGGATACCGACGCCGCTGATATTGTGGCCCGCTTTGACGAGCTGGAAGGGAAGGATGTTGTCATCGCCGGCCGTATGATGAGCTGGCGCAATATGGGAAAGGCCAGCTTTATGGATCTCCGGGATCAGTCCGGAAGGATCCAGGTGTATATGAAAATTGACGATGTGGGCGAGGAAACCTATTCCGAGCTTTCCAAATGGGATATTGGCGATATTATCGAAATCCACGGTTTTGTTTTCAGAACCCGCAGAGGGGAGATTTCCGTCCATGCGAAAAAGGCGGTGCTCCTCAGCAAGTCCCTTCTGCCTCTCCCGGAAAAATTTCACGGCATTAAGGATACCGACCTCCGTTACCGTCAGAGATATGTGGATTTGATCATGAATCCCGAGGTGCGGGATACCTTTGTCAAGCGTTCCCAGATTATCACCGAAATCAGGAATTTCCTTAACGAGGGACGTTTCCTGGAGGTGGAGACGCCCGTTCTCCACAGCATTGCCGGGGGAGCGGCCGCCAGGCCGTTTATCACCCATCACAACACCCTGGACATTGATATGTACCTCCGGATCGCCTTGGAGCTCCACCTGAAGCGGCTGATTGTAGGCGGCTTTGAGCGGGTGTATGAAATTGGCCGTGTTTTCCGCAACGAGGGGATGGACACCCGGCATAATCCGGAGTTTACCCTTTTGGAGCTTTATCAGGCGTATACGGATTTTAACGGCATGATGGAGTTAACGGAAAATCTGGTCCGCACCGTGGCGAAAAAGGTGCTGGGCACCGGTATCATCACCTATGGCGGGGTAGAGATTGATTTGGAAAAGCCCTTCCGCAGGCTGTCCATGGTTGACGCCGTCAAGGAATACGCGGGCGTCGATTTCAACGGGATCTCCACGCTGGAAGAAGCAAGGGTTCTGGCGAAGGAACATCACATTGAATATGAGGAGAGGCATAAAAAGGGAGATATCCTGAACCTCTTCTTTGAAGAATACTGTGAGGAAAAGCTCATTCAGCCCACCTTCATCACCAACCATCCCGTGGAAATTTCCCCGCTGGCCAAGCGGGTGGCGGGGAATCCTGACTATACAGAGCGGTTCGAGCTGTTTATTGTTGGCCGTGAACATGCCAACGCCTTTTCGGAGTTGAATGATCCCATTGACCAGCGGCAGCGCTTTGAGGCCCAGGCGGCCCTGAAAGCGGCGGGGGACGACGAGGCGTGCGACGTGGATGAGGATTTCCTCACCGCGTTGGAATATGGAATGCCTCCCACCGGCGGAATGGGAATGGGGATCGACCGCCTTGTCATGCTTCTGACAGATCAGCCTTCCATCCGGGATGTCCTCCTGTTCCCCACCATGAAACCGCGGGATTAATGAACCGCTAAAATATGTTGTCAAGGAGTTGGTACCTGTGAAGGCATGCGTGATTCAACCCCCGTATTCAATGGATACGTCTTATTCAGATGAGTATTTTGATTTTAAAATGCAAATGCTGGACAAGTGTGACAATTCAATAGATATCATTGTATTGCCGGAGTACAGTGATGTTCCCTGTGCGACCGCAACCAAGGAAGATACCTTCTTTTATCACAGGAAATACATCAGCAGACTGCTTAATAAATGTATAGAAACCGCTAAAAGATGCGAGGCGCTGGTTTTTGTCAATGCTTTATATGATATTGGCGGTAATTACAGAAATACAACATATGCCTTCAATAAAAAGGGTGAGCTTGCGGGCAAGTATTTTAAAAAACATTTGCCGCCCCTTGAACAGGAAGTACTGGAACTGGATTCGGATTATACTTTTGAGTTTTCAGAACCGTACGTTCTTGAAATCGATGGACTTCGCTATGGTTTTTTAACCTGCTATGATTTTTATTTTTATGAGGCGTTTGCCAATATAGCAAGGCGGGATATAGATATAATCATCGGCTGCTCTCTGCAACGCAGTGACAGCCACGACGCCATCGAAACCATGTGCAGGTTTCTTGCGTATAACACTAACGCGTATGTGCTTCGTTCATCGGTGAGCTTTCGCGAGGATTCCGACATTTGCGGCGCAAGTATGGCAGTATCGCCCTGTGGTAGGGTTCTTGCAAATATGAAGGGCAAATTTGGCATGGAGACGGTTGAATTTGACCCGAAGGAGAAATATTATAAACCCGCGGGTTTTGGTAATCCCAACGCGGCGCATTACAAATATATAGAGTATGGGAGAAAACCGTGGCAATACAGGCCCGCAGGGAGCGCTGTGATAAAAAATGAAAAACAGCTTGGCTATCCGAGGGTTTGCGCCCATAGAGGGTTTAGCGTGGTTGCTCCTGAAAATAGTATGCCCGCATTTGGCGCGGCAATCGCCCTAGGCGCGGAAGAAATTGAATTTGATTTGTGGCCTGCTGCGGATGGGGAAATTGTGTCAATCCACGATAGAAAGCTTGATAGGGTGAGCGATGGCACAGGATTTGTAACCGCTCACACTTTTGAAGAACTCGCGAAATTAGATTTCGGCGTTAAATTCGGCGAAAAATTTAAAGGTTTGCGTATTGTAAGATTTGAAGACATCCTGCGCAGGTTTTCAGGTCAGGTTATTATGAATATTCATATAAAACCTCTTACTTACGATGATACGCCTTACCCGGAAGAGGCTATGAAGAAAATAGTTGGGCTGCTTAAAAGATACGGGGCTGAACAGCATGCCTATTTTATGCTTGAAACCGATAGTCAAATACGGCAGTTCAAAAAGTACGCGCCGGAAATTCCAGTCTGCGTGGGACATTTAACTGACAGGCCGTTGGAAATTGTTGATCGCGCCATTGAGTTTGGATGCGAAAAGGTACAGCTGTTCAAGCCGTATTTCAACCAGGAAATGATCGATAAAGCGCATGAACACGGGATTAAATGCAATGTTTTTTGGTCAGATAATCCGAACGAAACCGAAGACTTTTTGAATATGGGGATTGATACCATACTTACAAATGATTATAATTTGGTTTCTCAGTGTGTGGAACGGTAAAACTTATTTCGTTTGAAACCGCCGTTTAAATCGATAAGTGATTTCCTTCCTGTTTCGGCCTTGGTTATGATGGGATGTCAGCGCGTCGGTCGGCCAAACGGTAGTTACCGAATTCAGGAAAGGCCGTATAAAGGATAAAGGTAAGACATTAGAACTGCTCGTTTTTTCGAACGATAGCCGCCGCGATGAAACCGCGGAATTCGTTTCAATAGGGGTTGGAGCGGGATAAAGAATAAAAGCGCATAGCGGCAAGAAAAAAGAAAGGCAAGGTTTTTGTATGGTAAAAGAGAAATATCTTCCCTTTGAAGAGCCTCCCCAAAAAGAAGAACCTTCCAAGACGCCGAAAGAGATCAGGAAAGAAAAATGGAGTAATTTTTGGTATTACAATAAGGCGAAAATCCTGATTGGCGCAGTGATAGTAGTGGTGCTGGGCTATAGCTTTGGTACCGCTTGGACAACGCCCAAGCCGGATTATACTGTCGGCATGCTGACAAGCACCCAATATCCCACCGATTTTATCGATGAGCTGGAAAAGCAGCTTTCGTATTATGGGGAAGATTTAAATGGGGATGGGCAGGTCCTTATCCAAGTGCAGGAGTATGTTATGCAGGCGGAGGATGGAAGCGCCCTTGATCCCAGCCTTTTGGCCGCAAGCACAACCCGTTTTGCCGGGGACGCCCAGATGTCTGGCATGTCTCTCTACATAGCGGATCAGTATAATTTGCACCACTATGCGGAGGTAGAGCAGTATATCGGCTATTTGGACACTACCCCGTTAAAAGAAGGGGAAAAGCCTGAGACTGAGGAGATCGGAATCAACTGGAAGGATACGGAAATATGCGAGGGAAATGAGATTCTGAACCAGTATGTTGATCTAGCCGGGGATTTGTATTTCTGCCTCAGAGGCAAGACCGGCGTCGCTGAGGAAAAATATGAGGAAGAGTACCGGCAGGGCGTTGAACTGTTTCAACGCGTAGTGAGTGGAGAAAAAGCGGCCGGCGGTTCTTCCTCTTCCCAAACAGAACAGTAAAAAGGGCGCCCGCCGGCAACGCCGGCGGGATTTCTGTATCTAGGGCGCTGGCGGCTTATCAATTTGTTTAAACTATAAATACCAAAAAGAGAAAGGAAATGGGGGATAAGGCCGTCCGAAAAATGGCAAAAAGGAAAATGAATTTTTGAAAGAATCGGTCGGCGAAAAATAGAGTTAATGGGAAAGAAAGGAGAAAAAATGAAAGAGTCGGTTGCTTTTATTGGCTGCGGGGTTATGGGAACGCCTATGGCGCTCCGTCTTCTGGAAGGAGGTTTTCCTGTTTTTGTCCATACCAGAACAATGGCGAAGGCGGAGAAATTACTTCAAAAGGGAGCTCGGTGGCGGGATAGTATACCGGCCTGCGTCGAGGGAAGGTCTGTCGTGATTACCATGGTAGGATATCCTAGGGATGTGGAGGAAATCTACCTGGGGAGGGATGGCATCCTGGAAAATGTAGCGCCGGGAACGGTGGTTATCGATATGACGACATCCTCTCCGGGACTAGCGGAACGGATTTTTTGCAAAGCGAAGGAAAGGGGTGTTTCGGCTTTGGACGCCCCGGTGTCCGGCGGTGATGTTGGGGCAAAGACGGGGGCTCTCTCCATCATGGTAGGAGGAGAGAAGGATGCTTTTGAAAGATGCCTTCCCCTTTTTCAAGTGTTGGGGCAAAAAATTCTTTATGAAGGTAAAGCCGGTTCCGGTCAGCACACCAAGCTTGCCAACCAGATTGCCATTGCGGGGGCCATCTCCGGTGTATGCGAGGCGATTGCATATGGAAAGGCCGCGGGGCTCGATTTGGAGCTCATGCTTGACAGTATAAGTCAAGGGGCCGCAGGCAGCTGGCAGATGACCAATCTGGGACCGAAAATATTAGAGAGGGACTTTTCCCCCGGCTTTTTCATTAAACATTTTGTCAAGGATATGAGACTTGCGGCGGAAGAAGCGGAACATCATGGCTTGCTTTTGGAAATGCTGCCCCAGGTGCTGAAGATCTATGAGGAACTTGAAAAAAATGGAAAGGGAGAATGGGGAACCCAAGGATTAATTAATCGCTATCATGTTTGAAATATTTTGGAATGGCTGCCGCCATGTGAAAAGGCAAGGAAAAGCTGTCCTTTCGAGGACAGCTTTTCCTTTGCTGTTTTAAAACGCGATATTCCTTGGGCTGGTGAAAGAGATACGGGAAAGAAATACAGTGCCGGCTGTCCGAACTGCCGTCTTTAAGAAACGTGAGAGATTTCCGCCGTAAAAAAGGGCAATAACAGAGCAGCCCTGGTTTTATTGGCATTGCTGAAAGAATAATAAAAAATACACAGTAAAAATATGGATGGAACTTCGAAAAACGTGGATTGAAAAATAAAGAGGCAGAAGAAAAATAGAGACGCAGAAAAAACAGATCAGTCAGAAAAAGAATAATCCGGCGGAAAATGTGGAACAACATGATAAGTGCGGAATATGGCGGGCGTTTTAGTAAGAATATACAGAATTATGATTATTTTATCAAATTCGCAACATTTCTTTTTGTTAATGTAATATATCATACGATTTATATAGATTGATTTAAATTTTAAATATATATTTCTTTATAAGAATATATTAAATTTAGTTTTATGATAATTGCACAAATAAAAAGACATATTATTGTTTCAAAAGACGTATTTTATATTAAACGATTGACATTAATCTG
>JAHZIE010000010.1:15196-26240 GCA_019419895.1 Clostridiales bacterium | reverse complement strand
GAATTTAATCACAGTCATGACAGAGAATCTGAGAGAAAGGAGTGAAACACAAATGAAAATCCAGAATAAGGTGATGCTCATAACCTACGCGGACAGCCTGGGGGAAAATCTGAAGGAGCTGTCCCAGCTGCTGGACAGGTACTTTTCCAAGGCTATCGGCGGTGTGCACATCCTCCCTTTTTTCCCTTCATCGGCGGACAGGGGATTTGCTCCAATGAGGTACGATATGGTGGATCCTCAGTTTGGTGCCTTTGACGATTTGGAAAAGCTGGGAAAACGCTACTACCTGATGTATGATTTTATGGTCAACCATATTTCCCGCAGCTCGGAATATTTTAAGGATTTCCTGGAAAAAAAGGACGCTTCTTCCTATAAAGATTATTTCATCAGATACAAGGATTTTTGGGAAAATGGAGAACCTACCCAGGAACAGGTGGACAAGATTTATAAGCGCAAGCCGCGGGCTCCTTACATTGATGTGACTTTTGCTGATCGTACCACAGAGAACATCTGGTGTACCGTTTGTGAGGAACAGGTCGATTTGGACGTCTCAAAGCTGGCGACGATCCAATTTATCAAGGACACCCTGGTGAATATGTGCAAACGGGGAGCTTCCCTTATCCGGCTGGACGCGTTTGCTTATGCGGTAAAGAAGCCGGATACCAGCTGCTTTTTCATTGAGCCCCAGATGTGGGAGCTCTTATATGAGATTCAGCGGACGGTGCAGCCCTATGATGTGGACATTCTTCCGGAAATTCATGAACATTATACCATACAGATGAAGATTGCGGAAAAAGGCTTTTGGGTCTACGATTTCGCTCTGCCGATGCTGGTGCTCAACGCTCTGCTGACCGGAAGGGGAGAACCCCTTGTCCACTGGCTTGAGATTTGCCCCCGCAAGCAGTTTACCACCCTGGATACCCATGACGGCATCGGCGTTGTGGACGTCGCGGATCTTTTGTCACAGGAGGAGATTGAAGCAACCAAGGAGCTTCTCTTCCAAAAGGGCGCCAATGTCAAGAAAATTTATAATACCGAAGCGTATAATAACCTGGATATCTACCAAATTAACTGCACCTACTATTCTGCTTTGGGAGATAACGACAGAGCTTACCTGCTGGCAAGGGCCATTCAGTTTTTTGCCCCGGGAATTCCGCAGGTCTATTATGTAGGATTGCTGGCCGGCGCGAACGATATTGAGCTGCTGGAAGCCACCAGGCAGGGACGGGATATTAACCGCCATTATTACACCAAAGAGGAAGTGGCGGAAAATGTGGAGCGTCCAGTAGTAAGAGATCTGCTTTTTCTGATGGAGCTGAGGAATGAATGCCCGGCTTTTTCCGGGGAATGCTTCCCAAGCTTTGAAAACGGTATTCTTTGCATCCGCAGGGAACATGACGGACACACGGCCCGGTTACAGGCCGATTTGAATGATTATTCCTTCACCGTTACGGCAGACGGGGAGGAAGTTTTCCGTCAGGAGGCGGAATAATTGTTGTTATGGCATTACAGAAACGATCGGCAATGATAGAAAGGAAGGAAAATAAAATGAAAAAGTTGAAGATTTTCTCCAGCGTTCTCCTAGTTTTAGCTCTTCTCTTCAGCATGGCCGCCATGAGCGCGTGCGGCAACAGCGGCGGCGGGGAAGTAAAAGAATCGATCACATTTCTGAACTCTAAAGGCGAAATACAAAGCAATCTGGAAGAAGCGGCCAAGGTTTATCAGGAGAAAACCGGCGTAAAGATTGAAATTATCGCCTGCCCTTCCGGCGGATCTCCTTTTGAAAAGATTTCCTCCATGTATAACTCCGGCACTCCCCCCACAATGGCTATGCTGGACACCACCGATATCATTTCTCTGGCAAAGGAAAAGGCTCTCGATCTTTCCGATGAGAAATGGGTCGCCGATGCCGGCGATCTGATCACAAAGGTTGACGGCACGGTATACAGCTTCCCCATGTGCGTGGAAGGCAAGGGAATCATCTTCAATAAAACGGTAATTGAAAAGGCTCTTGGGACAGAATTCGATTATAAAAGCATCAACACCTTTGACAAGCTCAAGGATCTGTTTGAAAAGCTGGACGCCGCCGGCGTTACCCCCATCGTGATTTCCAAGGAAGACTGGTCCCTCGGCGCCCACTTCCTGCAGCTGCTGTATGAGCTGCAGGCGGAGGATATGGAAGGCGTCAACGCTTATCTTGACAAGCTGAAGGCCGGTGAGGTGGATGTGGCGTCTGACGAGCGCTTTAATGAGCTCATGAACACCTTCGATTTGTTTAGAGAGTATAACTATTACAAAAATGATCCCCTTTCGGCGGACTATGAGGTAGATCCCTCTTTAATCGTAGAGGGTGAGGTCGCCTTCTGGTTCAACGGTAACTGGGCATGGCCGAATATATCGGAATTTGATGACGGCGAGAATGAATATGGCATGATTCCCGTTGTGGTCAACAACGACGCTTCTTTCTTCGGCAATAACAAGCTTTCCGGTTCCGGCTCCAAGCAGGTGATGATTGATAAGGTGAAGGCGACAGAATCCCAGCAGCAGGCGGCCAAGGATTTCCTCAACTGGCTGGTTTATGACGAGGAAGGGCAGAAGCAGCTGGTGGAAGGCATGCAGATTGTTCCCGCCTTCTCCAATATCACTTTAGAGCCCACCGATCCCCTGGGCAGGGCGCTGCGTGAATATATGGCCGATGGCTTTATGGTATCCTCCATTGTTCCGGCAGACCATTGGAATAAGCTGGGAGCCGCCATGCAGCAGTATCTGGCCGGCCAGTTGGACAGAAATGGGCTTGCGGAGAAGATCGAAAGCTATTGGACCTCTCAGTCCTGAGCCTTATTTCCAAACAGACAACGCAATGAAATAAATTTGTGGCTCAGCCGAGGAAAGATTCGGCTGAGCCGTACATGAAGATTATAAAGGGAAGGGAAGTGCCGAAATGGAGGAAAAAAACCTATGGGGCAAGATCAGAACATTTTTGATCTTTGCCGGTCCCGCTGCCCTCGCGTTTGCAGCGGTGGTGATTATCCCTTTTATTTACGGATTGGGACTGACCTTCACCGATTGGAATGGAATCTCCAGCAGCTTTAATTTTGTGGGATTTTCCAACTACGGGAAGGTTTTTCAGGACGGTGAATTTTGGAACGCTTTGTGGCTGACCATAAAATATGTCATTTGTTCCGTGATACTCATCAATCTGGTGGCCTTTTGCCTGGCGTATTTTCTTACCAGCGGCGTTCGCGGGCAGAATTTCCTCCGAGCGGGATTTTTTACTCCAAACCTGATTGGTGGTATCGTTTTAGGCTTTATTTGGCAGTTTATTTTTAACCGCGTATTGACTCAAGTTGATATGGGTATTTTTTCTGAATCCTGGCTTTCCAGTCCGGTGAAAGCATTCTGGGCCATGGTAATAGTAACGGTCTGGCAGTACTCAGGCTATATGATGATCATTTATGTGTCCGGCTTTATGAGCATTCCCCAGGATATCAAGGAAGCGGCCAGCATTGACGGCTGCACGGGGTGGCAGCGCACCCGCCACATTGTCCTGCCTTTGATGGTGCCGTCCTTTGTCATCTGCCTCTTTCTCTCCCTTCAGAGATGTTTTATGGTATATGACGTCAACCTTTCCTTCACTGAAGGCGGCCCTTACGGCTCCACGGTGATGGCGGCGATGTATGTATACCGCAAAGCGTTCCTTTCCAAGGAATTTGGCGTTGGTCAGGCTGAGGCCTTGATTCTCTTCCTTGTGGTGGCAGTGATCATCATCACCCAGACAATGCTGGGTAAAAGAAAAGAGGTGGAGGCATAATGGCGGCGACATCGAGCCTGAAAAGGCAGAAAACCTTCAATCTGATAAAATCCATCGTTCTTTTCCTCTTCTTTATTCTGTATATGATGCCGTTCATTTTGATTGTGGTCAATTCCTTCAAAACCAAAACCGGCATCCTGAAGAATCCCCTATCCATTATTGATCCCAAAGGGCTAACCCTTGACAACTTTATCAAAGCCTTTGACAAGATGGAATTTGTGCGTTCCTTCACCAATTCCCTGATTGTCACTGTGATAAGCGTTCTTTTGATTGTCATTTTGGCTTCCATGACAGCCTATCTCTTTGTACGCGTCAATTGGAAGGCGACAAAATTTCTCTTTGTTCTGATGATCGCTGGCATGATCATCCCCTTCCAGGCTATTATGATTCCGCTGGTGTCGATTTACGGCAATATGTTGGGAATCCTTAATTCCAAGGCCACCCTGATATTTATGAACGTGGGCTTTGGCATCAGCCTGGCGGTATTCATTTACCATGGATTCATTAAAAGCAACGTTCCCCTGTCCCTGGAGGAAGCGGCGAAGCTGGATGGCTGCAACAAGCTGCAGACCTTTTTCCTGGTTGTCTTTCCGTTGCTCAAGTCGATTACCTCCACGATTGTCATTTTGGATGTGCTGTGGATTTGGAACGACTACCTGCTTCCGTCCCTGGTGCTGACGCAGAAGGAGAATTTTACCCTGCCGCTGTCCACCTACGCGTTTTATGGAACCTATACGGTCGATTACGGCGCCATTATGGCGGCACTGGTATTGACTGTCATCCCGGTTATCATACTCTATATTTTCCTGCAGAAACACATTATCAGCGGTGTCATTTCTGGCGCTGTGAAAGCATAGCGGCGGGATCGGCCGCAGCAGGGGGCAAAAACCAGAGAGCTCGCGGGGTTTTCTAAGTTTTTGCCCCCTTTTATGCGGATAAACTTGTTCGACTTTAGGAGGAATCGCCTTGAATTGGGAATTTAAAGTGACAGGAAGATACCTTTGGGTTCCGGTGGAGAAGGGGGCTGAAAAGGTAATTCTGGAGATTTTCTCCGCTGCAGGGGTAAATGGAGAAAAAGAAAAAAGAAAAATTTTTGAGGGAAAGGTGCCTTTTGCCCAAAAGCAGGTGGACTTTTATGGCGTAGTGGATTTGGAGGGCTTTCGCGGGGAAAAACTGTTTTTTACTGTGAACGGGGAGGATGATTTTGTCCGCCTGTGCCAGTTGAGCGAATCCCTGCCGGGAAACCAGCCGGAACAACACCCAAAGCTCCATTATACCGCCCCATGGGGATGGATCAACGATCCTAACGGCCTGGTCTGCCATGATGGGAAATATCATCTTTACCACCAGTGGAACCCCTTTGACATCGCATGGGAAAATATGACTTGGGGACACAGCGTCAGCAGGGATCTCATTCATTGGGAGAATTTTTCCGTAGCCATGCAGCCGGATGAGTCAGGCACTATGTTTTCCGGCTGTGCTGTCGAGGATTCCAAAAATCTTTTGGGCTTTGGCGGCGGCGCCCTTCTTTTTTACTATACTGCCTCTGGAAATTGCAGCAAATGGTCGGAAGGTAAGCCCGCCGTTCAGAAACTGGCTTACAGCACCGACGGCGGAGCGACGCTTCATAAGCTTCCCGGCAATTCCGTGGATTACATCGCCGAGGGCAACCGGGATCCTAAAATTATCTATTACCCTCCCAAACAGTCCTATCATATGGTATTATATTTATCGGGCAATGATTTTGCCATTTTCCGCTCTCACGATTTAAAAAAATGGGAAATGACCCAAAAGCTGACCCTTGAAAAAGCATGGGAATGTCCGGATCTCTTTGAGCTTCCTGTGGATGGGACGGAGGAGAGAAAAAAATGGGTCTTTTGGTCGGCGGATGGGTATTATTTTGTAGGGAGGTTTGACGGGGAGAAATTTATCCCCGAGACAGAGCGGCTGTGCGCTTATGAGGACGGCCTTCCCTACGCGGCCCAGACCTTTTGGGGAATCCCCGGAAGGGTGGTCAGTGTCTCTTGGCTGCGCATCCCCAATTATGGAAAAAATTATACGGGAGCCATGGCGATTCCGGCGGAGGTGTCCCTGGTTTCCACAAAGGAGGGGCCGAGAATCTCCCTGGCGCCTGTGCGGGAGCTGGAGCAGTGCAGAAAGGAGGAATCCGTCTTTCTGCAGACAGGCAGGGAACTCACGGTGGCCGAAGTGGAAGAGAATGCTTTTGAGCTCCGGCTCCGGCTGGATGATAAGGTGAGGGGAAGCCTGGGAGCTTTTCCTCGACTTTGAGAAGGGCAGGGGGAAGTTCCGGGAAAAGGAATTCCCAGTGGACGTTGAAAAGGACGCGATGGCGCGCCTGATATATGATTATGATGCGGCCGAGCTTTTCATCATCAGAAAGGAGGGGCCCGCGCTTTATCTTCCCTGTGAAAACCCCGTCAAAAAGCTGGCGGGAAGCGTGAGCGTTTCTCCACAAAACGGCTGCGTAATCCCTGAAATCATTTATGATTTACTTATATAAAACGCGCGGAAGAGCCGGGGCGCCGGCTTTTTCGCGGTGCACAAGGATGGAATGTATATGCCTACGCTAAAAGATGTTGCGGAAAAATCTGGTGTAACGGTCACCACAGTTTCCAGGGTGCTCAATAACCGTGGATATATCAGTGACGCCACCAGGAAGAAGGTTTATGACGCCATGAAGGAGCTGAACTATCATCCTAATGAGATGGCTCGTTCTCTCACCAAAAAGAGAACCAATATGATTGGTGTGATTGTCCCTTCCATTTCTCACCCCTTTTTCAGCAAGGTGGTCAGCTGCCTGGAGTATTATGCCGCTCAAAAGGGGTATAAGATTATGCTCTGCAATTCCCATCATGAGAGGGAAAAGGAAATAGGATATTTTGACATGCTCCGATCCAATAAGGTCGCGGGGATTGTCATGTGCAGCAGAACGGAACGGGTGACGGATGATCTGGATATCACGCTTCCTGTCGTGCTGTTCGAGAGGGCGCTGAGCGGTGATTTCTCCACCATATCCTGCGATAATTACGAGGGAGGCCATATCGCGGTGATGCACCTGATAGAGAAAGGATGTCACAATCTGCTTTATATCGGCGGCCCGGAGAAAATTCCCCTGCCGGCAAATCTGCGCGGGCAGGCCTTTCAGGATGTCTGCGAGCAGTATCATGTCCGCCATATGATGATTACAACGGAGGAAGAACAGTTCCATAATATGGATTACACGGGGCTGATTGAGGAAGTACTGAAAGCCCATCCGGAAATTGATGGCGTTTTCGCGAGCAGCGATGTTATTGCTTCCGACGTTATTTATGTTTGTAATAAGCTTGGAATCCGGATTCCGGAACAGCTGAAGGTGGTGGGCTTTGACGATGATATCATCGCTTCCCGGACTACGCCGAGAATTACCACCATACGTCAGCCGGTGAGGCAGATGTGCGAATGCGCTATTTCCACCATTTTAAATAAGCTGGACGGGCAGATAGTCCCCACGAAAACCATGCTTCCGGTATTTTTAATCAAGAGGGAAACAACCTAAACAAGGAGGGCTTCCGATGTATGACGTCATATCGGTGGGAGAGCTTTTAATTGATTTTACCCCTGTGGGGATTTCCGAGAAAGGCAATCCTATTTTTGAGAGGAATCCCGGCGGCGGGCCGGCTAATATGGCCTGCGCGGTGGCCAATATGGGGGGCAGGGCGGCTTTTGTCGGCAAGGTGGGAAATGATAATTTCGGCTCCGCACTGAAAAATATTGTGGAAGCAAAGGGTGTAGATGTCAGCGGTCTTGTTTTGTCGGAGGAATTCCAAACCACCCTGGCCTTTGTCCACCTATCAGAGAGCGGGGATCGTTCCTTCAGCTTCTACCGCCGCCAGGGGGCTGACACGATGCTGAGACTGGACGAAGTCGATACCGCGCGGCTGGAACAGTGCCGGTTTCTGTTTATGAGCACGGTGATGATGACAGAAGGGCCGTCCAGAGAGACGAGTATGGCTCTTCTGCGCCTGGCGAGAGAGAAAAAACTGCCGGTGGTGCTGGATCCCAACCTGCGGCTCAATTTATGGCCTGGCGGGGCGGAGGCGAAGGAATGGATCCTGAAAGCCATGGGCTATGCGGAGACCGGGAAGAGTTCAGAGGAGGAGCTGTATTTTGTGTCGGAAGGCAAGGAGGAAAGCCGGGAAAAAGCGGCGAAACATTTGATGGAACGCTTCCCGATGAGGGTGCTGATGGTTACTCTGGGACCCAAGGGCTGTTATTTCTTAAAAGCGGCGGAGGGCGGAAGCGGCGAAATTTCTTTCTATTCCCCCACCTTTGATGTCAAAACAATTGATACAACGGCGGCCGGCGATTCCTTTACAGGAGGCTTCCTTTACTGTCTGACGCGTGAGAACCGTCCTCTCCATTCCTATAACGAAGGGGAATGGAAGCAGATGGTGAGGTTTGCCAACGCCGTGGGATCCCTGACTACCACGAGAAAAGGATCCATTTCCGCCCTGCCTGATATTGATGAGGTGAAAGGCTTTTTGGAGGGAAATCCGCCCCTGCTGCGCTTGGAATAAAATGAGTGGGGCATGTCGGTCTGAAACTGACACGCCCCATTTCATTTAAGTGAAACATTGTGCCACAGCGGAGAATGAAGGTTCAAGTTTTCAGGGTGAAGAAAAAATGAAATTCTAAAAATACTTGATAATGTCCCGGGGCGGGAATAAAATAAAAAGGCTATAAAATAAAAGGGGAGAAACGTCATGTCTATTTCTTTCTGTGAAGCTACAGGAGTATTTACCCTTCAGACAGATCATTCCACCTATCAAATGCAGATAGGAAAATATGGGCTCCTTCAGCATTTGTATTATGGAAAAAAGATTGAAAATATGGAAATGGGCTATCTTCTGGAAACCATACCTCGCAGCTTCAGTCCTACCCTTGGGGATCATAAGGAGGACAAAGTCCTTTCTGTGGATTGGATTCCCCAGGAATATCCCTCCTTTGGCATAGGGGATTTCCGTCCTCCCTGCCTGAACGTGGAAAATGGAAACGGCAGCAGCGAGGCGGATCTGCGTTATGCCTGCCATGAGATTTTTGACGGAAAGCGGGGCCTTCCCGGCCTTCCGGCTGTTTATGGGGAAAAGGAGGACTGCCAGTCCCTGATTGTCACCTTGGAGGATAGGGTGACAGGGGTGAGGGTGAAGCTTTCTTATTCGGTATTTCCCCAGTGGGATGTCATCACCCGATCTGCTGAAATTGTCAATAGTATTCAGGAGGAGATTGTACTGGACAGGGCGCTTTCCTGCTGTGTGGATTTCCTTTACGGCGAATATGATCTGATCAATTTCTTTGGCAGGCATAATTTTGAACGTAATTTTCAAAGGCAGAGCCTGATTCATGGGAAAATTTTGATTGACAGTGTGCGCGGGGCCAGCAGCCATCAGCAGAATCCTTTCGTCATTTTGTGCGATAAGAGAGCGGACGAAATCAGCGGGGATTGTTACGGATTTTCCTTCCTTTACAGCGGCAACTTTATGGCGGAAGGGGAGATCAATCAATTCGAGCAGACGCGGATTGTCATGGGAATCAATGATTTTGCCTTCCGGTATCAGCTGAAAAAAGGTGAATCCTTTGTCGCGCCTGAGGTCGCCATGTGTTTCAGTCCCAATGGTTTCGGCCAGATGTCCAGAAATTACCACAGGCTTTACCGTGAGCATCTGTGCCGGGGCGTCTATAAAAACCGCCGCAGGCCGATCCTGATCAATAACTGGGAGGCGACCTATTTTCAATTTGACGACCAGAAGCTGTATGAGATTGCCAGGGACGCTTCGGAGCTGGGAATTGAGATGCTGGTAATGGACGACGGTTGGTTTGGAAAACGGGATGACGATAATTCCGGCCTGGGAGACTGGGTGGTCAACGAAAACAAGATCAGGGGAGGGCTGAAAAACCTGGCGGAACGGATCAATGGCCTTGGGATGAAGTTCGGCATTTGGTTTGAACCCGAGATGGTGTCCGAGGACAGCGAGCTTTTCCGCGCCCATCCTGACTGGTGCCTCCATACACCGGGCAGAACCCCTGCTCCGAGCCGGCAGCAGCTGGTGCTGGATCTTTCCCGAAAAGAGGTGGAGGACTATCTCTTTGACAGTATCTCCAAAATTTTGGAATCGGCTCCCATCTCCTATGTGAAGTGGGACTTTAACCGCCATTTGACCAATGTATGGTCCGCGATTTTGCCGAGAGAACAGCAGGGGCAGGTGTATCACAGGTTTGTCTTAGGTCTTTACAGCCTTTTGGAGCGCCTTTTGGAAAAATTCCCAGAGATTCTTTTTGAAGGATGTTCGGGCGGGGGCGGACGCTTTGACGCGGGAATGCTCTATTATACACCCCAAATCTGGTGCAGCGACAACACAGACGCCATTGACCGGCTTCGGATTCAATACGGTACTTCCTTTGGATATCCGGTGTCCTCCATGGGCTCCCATGTGTCGGTGTGCCCCAACCATGCCACGGGGAGGACAACGCCTTTGGCGACAAGGGGGATCGTCGCCATGTCGGGTACTTTTGGTTATGAGCTGGATATTACCCTGATGACGCCGGAAGAAAAAGAAATGGTGAAGGAACAGGTAAAATTCTTTCAAAAAAATTACGATACCATCACCTTTGGAGATTACTACCGTCTTACCAGTCCTTTTGACAATGACCGTTTTGTCGCCTGGGAGTTTGTCTCACAGGATGGGAAAAGAGCTCTTTTGAATGTGGTTTTCCTAATGGTACGCGCATGCTATGGAAATGATTACGTCAGGCTGCAGGGACTGGAGCCCGGGGCAATGTACCGGATCCATGGCATGGAGGGCAGCTTCAGCGGAACGGCGCTGATGAATGCCGGCCTGCTTCTTCCAAGAGCAAAAGATGATTATATGGGATATACCTGGGAGATAGAAAAAATTCAAGAGAATAATCAATAAGAAGCAGAGGAGAGGGGGATGTCCCCTCTCCTCTGCTTTAGGAAGAAAAACTCATGAAGCGTTATTGGTATTTTTGGAAGGCGTCCTTTGCCTTTGCGACCTGCTCTTCGGTCCATTCATAAATGGCCGGAACGTCAAGTTCTTCAGCTTGGGTGATAATCTGGTCAAAAATCTGATTAAATTCCTCATCGGATTTTGTGGTCATTACCGCCTGCCACTGCAAAGTATCGCCCCTCGTGCTGACAGGCAGTCGGCTCGCCTA
>JAHZIE010000010.1:0-15186 GCA_019419895.1 Clostridiales bacterium | reverse complement strand
GATGTCCTCCAGCTCGGAAGGCATGGTTTCAATCAGCTTTTTCCATTCCGGCTGGTAAACGATGGCGTCGTATTCCTCAAAAACTTCGATAGGACGGCGTTTTCCATAATATTCCTCATACATATCATGGATTTTGCTTTCCTCTATATTCGCCATCGCCCATGAAACAGAATCGGTGATGCGGAAGGTAAAATCGGGATATTTGGAATTGGAAGTGGCGGCCGCCATGCCCCAGTTGGCCCACCAATCGGAGCCTTCTTCACCTGTGCCAAAGGTATGCTTGCCTGTGACGCGGAACTCTTCCGCTGCGTCTGTCAGAACATACTTGCCGTCCTGGATATCCCACAATTCACCCTGGGGCCCGCCATACATCACCATCAGCGCGTCCTCGTCAAAAAGAAGGTTGGCGAATTTCAGGCAGGCGTCCCGCTTTTCTGTTGTGGAACTGATACAATAGGGGCTGGTGGTGTTTCCGCCGATTTTAGTTTCTTTCGCGCTAACTACGGAATGCATACCCTCCCAAACCAGGGGGAGGAAGCCTTTTGGTTCTTCCGCGTTTACTCTCTCCAGAGTATTGTACCTATCACAGTAATTTCCACGAAGGGTAACATAATATTGATCAGAGTCATTGATTTTGCCTTGGGCGATCTGATAGTCCTGGGTCATGGAGTCGGGATCGATGAGTCCCATACGGTTGGCCGTGGCAAGCCATTTCAAAGATTGATAATAAAGACCGCCCTTTTCATAAACATATTCTACCTTGTCATTGACAATGTCATAGACGGCAGATTGATTAACCGAAGTGGCGCCGTTGACCTCCAGATACTTATAAGCGATATTGCTGAAGAGAGCGCCGCCGGCGTCTGGGAAGAGCCCCGACATATAGGTTTCCAAGCCGTCGGGCGTTTTCTGGTAAATTTCCTTCATTTTAACAGCGGCGTCCAGGAAGCTGTACATATCGGTCGCTTCAGGTTTACCGGCTTTCTCGTAAATATCCCAGCGGACATTTATGGCATAGGTGCCCGTGTCCAAAGCGTAGGCGTTGTAAACCCCCAGCTGACCAATGAGGCCGTAAAGCTTTCCTGTGCCGTTGCTTAGATAATCCTTAGAATACTGGACGGACTGAGGCCATTTTTCCGTGTAATTGGGGATATCCTTTTCATATGGGGTCAGGTCCATCAAATGGCCGCCCTGAATCGCCTGGGAAAGACTGCCGTTCACAGCGTACATGCCCATGTCGGGCAGATTACCGGCGGAAAGCATGGTCTGCAGTTTTTCCGCGTCTCCTGGAAGAATTGTAACATTCACGCCGATTTTTTCAGCAAAATAATCCTGCTGCCATTTGAAAAAAGCGTTGCTGGGGTTTTGAGCAAAGCCGTAGAACTCAATGGTTTCAATCTCTCCGGAACCGCCGGTAGAACTGTCCCCTGTAGAACCTGTCTGGGAACCCGTTCCTCCTGAAGGAGCAGCGCCCTGCTGCTGGCAGCCCGCGAACGCCGTCGCGATCATGCACGACGCCATCGCGGCAGTCAGCAAGCGTTTGAAAAGCTTTTTCATTGACATTTCCCTCCAATTGATATAAATTTTGCCGAATGACGCGGTTTGCCTATGTCTTATAAAACCTCCCTCCTCGCCATAAAAAATGACAAATTATCTAAACCTTTTCATTCATAATTTTGATATAATAAAAAAAGGAGCATTCCAGCACGGAATGCTCCTGAATATGGTAAAATACCCAAAAAATGAAATGAATGAAAAGGTTTATTTATCCAATCGGATGAATCAAATCCTTTTAATGCCGCTGACAAAAACGCTCTGATTAAGAAAAGAACATAAGAATAATAATGAAATTTTCAACGATTGTATTTATCATAGACTTGTTAAAAGAAAAAGTCAATAGTATATCTATTATTATTTATATTTTTTTGTTGAGATTAGCGATATTATATTTTTGAAATTATAAATATTATTGTTTTGTGATACTTGTGACGTAACTGTTCTTACAAAATCACTCCTCTGGTGTCATCCCTTTAACATAAAGGCACGTTGATTTCGAATTATGCGTAAAAAACTGGAGCGTTTCAACGGGAAAATGCAAAAGGATGTCAAAGAATAAAATATTTGGCGAATATTAAAAACTATTTTTGAGTATTGCAAAAATTGTCGACATCTGGTAGAATGGGTAAGAAAAATAGTATAATTTCTTTCTTGATTTATGTGGCTGAAAAAGAAAAATAACGCCCCTTTTGGAGCGCTATTCCATAACAAATACACAAGAAAGAAAAGGTACACATTTTCAGATTTTATAGTAGAGAGGGGTATTTTTATGGAAGCAAGAGGAAAGATGTTTCTGAAAGTCATTGGGATTATTATGATTGTTTTTGGAGCCATTGCGATCATTACGGCTCTCCTGGCTATCGTGGGCGGAGGTATCCTCGGCGCGGCTGGTGATGTCGGTGCGGCTGTTGGCGCTGTGGCAATGGTAGCGGGAGTTATCGCTCTGATTGGCGGCGTATTTGAACTGATCGTCGGGATCCTTGGCGTTGCCTATTCCGCGAAGCCGGAAAAGGCTGTTGTCTGTATGGTTCTTGGCATCATTGTCCTGGTCCTTCAGGTGATCTCCATGATTTCTGGAGGATTCACGGTAGGAACATTGATTGGTCTGGCGTTGGGCATTCTCTATGTAGTTGGTGCGGTTATGAATAAGAATTCCCTGCAGCAGCCTGTTCAATAATAGCTTTACTTTATTCAACGAAGCTGGATATCAGATTCTTTTTCTGATATCCAGCTTCATTTTTTTTCTTAGGAGAAAGCTTCTTTCGAATGTTGCCGGGGAATAAGGCGAGAAATTCTTTGTAATTCCATCCAAGAAGTTCGGAAAATTGAAAAGAAAAAACACAATTAGATAGGGATAACAAAATATGACATGGAACCGAATAACCCGCAAAGCAACGGATGCCGCGGCGTCTTTACTGGAGGGCGGAAAGCACTGAGCCTTCTGGAATCTGGGCGTCCACTTTTTGCTGGTATTGTTTCATAACAGGAGGACTGACAGAGCCGGTAAAGTCTAGAGACAATCTTCCTTGCCCTACATTTCATAAGCGGGCGCGCGTACTTTCTAATTTAGGAGATGGATAAAAAGATCTTACGGCCCTTCCAATAAAAAACAGGGGGCAGCCTAGAGTTGGTGGGCATCCCGCGAATATAAAAAGGACCTGAGGCAGTTTTAGGAGCCTCAGGTCTTTCAATGAAAAGGAAATTAAACATTGAAGCGGAAGAGAACCACATCGCCGTCCTGCATGACATACTCTTTGCCTTCACTGCGGACGAGGCCCTTTTCCCTGGCGACTGTCATGGAACGGGTTTCCATCAGTTCATCAAAGGAGATCACTTCGGCGCGGATAAAGCCCCGTTCAAAGTCGGTATGGATTTTCCCGGCGGCCTGAGGGGCCTTGGTGCCCTTGGTGATGGTCCAGGCCCGGACTTCCTGCGGCCCGGCCGTTAGGTAGGAGATGAGCCCCAAAAGGGAGTAGCATTCTTTGATGAGGCGGTCAAGGCCGGATTCCTTCAGTCCCATATCGGCGAGGAAAATTTCCTTTTCTTCTTTTTCCATGCCGGAAATTTCCGCCTCGATTTCGGCGCAGATGGGCAGCACGCCGGAACCTTCCTGACCGGCAATTTCCCGGACAATCTTTAAATAGGGGTTTTCCTCAATATTTCCCGAGAAATCTCCTTCGCTCATATTGGCGGCATAGATGACCGGCTTATTGGTCAGAAGGGCAATTCCGGAGAGAATTTCGGCCTCTTCAGGGGAACATTCCACCGTTCTGGCGCTTTTTCCGCTGTCCAAAGCGTCCTTTACCCGGAGGAGAAGATCATACTCTGTCTGATAGCTTTTGTCGCCCTTCAGCATCTTCTGGGTTTTGTCAATCCGGCGTTCTATCATTTCCAAATCGGAAAGAATGAGTTCCAGGTTAATGGTTTCGATATCTCTGGCGGGATCGATGCTTCCATCCACATGGACAATATCGTCGTTGACAAAGCAGCGCACCACATGGACGATGGCGTCCACTTCACGGATGTTGGCTAGAAATTTATTTCCAAGCCCTTCTCCCTTGCTGGCGCCCTTCACAAGGCCGGCAATATCCACAAATTCGATAGTGGCCGGCGTATATTTTTCCGGATGATACAGTTCGGCCAGGCTGTCCAGCCTTTCGTCCGGCACAGCGACAACGCCTACATTGGGTTCAATGGTACAAAAGGGATAGTTCGCGGCCTGCGCGCCCGCGTTTGTTATGGCGTTGAACAGGGTGCTCTTTCCAACATTGGGGAGTCCAACAATTCCAAGCTTCATAATGCTTTCTTCCTTTCAATCTCCTGGCTTTTCCGTTCTGAAACCAGGGGGATAGTTACTTTTTGCCATCCAGCTTCATGGTCAGGGAAATTTTCTTCTTTACCGTATCCACATTGAGAACACGGACGCGGACAATATCCCCGATTTTTACCGCCTCCGACGGATGGCGGATAAATTTATCGCAGATTTGGGAAATATGAACCAGGCCGTCCTGATGGACGCCGATATCCACAAAGGCGCCAAAATCAATCACGTTTCGCACTGTGCCGTCTAGTTCCATGCCAGGCTTCAAATCCTCAATGGAGAGCACATCGGTGCGGAGAAGGGGCGGGGGAAGCTCGTCTCTGGGATCGCGTCCGGGCCGCATCAATTCTTTGACAATGTCTTGCAAGGTGGGGACGCCTACGCCGATTTGTTCCGCGGCCTTTTCTTCCCCGAGGGACTCTACCCTTTCTTTCAGGGAAAAAAGCCCGCCGTTTTTAATATCGGAAAGGGAAAAACCACAGAGATCCAGCAGCTTTTTGGCGGCGTCATAGGATTCCGGATGAACGCCGGTATTATCAAGAGGATTTTTGCTTTCAGCTACCCGCAGGAAGCCGGCGCACTGTTCAAAGGCCTTTGGCCCCAGTTTGGGAACCTTTTTCAGTTCCGAGCGGGAATGGAAGCCGCCGTTTTCCTCACGATATCCGACAATGGTCTTGGAAACCGTGGCGTTGATGCCGGAAATGTAGGAAAGCAGGGGAGCGGAAGCAGTGTTGACGTCAACGCCTACGGTATTGACACAGTCCTCCACTACGCCGCCCAGTGCCTCATCCAGGCGCTTTTTAGGCATATCGTGCTGATACTGCCCCACCCCGATTGCCTTGGGATCGATTTTTACTAGCTCCGCCAGGGGATCCTGCATCCTCCGGGCGATGGAAACCGCGCTGCGGAGGTTGACGTCGTAGTCGGGAAATTCTTCACTTGCCAGCTTGGAAGCAGAGTAAACGGAAGCTCCGGCTTCACTGACCACCATATAAGAGACAGCTGTTCCCATCTCCTTAATCACCTGAGAGGCGAAAATTTCGGTTTCCCGGGAGGCTGTTCCATTGCCGATGGCAATGACCTGCACATGGTTGCGCTCAATCATCTTTTTTATTGTTGCTTTTGCTTCCTCCACCTTGTTGCGGGGAGGCACCGGATAGATTACCGCGGTGTCCAGGACGCGCCCAATCTCATCCACTACAGCCACTTTGCAACCATGGGCATAACCGGGATCTAACCCCATAGCGATTTTTCCTTTGACCGGCGCCTGCATAAGGAGATCACGCAGGTTCAGGGAAAATACCTTGATGGCCTGTTCCGCGGCTTTTTCAGTGAGTTCATTGCGGATTTCTCTTTCTATGGATGGAAAAATAAGCCTTTCATAGCTGTCCGCCGCGGCCTCTCTTACCGTCTCGGAGGAAGGGCCGCTTCCCTTCAAAACAACGCTTCCAATAATATTCATGGCCCGCGCGGGATCGAATTCAATGGAAACCTTTAAAAATTCTTCCCGTTCTCCCCGGTCGATGGCCAAAACCCGGTGCCCGGCAATTTTTGCGACAGGCTCCCGATAGTCATAATAAGGCTCATAAACGGAGGACTCCTCCGTTGTCCCTTTTGAGACCAGAACGGCATAATTCATGGCGACATAACGGAGACGCTTGCGGATAGAGGCGTCGTCCGATATCATCTCGGCAATAATATCCATGGCGCCGGCAAGGGCTTCCTCCGGGGAGGCGACCCCCTTTTCCTCATCAACGTAAGAGGCGGCCATATCGATAGGAAAGGCGTCCGCCTGCTCCTGGGAAAAAATCTTCAGCGCAAGGGGCTCCAGCCCTTTTTCTTTCGCGATAGAGGCGCGGGTGCGCCGTTTGGGACGGAAGGGCCGGTAAATATCGTCAATTTCAGCAAGGGTGGCGGCGGATTCCAACGCTTTGGATATTTCCTCCGTCATCACGCCAAGCTCTTCAATCAGATGGGAAACCTCCTCCCTGCGCTTGTCCAGCCCGCGGAGATATTCCAGCCGTTCGGCGATTTCACGAAGGGTCTGATCATCCAGGGAGCCGTGCTGCTCCTTGCGGTAACGGGCGATAAAGGGGATGGTGTTCCCCTCGTCAATCAGTTGAATCACGTTTTCGATCTGCTGTTTTCCCACAGAAAACTGCTGGGAAAGCAGGGAAGCATATTCAGGCATGAAAAAAATCCTTTCTCGCGAATATTCTTGTATGCTGTTATAGCAGCCATTGAATCAAAAGGCATACGCCAAAGAGAACGGGCTGGTGGAGAACATAAAGCAGGAGGGCATGGCGGCCCACCAGGGAGAAAAAGGGAATCCGGCGTTTGTAGGTGAAAGAGGGGAACTTTCCTGCCTTGGCGAATCTTCCCACAAAGGTGCCGCCCAAAAAGACAAACATCCATGGAAAGATGGGGAAATAATCCCCGGACACAAAGGTTTCGGTATGAAGGCCCAAAAAGCACAGCCAGTCTGTCTGCATCCAGCTGTCCGGGATTTTCCATTCCAGCAGCGGGGGGATTCCCACATAGGGGACCGGGTTGTGGGGACTGAGCCCCCAGGTGAGGAGAAACAGGATAAGACAACTCAAAAATCCCGGCCAGAAGGGGATTTTTTGTAATAGAGAAGCTGTCAGGCCGAAAAAAATCATACAAAAGGCCAGCATGTGAAGAACGCCGAAAATGATGACGGAATCAGGAACGACAAGGTAAGTAGCGGCGGTTACTACAAGAGCCACGGCCGCCAGTTTCAGCCCGCGGGCCAGATTGCTGTGGGACAGCTGGGAGGAAATACCGGAGATAAAGATAAAGGCGGCGGCAAAAAAGGGCTCGGCCGGATAAAAGAAGCGCAGAATTGGGACAAAAGCGGACCAGTGGAAGATATCCGCAAAAAGGTAAAGGCCATGATAAACGATCATGCACAGCACGGCAAAGCCGCGGACTTCATCCATGAGATGAATGCGCGGGCCTGACGCTTTCACAGATTGCGCAAAAACCTCCGGCATCATAACACCGCCTTTCCGAAGAATTCATTTCAAACGCTGAAAGCTTATTTATTATACCAAAAAAAGCGGTTATCAACAAGGGGTGGCCTTGAAATTCACGCATGGGGCATCCGGGTGGAAAACCATCTTTTATTTTGGTTCAGGGGGTTGACAAACAAGGAAAAAACAGGTATTGTATTAAAGAACTAGTACAGTGGTACAAATGAAATTCAGATAAAGAAGGGGGATGGCCTTTTTGTCAGAAATTGTATTAAGCACCCATAATCTTGTTAAAAAGATTGGGAGCCGCGTCATTATCGATCACCTGTCGATCGATGTCTGCCGGGGGGAGATCTACGGCTTCCTTGGGCCCAATGGCGCGGGAAAGACAACGACAATTAAAATGATTACCGGGTTGTCAAAAATTACCGCCGGGGGCATCTGTGTCTGTGGAAAAAATATCCATTCCGATTATGAGGCGTACATGAGAAATATCGGCGCTATCATTGAAGAGCCGCAGCTATATAAGTATATGAGCGGGCTGGATAACCTGAAGTATTACGCGGGAATGTATCAGGGGATCGGGCAAAAACGGATCGACGAGGTTGTCCGTATTATTGGAATGGAAAACCGCATAAAGGATAAGGTGAAAACTTATTCCCTGGGAATGAGGCAGCGGCTGGGGCTTGCACAGGCATTGCTCCACAATCCCGCCCTTCTTGTCCTGGACGAACCCACCAACGGCCTGGATCCCGCCGGAATTAAAGAAATCCGGGATTTTTTGAAGTATATCAGCCATGAATTCGGCACCACGGTGTTTGTGTCCAGCCATCAGCTTTCGGAGATGCAGCTGATGTGTGATCGGGTTGCGGTAATCCAGAGGGGAAAGCTTCTGGATGTCCGCAGGGTAGATGAACTGACCCAGGGAGAAGGAAGACTTCATGAAGTGGTATTCACAGTGGATCAGGCGCCTCAGGCCGCGGCTTTCCTGAAGGATGCCATGGGCCTGGAGTGCAGGGTTCTGGGACAGGAGACCTTTGAAGCGGCCCTTTCCAGGGAGAGGACGCCCGAGGCGATAGCCCGCCTTTCGGAGAATCATTTCGCTGTCTATGGAGTCCAGCAGGGCGAACAGAAATCCCTGGAGGATATTTTCATCCAGATGACGGGAGGAGGAAACAGCATTGGGTAGTTTTTTCTCTTTATTTCGCGGAGAGACCAAAAAAATATGGTCCAAAAAAAGCGCTTGGGTCATGATTGTTATTTTAAGCGGCATTATGGCCCTGATGGCGTTGCTTTTCGGCGCCATGGGCTCCCTTGGGGAGGACGTGGTCAGATCCTTTAACCAGAGCAGCCTTGTGGGGCAGCTGAATTCCCTGACCGGGATGGAAATCACCGGGGATCTTTATCTTGAGCAGGCGGAAGAAAATCTTCCCGCGCTGAAAGAACAGGTGGAGCAGGCCAGGGAGGAAATGGAAGCCTCCACCGGGATAGAACGGTATGCGAATTTTATTGCCTATAATTCCATGAAACGAGAGTATCAGGTGATGGCTTACCAGGTGGAGCACCAGATTGCGCCGGAGAGAATGGCGGCGTCATGGGGATATATTCAATTGGCAGAACAGCTGGCCATCAGCATTATCATATTGTTGGTGCTGATTATTGGAGCGGGAAGCGTGGCGAGCGAATATGCCGACGGCACAATAAAGCTTTTATTTCCCCGGCCCTACCGGAGATGGAAAATCCTGCTGGCCAAATTTTTAGCCACCCTTGGCTATGGCATCGTATTGCTGGTTATTGGATATGCTCTCAGTCTCTTATCGGGAGGAATCCTTTATGGTTTTGAAAACGCCGGTACAGTTGTGGTACGGACGAACGGCATAGCAGCCTATCAGACAACCGCTTTTGGACAGTCGGTCATCTTTTATCTGACCGGAGTGGTGGGGATTCTCCTCACTTTGGTAATGGCAGTGATGATTTCCTGCCTGTTCCGTTCCAGAGCCGCGGCGGTGGGCGTTACCCTTCTGATCTATCTGGTTTCGGGTACGGTGACGGGCCTGTTGGCCATGTTCGGCGCGGAATGGGTCAAATATACCGTTTTCTTCAATATGGATCTTTCCGTCTATTTGCAGAGAGGCGCTATGGTGCCGGGCATGAACATTGTCTTCTCCGGGGTTGCCATGGGGCTGTATACCATTGTTTTTCTTGTCATTGCTTTCCTTTCCTTCTGCAAACGGGACGTTTAGTTTTTTCTCCCTCTTTAGGAATCAAGAATATAGACAGCAAAAATCCCAAGGCTTGACGAACAGCCTTGGGATTTTTCACGTGTGGAAAACGCTGCCGGCGGCGGGACATGGCGCCCGTGAAAAAGGGTGAAAAGTAGAATAGAGAAAAGAGCTGTTTCTTGCGGTGGAAAAACAAGCGGTATTCTTTGTTATGGGTGATGGAGGAAAGTTTTTTGGGAAGCGGCGCCAAGGAAAGGAGCGTTATGTCTCATCTTAAAACGATTTCCGTCATAGCCCTCCAAGAGCAGAGAAACTGCCAGTAGCCCGCAAACAGTTCTAAATTGCTTATTATGGAAACGGATGGTTTCCAGTGGGCCGTTTTTGGGGCCACAATGTCCTTCCTTAAGTATTACAGAATGCAAAAAATCCTATAATAATACAATTTGTATTATTATAGGATTAATTTACAAAATAAATCTTTGAAAAGGCTACAAGGAGGAGGCGATTTCTTTGAGATATGCCCGGAAGTCGTCCCCGATCTCCGGGTGGCGGAGAGCGGTCTCCACGCTGGCCTGCATGATGCCCAGCTTATTCCCCATATCGTAACGTGTGCCGGTAAAATCTACGCCGATCATACCCTCGCGCCGGGCCAAAGCTTTCATGGCGTCGGTGAGCTGAATTTCCCCCCCCCGCGCCTGGAGGGGTGCAGTCCAGAATATCGAAAATAGAGGGAGGAAGGACGCAACGGCCCAGAATGGAAAATAGGGAGAACATTTCCTCCCTTGTTTGGGGTTTTTCCACCATGTCGGTGACGCGGTAAAGATTTTCCCGAATTCCCTCAATTTTCATGGAGCTGTATTTCTTGATAGCCTCTTCAGAGACTTCTTTAATGCCCACAACACCTCTTCCAAACTCCTCATAAGCGCGGCAAAGCTGTCCGCAGGCGGGATCCTCTCCAATGATGACATCGTCCCCGTACAATACGGCGAAGGGCTCGTCCCCTACAAAGGAGCGGGCGCAGCTGACGGCGTGTCCCAAGCCCTTTGTTTCTTTCTGACGGATATAATAAATATTTGCAAGATGGGAAATCTTTACAATTTCATCATACATTTCCCGGCGGCCGGTTTGGAGAAGACGATCTTCCAGCTCCGGGCTGCGGTCAAAATGTTCCTCCATCAGGGATTTGCCCCGGTTGGTGATAATCAGAATATCCTCAATGCCGGCCTGTACAGCCTCTTCGACAATCAGCTGAATGGCAGGCTTGTCCACAATGGGAAGCATTTCCTTCGGCATGGCTTTTGTTGCAGGGAGTACCCTCGTGCCTAATCCCGCGGCGGGGATAACAGCTTTTTTGACTTTCATCATGTGGGGAAACCTCCAGTATTTATGATATCTTAGGATCATAGTCGCATTATTATATCATTTTTTCCTTTCAGCGTCAATTTTAATTTGTTTGACGGAAAGAATCCAGCAAGTTTTCAATCGCTGCGGCTTGTGGTTTTTTTCAGGTTAAGGTATAATAAAAAGAAAGATATGACGGTAACTAGAATTCCCTGTATGGGGGACCCTATTCTCTAGTGATCAAAAAAGCATTGAATAAAGGAGTATTTTCATGGGCGGTGTATTTGGCGTTGTTTCGCAGGCAAATTGTACCTTGGATCTTTTTTTCGGTACGGATTACCATTCCCATCTCGGCACCAGACGGGGAGGCATGGCGGTTTATGGCCCTGGAGGATTCAACAGGGCGATTCATAATATTGAGAATTCCCCCTGTCGGACGAAACTTGAAAGGGCTGTGGAAGAGCTTGTAGGAAATATAGGAATCGGCTGTATTTCTGATAACGAGCCTCAGCCGCTCTTGGTACAGTCTCATTTAGGAAGCTTTGCTATTACAACGGTTGGAAAAATTAATAATTCTGATGCTCTGGTAAAGCTTTGTTATGAAAATGGCTGCACCCACTTTTTAGAGATGAGCGGTGGGAATATCAATCCCACTGAGCTGGTGGCGGCAATGATCAACCAGAAGGATACTATTGTAGAGGGAATTCAGTACGCCCAGGAACTGATTGACGGCTCCATGACCATGCTGGTGATGACGCCAAAGGGGATTTATGCCGCCCGTGACCGCTTGGGAAGAACTCCATTGATGATTGGCAGCAAGGAGGATGGCTACTGCATTTCCTTTGAGAGCTTTGCGTATATTAATTTGGGGTATACGGACTATAAAGAGCTTGGTTCGGCGGAAATTGTTTATGTGACGCCGGAAGGGGTGGAGACGGTCAGTCCCCCGAGAAAGGAAATGAAAATCTGCTCTTTCCTGTGGATTTATTATGGATATCCAACCTCAACCTATGAAGGAGTAAATGTAGAAGAAATGCGTTACCGGTGCGGGGATAAGCTGGCAGGCAGGGACGACGTCCGTCCCGACATTGTGGCAGGAGTGCCCGACTCGGGAATTGCCCATGCCATCGGCTACGCCAACCGTTCAGGCGTTCCCTTTGCCCGTCCCTTCATCAAGTATACGCCTACATGGCCCCGTTCCTTTATGCCTCAAAACCAGAGCCAGCGGAATCTTATCGCCAGGATGAAGCTGATTCCCGTGGACGCCCTGATCCGGAATAAAAGCCTGCTTTTGATTGACGACTCCATTGTCAGGGGAACGCAGATGAGAGAGACCACCGAATTCCTTTACCAGAGCGGGGCAAAGGAGGTTCACATCCGTCCTGCCTGCCCTCCTCTTCTTTATGGCTGTAAATACCTGAATTTCTCCCGTTCCAACTCGGAGCTGGATTTGATTACCCGGCGGGTGATCCAGAAGAGGGAGGGAGAGAATGCAGAAGCGATGCTGGAGGATTACGCCAATCCCGACAGTACGAATTACAAGGAAATGGTGGAAGAAATCGGCAGGGAGCTTAAATTCACCTCCCTGAGATTCCACCGCCTGGACGATATGATCGCCTCTGTCGGTATTGAGCCCTGCAAGCTTTGTACTTACTGCTGGAATGGGAAAGAATAGATAATAGGCTTCTGAAAAAGGGATACTCCCGGTTTACGGACGGGGAGTATCCCTGTTTGTATTGTCTGGAAACTGGTATTTCATCAAATCCAAAAGTAAAAAAGAGGGAATCTTTTTTTCTTATCCGCCCATGATTCTCTTTGTACGAAAAGACAAACGCGAAAATTATATAAAAAATATTATTTGTTTATAAAATTATCAAATATTGTTGCTTTTTATTTCTGTTATTGCTATGATTATAATTAAATTATAAATTTTTTATAAATTCTTTGGAGGGGATGAAATGATTTTTCGACAACGCTTTTTTAATCGTTATCTAATTTTATCTGCATGCCTTCTTTTTATTACCCTTTTTCTTTCATTTGCGTTGCAAACTGGTTATTTTAAAGTTCTATTTTTTTTCAAGCCTTCTCCTGAGTTTGAAACCCAGGAAGCATATATGACTTTTCATTTTAGCCTTGATATGTATATTGAAAATGGGGTGAGATACCAACAGCTGATTGCCCCACTTATTATCAGTTTTTCCGCCCTTCATTTTCTGACAGAGAAAACCGGATATTTCGTCAACATTTATGGAAGGGTCAAAAATTACCGGACGACAGTCATAAAATCGGTTTTTTGTCATGCCGCCGCCAGCGCTTTGTATCTTTTTGGGGCTTATCTGGTGTTTTTTCTGTTGGGAAAGGTGGTAGCTTTTGGGCCAATTTCCGAAAACCCTGTGATGCATTACATGTCCGACATTTTCGGACCTAATTTTTATGAGGAACATTATTCCCTTTTCTACCTAATTGACGGGTTCATTAAATTCGGCGTATTCCCCTTTTTTTATTCTATTTTTTGTATGTCGGTTGCTTTTGTGACAGAAAAGAAATATCTTTTTGTTCTTCTTCCCACATTATACTTTTTTATGATGTCGGTTGCCATGGCCGCCCTTCCCAAAAATATTTTTGGATTTTCTAATAATTATCTGGCTCCGGCCCATGTTTTTGCCATTCAAGCGGCGGTTTATCCTCCCTTCTATACCGCTTTCACAGGATTGATTATTCCGCTGGTGATTGCGGTCATTCTTATCACCTGTAGGCTGAAGGGAAGGGAGAAATTTGCGGTATAAACATATAAGAAAAGTCGCGCTCCCCATTCTGTTATTATATGGTGTTATATTATATTTTTATTCCTGTGGAAATATTCCCCGGGAAGAGGGAAGAGTTTTGATTAATCCATTCCAAAATGCATCTATGAGCGTCCTTTTTTATTTTTTATACTTTGTTTGTTCAGGATTTATTTATGTCAGAAATGAGTTTATCCTTTCCCGCTTTTCCACAATTGAAAAATATCTATGGTTTGCAATGAAGGAGATGACGATATTTTCTGTCTTTTTTTCACTTGCATCCGCAGCGATTGGAGCGGCGATCACAGTACTCGTGGGAGGAATTTTGGAACCGGCAGGATTGTTTTGTTACATCGTTACAAGCCTGCTATCCCTGACATTTTTTAATTATCTGACATGCAGAGGTTCCTTCCGGTATAGAAAACGGTATCTCCTTTTATTTGAGTGTGGATTGCTTCTTATCGTTTTTGGGGGTTATTCTTCCGGCGGAGAATTTTCTATTTTTAATATTTTGTTTTATAACACATTCCATAGGTTAAACTTTAAATTCAGTTATTATACTATTAGTATTATGTTACTATCATATGCAATTTGTTATATTTTTGCTTTGTTACTTGTTGGCTTTCCTCAAAAAGAAATGAGGGTAGGGACAGATCAATGAAAAAGATATGGTACAGCGCAGGTTCCTTTGTTATTATTTTATTGCTCCTGTTGTACACACATCCCAAAGAGGGGAGCATCCCAGTCCAGCAGTATCTGGACTTGTCCTTGCTCAATACGGGAAGCTTAGCGGAGCTTGGAATGGGACGCTTTCAGGTGATTTACCTTTTGTTTCATTTGTCTCTGGATACCATGATAACGCTTTTTATTATTTCTCGAAATTATGAGGCTAACCGGGAATTCAGAGGCTTGATTGTCTACCGTTATCCGTCTAAAAACAAATATTTAAACGCCGTCATGAAGAATGGAGCAAAGGCTTCGGTTTTTATCGCTGCCAATATGGCCTTACTGTGGCCGGTTGCCCTTGGGGTGATTGATGTTTCCGCTTTTGAACAGGGAATCAGTGTGGAAACAGCGGGCGCCTATCTGGCTTTTATTCTCAGAGTGTATTTTTTCTGCAATTTTTTGGCTCTACTTTCTGCCCTGTTTCTTTTCTATTGCCAGACGTCGATGGTTTCAGTTATGTTGTTATTGATTTCAGCTATTGTGCTGACTGCCGATGTTTTTGTAGATGAGATTGATATGGTCACTTATTCCTTCCAGATGTCCCCGAATCTTTGGGGGATGGCCCTTCTCATGGCCTTTTATGGCGGCATATGGGGCGTGTTTCGGAAAAATATTGGAGGGATGGAATTTTAATTTTTTACAAGCGGTTATGAAAGGGGAAAGAATTATGTCGGAGAAATTGGTTGAAATAAAAGATGTAACAAAGTCTTTTAAGGGCAATATGGTAGTGAATCATATGTCCA
>JAHZIE010000001.1:93561-109240 GCA_019419895.1 Clostridiales bacterium | reverse complement strand
ACAAGACTTACCATTCCCTCGGTGGCAACGGCACCGGCACCGAGCTTTTTGAACGAGTCAAAAATTTGCAGTTAAAATGAAGGAGAACAATAAAATGGAATTTATAGACTATATCATAGGGGACGCCCTGATTCTCATTCCCGCCCTTTACATCCTGGGGATGATTGTCAAGAACATCCAGGCCATTCCCGACAAGTTTATCCCTCTCATCCTCCTGCCCTTTGGGGTAGTGGGCGCCGGCCTTCTCATGGGATTCTCCGCGTCATCGGTTATACAGGGTATCCTTATCACCGGCGCCGCTGTTTACGCCAACCAGCTGGTCAAACAGACCACAAAAAAAGATTAGGTTTCATAAAAAATCAGGGGACAGCTCGACGAAAGCTGTCCCCCTTTTTTGTACCTATTTTTCATAGGAGTCCCGCCCGAATATCACCGCCTTATCCGGAATAAAAAAGAATTCTGCCATACCTTTGCTGCGGATTCCCCCAGTTCGCATACTTGACGCCAACTTTTCGGTATGATATGATACGCAAATAACAGACAGCCCAGGAATCACGGCAAAAATGGAGAAGCCGACGCTCGCAGGGACAGGCAGGCATAGCTTCTCCTTGCGGAATATCCTGATTTATGAAACAACGATTTGGATCAGAACTGTCTTCCGCGGAGAATACTTCTTTCTTGACCAAGGCGTTTGTTGTTCCCACCTTCTATAGGACAAAATTAATGGGATATATCCTGTCTGTCACTGTTTTTCAGCAAAAGCACGGCAGGGGTTTGATAAAAAACTGCCTGGATATTTCAAACCGTCTTTTTCAGGTTTGTTTTACATGCCGCGGACTTTGAACATCCGCGGCTTTTTTATTTTTAATTCTCAGCTAAAATCTTGTAATATATTCGATTGTTTTTTACATATTAACTTAAAACACGAATTATAGTTCGTTTTCATTCCCTCAATGACAGGGTAAAATCCAAATAAGAAAGGAGAGAAAGTTATGAACCCTCATGAAATTTTTGCGGCAAAGCTCTATGAACATCGAAAGGAAAAACGCCTGACACAGGAAGAAATGGCGGAACTTTGCGGTGTGAGCACCAGGCATTATCAAAATTTGGAAGCAGGAAAGGTCAACTCCAGCATCGACAATGCCGTGCGTATTTTTAAGCGTTTGGACCTAAATCTGGAGCTGTTGAAGGAAGATATCGTCAAATGACATTTTAGTCAAAATGTGATTTTGAATCAAAATACGCTTTACAAAGACAGAAGAGGCAAATCCTCAGCTAGAGCACTTTCCGGCCAAATAGGAACCCTGTCTTACCGTTCTTGAAGGCAGGGAAGCGGACAGTACCAAAACGGAAGGGAAGAAAAAATGGGATCCCGTATCTTCAGTCTGTCCAGCTCTGCTGGATCTTTCGTTTCACTGGGACTATCCGAGTCATTTTTTGTTTCCGCAAGAAATCCGCCCTGTCATTGCAGGGAATGGGAAAGCTCCTCATAGGAAAACTATTCCTTTCCTTCTTATTCACTACCTTTCCGCCCCCTGTTTTCTCCACACGGCAACAAAGACATGTGAAGAAAGCAGAGGTTTTTTATTTCCAAAAAACAGGAATGGAAAGAACCACCCTTGCAGAAAAACAGGGAATAAGAATCCCTCGGTCGGACCATCCAGGCTTTTTTCCCGTCGGCCGCCGGGAGGCATGAAATTGGGCTGAGCCACGTTTTTCTAAGACAGAACGGCCAAAAATATCAGATAAGATTTCACCGGATTTTCAAATAGAGCGAATCCACATACCTAAAAAATAATCTGGATCCGGAACATCTCACAAGAGGGAAGAGGGCGCTGCCTCCTCTTCCCTCTTTTCTTCCCGTTTGGGCGGCTCCGCGTGGTGCTGTTCCGCGGCGTTTGCAAGCATGAGCTTAATGCGGTTTTCCTGATTGGTCTGGGTGGCACTGGCGTCGTAGTCGATAGCGGTCAAGTTGACGCCGGGATGTCGTTCCTTGATAATTTTCATCATCCCCTTGCCAACAATATGATTGGGCAGGCAGCCAAAGGGCTGAGTGCAGACAATATTTTTCACGCCGTCCTCGATAAGCTCCAGCATTTCCGCCGTTAAAAGCCAGCCTTCTCCCATTTTCACGCCCAGGCCGATGTAGCCCCTGGTAAGGGTATGAATATGGGAAAACGGTGTCGCGGCACGGAAAACGCCCTGTCTGCGGACCATATCAATGAGATCCTCCTGCTTGGAGGTGAGGAAACGGTAGGCAATTTTGGAAAGAAGGGCATGACCCGCCCTGGTGCCGTAAAGATCATGATCCACTATTCCGTTATAGACGCAGTACAGACAGAAGTCCAAAAGGCCGGGAACCACCGGCTCAGCCCCCTCAGACAGGAGAAATTTTTCCAGATTGTTGTTGCCCAGAGGGGAAAACTTTACAAAGATTTCCCCAACAATCCCCACGCGAACCTTTGGCTCCAATTTCAGAGGGATACGGGCAAAATCCTCCAAAATGGCGGAATAATTCTTTTTTACCCTGCGGTAACTGAGAATGCCTCTCCCCTTCATTTCCTGACTGAGCCGGTTGGCCCAGGTGTCCACCAGAGCGTCGCTTTCGCCGGGATGGATTTCATAGGGCTTGCATTGGTTTTTCAGCAGCATGAGAAGATCCCCGTAAAGGACCGCGTAAAGGAGGCGATCCAGCATGGAGAGGGAGAGATGAAACCCCGGATTGGGTTCCAGGTTACTAAAATTCAGGGAAACCACCGGGATATAGCCGTAGCCGCTTTTCTTCAGCGCTTTTCTCAGGAGGTAAATGTAATTGGACGCCCGGCAGCCGCCTCCGGTCTGGGTGATCATCAGGGCAACCTTATGGCTGTCATATTTTCCGCTTTCCAAGGCGTTGATCATCTGGCCAATCACCAAAAGAGCAGGATAGCAGGTGTCGTTGTGGACATATTTCAGGCCGCAGTCGATCACCGGGCGGCCGTCGTTTTCCAAAAGCTCGGCTTTGTATCCATAAGAACGGAAAATATTCAGCATCAGCTTAAAATGGGTGGGCAGCATCGTGGGAATCAAAATGGTATAATCCTTTTTCATTTCCTTGGTAAAAATGACGCGTCCCTCAGACGGCTGTCCTTCCGGTGGTTTTCTCCGCTTTTCCTTTGACATTGGACTGATTCCTCCTTTCCTCCAAAGCTCCCAACAGGCTCCGTATCCGTATTTTCACCGCGCCCAGGTTGGTGATTTCATCTATTTTAATCTGGGTATAAAGCTTGTTCTGCCGTTCCAGGATATCCCGGACCTCGTCTGTGGTGACAGCGTCAATGCCGCATCCAAAGGAGACAAGCTGAACCAGTTCACAATCGTCATGAAGGGCGGCATACTGGGCGGCATTATAGAGACGGGCGTGATAGGTCCACTGATTGAGGACCTGCACCTTGACCGGCTCCACCAGGCTGCTGACACAGTCCTCGCTGACAACCACCAATCCCAGGGAAGAAATCAGCTTGTCGATGCCGTGGTTGATCTCCGGATCCACATGATAGGGCCTTCCGGCAAGGATAATGATTCTCAGGTGATGGGCGCGGGCATATTCCAGGGCGTTCCGCCCCTCCCGGCGGATATCTTCCATCCATTCCTGATGGGCCTGATAGCCCATTGTGACCGCCTGCTGAACCTCTTTCAGGGAAAAGCTGCCGAATTTGTCCTCATGAGAGGAAAGGCATTGGAACAATTCCTTTGCCAGCTGCTTCGGATTGTTGATGTTCAGGAAAGGATAGAGGAATATCGTCGATTTCAACTGCTCCATATTTGCCTGCAGCAGTTCTGAGTAATAAGCAACCACGGGACAGTTATAATGGTTCGTCCCCCTCTTTTCATCCATATTATAGGTAAGGCAGGGATAAAAAATAGCGTCAGCCTTCTCTTCCAGCAGCTGTTCCATATGGCCGTGCATAATTTTCGCGGGATAACAGGCCGTATCGGAAGGGATGGTATACTGCCCTTTCATATAGGTTTCGCGGGAGGAAAGCCCGGAAAGGCGGACAGAAAAACCAAGGGCGGTGAAAATTTTCTTCCAGAACGCCGCCAGCTCATACATTCCCAGGCTTAATGGAAGCCCAATGACACCGCGTGTTCCCTGAGAGTCCTCCTTGCAGAGGGAAAGGAACTTCTCCCTCTTATATTGGTAAAGGTTGGGCAGACGGGACTCCTCCTTCTTTCCCGCCCCTTTTTCACATTTGTTTCCAGAGATATATCTCTCCGTCCCACGGAAGGTGTTGATGGTCAGGCTGCAATGGTTCCCGCAGCCCTTGCAGGTGGCGGCCTTGGAGGTATGGATAAAGGTCTTTAGCTCTTCCTCAGAAAGAAGAGAGGATTGGGAAAGCCCAAGGGATTTGGCATAAAGGGCGGCGCCGTAAGCGCCCATCAATCCCGCGATTTTCGGCCGGATGACAGGATGCCCCAGCTCCAACTCAAAGCTGCGGAGGACGGCGTCATTCAGGAAGGTTCCCCCCTGGACGACAATATTTTTCCCCAGTTCCTCGGCGGAGTTCGCCCGGATGACCTTATAGATGGCGTTTTTTACCACGCTGATGGAAAGCCCGGCGGAAATATCCCCCACCTCAGCACCATCCTTCTGCGCCTGCTTGACGGAGGAATTCATAAATACCGTACAGCGGGATCCCAAATCCACCGGATGACCGGCGAACAGGCCCAGCTTGGAGAATTCCTCCACATGGTACCCCATGGAGCGGGCAAAGGTTTCGATAAAGGAGCCGCATCCAGAGGAGCAGGCCTCGTTGAGCATGATACTGTCAATGGAATTGTTATGTACCCTGAAACATTTAATATCCTGGCCTCCAATATCCAGAATAAAGTCAACAGAAGGATTGAAGAACCGCGCCGCTGAAAAATGGGCCATGGTTTCCACCAGCCCCCCGTCCACATGGAAGGCATGGCGGATAAGCTCCTCGCCATAACCGGTGACGGCGCTTCCCCGAATACGGATATGATCGCCGCACAGGCTGTAAATATGCAGCAGCTGGCTTTTCACAATTTCAATGGGATTGCCCCGGTTGGAATCATAATAGGAAAAGAGGAGCGCCCCCTCCTCCGACATCAGAACCAGCTTGGTGGTAGTGCTTCCGCAGTCGATCCCCAAATAGGCGTCCCCGTGGTAAGTCTCTGGAGGGATGGAGGGCACGCTGGCCCTGGCGTGACGATTGGAAAACTCCATATATTCCTCCCTGGAGGAAAACAGGGGCGGGAGGCTTTGGGATACCGATTTTTCCTGGGTGGAACGCTCCAGCTTTCCGATCAGTTCCTCCAAGGCAAGAGGCCGGCTGGCCTTTCCAGCGTAAAGGGCGGCGCCCATGGCCACCGCGAAACGGGCGTAAGAAGGAAAGACGGCGTTTTCCTTTGACAGGTGTAAAGTTTCAACAAACCGGTCCTTCAGCCCCTGACAGTAATAGAGAGGGCCCCCTAAAAACATCACCCGGCCGGATATTTTCCTTCCCTGCGCCAATCCGGTGATGGTCTGGTTGACAACCGCCTGATAGATACTGGCGGCAATATCTTCTTTTTTGGCTCCCTGATTGAGCAGCGGCTGAATATCGGTTTTGGCGAACACGCCGCAGCGGGAAGCGATAGGGTAAATCCTCTCATGCCGCAGGCTGAGCTCATCCAGCTCCTGGGGGGTGACGTCCAACAGGGTGGCCATCTGGTCGATAAACGCCCCTGTGCCTCCGGCGCAGCTTCCGTTCATCCTCTCGTCCATGCCGCCGGAGAAGAAAATGATTTTCGCGTCCTCCCCGCCCAACTCAACAACCACGTCGGTCTGAGGCTCATATTTTTTCACCGTCTCCCCGGTGGCAAAAACCTCCTGCACAAAGGGAATCCCAGTGGCCTTGGCCACCCCCATGCCCGCCGATCCGGAAATGGCGGCAAGGATCTCCTCGCCCTTGAGAAACTTGGAAGCGTCTCTGACCATTTCCAGGGTTTTCTGCCTCACCTGGGAAAAATGACGCTCATAACATTCATAAAGGACCTTTTCCTCCCGTACAATGACAATTTTCGCCGTGGTGGAACCAATATCAATTCCAAGGGTTACGCTCATACCGCAAATACGCTCCTTCAATCCATGCCTTACGCCGTGCCGCTTAGGGCGCGGGGCCCGTCCGCGGATTTTAAATTCTTTTGTTATATTTTTAAAACGATTTTAACAAAGATTCAACCGCTTAATTGTAAATTTTTCAAATGAAATGGATAGAAAGTTATGGAAAGTAAACCGATCAAAATGGAACTTCTATGAGAAATTTCCGTCGAGTTTGGAAAAAACGGGGGAGTTGAAGAACGGGGATTGCCGGGGAAAAACGGGGGGTATATAATGGCCTTGTGCGGGATTGCCCCCAAAGGCTGTTTCCGCATAGTATGAAGTTTCAAAAGGAGAGAAACGAAATGGCGGACGAGGTTTTGAATCAGTTTACCCAGCCGGAGGAAGAACGGGAAACCGCGGCGGACGGGAGAAGGCTGAGGGTCGGCATTATTGGTACTGGCTGGATTGCCGAATCCCATGTGGAATGTTATAAAGAGATGCCTGACGTAGAGATCGTGGCGATGGCTGATCTGGTGGAAGGCAAGGCGGAGAAATTCGCGAAAAAATACGGCGTGGAGGGCGTCAGGTTTTACCGGGATCACAAATCCATGCTGGATCATGAGAAGCTGGACGCGGTCAGCGTCTGCACCTATAACAGGACTCACGCGGAATGTACCATCTATGCTCTGGAAAAGGGCGTCAATGTCCTTTTGGAAAAACCCATGTGCGTCACCCTTGAGGAAGCGGTGGATATCATTAAGGCGGAAAAGAAGAGCGGCAAGCTGCTCTCCATTGGCTTCCAGCCCCGCTTTGACGAGAATATGAAGATGATCAAAAAAATAGTGGAATCGGGGGTTCTGGGCGAAATTTACTATATCCAGACCGGCGGAGGCCGCCGCCGGGGCATCCCCAACAGCACCTTTATCGAGCAAAAAACGGCCGGCATCGGCGCTTTGGGCGACATTGGCTGCTATTCCCTGGATATGGTGCTCAACGCTATCGGCTATCCAAAGCCTCTCACCGTCAGCGGCTATACTTCCAATTTCTTTGGCGCCAATCCCAAGTACAACAATCCCAAGGACGCCGCCCGCTTTGACGTGGATGACTTTGCCGCCGCCTTTGTCAGGCTGGAGGGCGGAATTATCCTTGATTTCCGCATCGCGTGGGCCATGCACGTCAACACTCCCGGCGATACAATTATCATGGGCAAGGAGGGCGCCCTGCGGATCCCGTCCACAGACTGCTGGAATGGCAGCGTAGGAGGCCCCATGGTGCTCTATCATGACGTGGCGGGAGCCCGCACCGAAACCGTGATTCCCATCATTGAGGACAAAAAGGGCCCCGGCCTCTTTCATAAGAAGATCCGTTCCTTCCTGGACGCCATCAAGGAGGGCGGAGAGCCCCCTGTACCCTCCAGCCAAATCCTGTACAACCAGGCAATCATAGACGGTATTGTGAAATCGGCAAAGGCGGGCCGTGAGATTGAAATCCAAATTCCCTCTATTGACTAGAGCTTTCCCCTATTTTCATGCCCCCTTTTTGGAGCCGGACTTTGTCCGGCTCTTTTTCTTTTTCCTTCGGAAAATATCCCAGGGAGGCGGAAAAAACAGGGCAGTTTCCACGGCCGGACGCGGCGGGAGAAACCTGTCATTAGGAAATCCGGAATTTCTGAAAGCTTCCAGAATACTTTCAGGGTCTGGCGTCCGAAAGGAAAAAGGGGTATAATAAGGCTTGACACAAATATGCCGGCAGCCGAGGAAAACGCCGCGTCCCCTGCCGCGGGGAGCAGGACGGAAAGGGGCCCTGGAGGATGGAATGGATTGACGCCAAAACCATTGTTAACCGATGCAAGGATACCTCCTGGTTTGGAACGGAGTATTCCATGAATATTTATAAGGGATGCTGTCATGGTTGCATTTACTGTGATAGCAGGAGCGCCTGTTACCATGTGGAAGAGTTTGACCGGGTACGGGCAAAGAAAGACGCTTTGAAGCTCATTCGGAATGACTTGGAGCGGAAAACCCGGCCGGGCGTGGTGGGAACAGGCGCCATGAGCGATCCCTATAATCCCTTTGAGAAGGAGCTGTTCCTGACACGGCACGCCCTGGAACTGCTCTCGGCTTACGGCTTTGGCGCGGCGGTCGCCACCAAAAGCGATCTGATCGTCAGGGACGCGGATATTTTCCAGGAAATAAAAAAAGAAATGCCGGTATTGTGCAAGGTCACTGTCACCACCGCGGACGACGCTTTGAGCAAAATCCTGGAACCCCATGTCTGCCCCTCCTCCAAGAGGCTGGAGGCAGTGGCCTCCCTTTCGGAAAAGGGGATTTTTACCGGAATCCTGATGATGCCCATCCTTCCCCTGTTGGAGGATTCAGCGGAAAATATCCTGAAAATTGTGGATTTAGCCGCAAAAGCCGGGGCAAAATTTATTTATCCCGCCTTTGGTGTCACACTGCGGCAGAACCAGAGGGAATGGTATCTTTCCAAGCTGGAGGAGTGCTTTCCGGGCCGGGGGCTTCGGGAGGCCTATGAAAGAAAATACGGGGAGAGGTATTACTGTCCAAGCCCCCGGTCAAAGGAGCTGTGGACGCTTTTCACCCAGGCCTGCGGAAAAAAGGGGCTGCTTTTTGACATGCGGGAAATTATCCGGGCCTACCAGCTGGGATACCGTCAGGAACGGCAGCTGAGTTTTTTTGACTCCTGATTTCATAAAACGGGAAAGTTCCGGCAGGAGCAAAATTTTCAAAAATCAAAGGAGGCTTCAGAATGAAGCAAATAGAGCAGAGGAATACCCGTTGGGATTTAAGAAAAATGTTTCCAACAGACGAGGACTGGAAAAAGACGCTGGCTAAGGTAATGGAAAACACGGAAAAGCTGGCGGCGGGAAAGGGCCGCTTGGCGGACAGCGCCGCCGCCCTGTGCCGGACCGCTGAATTATACGAGGCGGTGGAGCGGGATCTGGACGACCTGATGGTGTTCGCCAACTCCAATTTTGATCAGGATATGTCCGACAGCGAGGCGAAAGAGCTGTTTGAATCGGCGCAGAACGCGGCCACTTCCATTGGAGAAAAGCTCGCCTTCATGGCGCCGGAGCTCATGGGGTATTCCCTGGAGGATTTTCAGGCGTACTGCAGGGAACGCCCGGAATTGGAGCTGTATGACCGGTTTGCCAGGGATTTTTTTGAGCGCAAGGAGCATGTCCTGTCCGGCGAAATGGAGAGTCTGCTGGTGAAAATGAACGACCTGGGAGAATCCTTCTCCAAGGTGTTTGATGATCTGGTGATCAACGATATCAGCTTCCCCGTCATAAAGGCGCCGGACGGGACGGATCTTTCCGCCTGTGAATCCAACTATTACAGCGCCATGTCCCATGAGGACAGGGCCTTTCGCTCCTCCTATTTCCACGGATTATTGGATACTTACGGAGCCCATATCAATACGCTGACCTCCATCTACTACGGTTCGGTGAAAAACGACGTCTTTACGGCCCGCAGCCGCCGTTACCCCACCGCGAGAGCCATGGCCCTTGCAGGCAACCATATTCCAGAAGAGGTCTATGACAACCTGGTAGAAACCGTCAGAAAAAACACCGGCCCTCTACAGGACTATGTGGAAATGCGGCGGGAAAAGCTCGGGCTGGATCAGGCGCATTTTTATGATCTGTTCGTCCCCATTGTCAGGGATACCAAGCGGTCCTATACCTACGAGGAGGCCCAGGAAATTGTACTGAAAGCGACGGCGATCCTGGGGGAAGACTATACCCAGCTTCTCCGCAGGGCCTTTGCGGAGAGGTGGATTGACGTCTACCCTGGGAAGAACAAAAAAACAGGGGCCTATTCCACCGGCTCCTACACCTCCCATCCCTACGTGCTTTTAAATTTCACCGGAACCCTGGAGGACGTCTTTACCCTGGCCCATGAGCTGGGCCATTCCCTCCACACCTGGTTCAGCTGCCACAGCCAGCCGTTTATCTATTCCGGGTACAGCATTTTCTGCGCCGAGGTGGCCTCCACCCTCAATGAGCAGCTGGTCAGTCATTACCTGTATGAACATGCCCGGTCGGAAGAGGAACGGCTGCTTCTTCTGGACAAGCGGCTCAATGATCTCCGGTCCACCTTTTACCGTCAGACCATGTTCGCCGATTTTGAGAATCAGACCCATCAAATAGTGGAAAAAGGCGAGCCCCTCCTGCCGGACGTCCTGTGCGGGCTTCACCGGAAACTGAACCGGGATTATTACGGGGAAAATTTCGCGGTGGATGAAAGCCTGTCCTTTGAGTGGGCCAGGATTCCTCATTTCTATACCGCTTTTTACGTTTACCAGTACGCGACGGGAATCGCCGCCTCCACCGCTATCGCCAAACGCATCCTGTCTATGGGACAGCCGGCGGTGGAAGATTACCGCCGTTTCCTCCGCGGGGGAAGCAGCCTCCATCCCATCGAGCTTCTGAAGCTGGCGGGGGTGGATATGGCTTCGGAAAAGCCCGTCCTCGATACGGTGGAGGATTTCAGGAAAAGCTTGGAAGAGCTCAAAAAAAGAATCTAAGAGACAGGGGAAAAAGAATATGTCAATCGAGCTTGTCAGAGATTATCTGAAACAGTACGGCATAGAAAACCGGATACAGGAATTTCCGGTTTCTTCCGCCACGGTGGAGCTTGCGGCCAAAGCCTTGGGCTGCGAGCCCCAGAGAATCGCCAAGACCCTCTCCTTTCTCGTGGGAGAACGTCCCATCCTGATTGTCGCGGCCGGAGACGCCAGGGTGGACAACGGGAAATTCAAAAGTCAGTTTCAAGCCAAGGCAAAAATGCTTCCGCCGGATATGGTGGAGCCGCTGATTGGCCATCAGATTGGCGGCGTCTGCCCCTTTGGGGTCAAAGAGAAGGTGGAGGTATATCTGGATATCTCCCTGCAACGCTTCCAGGAGGTATTTCCCGCCTGTGGAAGCGGCAACAGCGCCATCGCCCTGACCCTTCCGGAACTGGAGAGGTACTCCAACAGCCTGGCATGGATAGACGTATGCAAGGACTGGCAGCCCCTTGGCGGTGAAACAGTAGAATCCTAGCGGTCCGGTTTGCCGTCGCGCGCAAGAATTGCAAGAATAAAGATAGAACAGCAGGAGAATATCTGAATTTATGAATACGCCGCAGATTGAAACAGAAAGATTAATATTAAGAAGATTTACCGAAAATGATATGGAAGCGCTATACCAAATTCTCAAGGATGAGGAGGTCAATACCTTTCTGCCCTGGTTTCCTTTGAAAAGCATGGATGAGGCGAGGGCATTTTTTGAGGAGCGGTACGCGGCCAATTATGAGAAGGAGCGCGGCTACCATTACGCGGTCTGTAGGAAAACAGATAATGTCCCTGTGGGTTATATGAATGTGGGCATGGACAGTGCCCATGATTTTGGCTATGGCTTCCAAAAGGAGTTTTGGCGCCAGGGATTCGCCGCCGAGGCGGGAAAGTCCCTAGTGGAACAGTTGAAGAAGGACGGGCTCCCTTATATCACCGCCACCCACGACGTGAATAATCCCCGAAGCGGCGGCGTGATGAAGCGGCTGGGAATGAAATATCAATATTCCTATGAAGAGCAATGGCAGCCCAAGGACTTTCTCGTCACCTTCAGACTGTACCAATTGAATCTGGACGGCAATGACGCCAGAGTTTTCACAAAATATTGGGACAATTCCAAGGTCCATTTTATAGAGAAAGGTCTGAAATAATATTTCCTCTTTTTCCCCCTTGACAGTTCCCCGGCATTCCCTTCCCTCTTATTAAGACGGCGCCTGCCTGGAAGCTGTTTCTCATTTGTAAAAAAAGAGGAAAAAGCTTCCCGGCGGAGATCAGTAACGGGGGCTCCAGAATCTTCCTCTTCCGGATAAGGCCATTTCCAGGGCAGGGCCTCCCGGATAAAAAGCCGCTGTCCGCCGTCAGGACAGAACATGGCGCCGGAAGGGCGGACGCCTTCCATCCGCGGAATATCGGGATCGGCACTGTTTCGAAGGCGGTTTAATTCATATTTCCTTTCAAATGCCGCATATGTATCATAGGAAAACAGAACTACTTTCGCGGGGGATGGGAGGATGCAGTTTTTCTTTGGGATGCTCGTGGGGGGAACCTTAGGGGTTGGAATCGCCTGCCTGCTTGCCGCTAAAAGCAGGGAAAAATGAAGGCGGGTAAAATGGCGGGACTGTTTCCATACCCGCCGTTAAGCTCTCTTGCGGGCAGGGAAAAAATATTTTATAATTAAAATATCCAGGGGCGGCCTGTTCCGGCTTACAGATCCATTTGCCGGCGCCTGCCGTGGAACAGGCTGGCATATTCCTGGGATAAAAAAAGAAAGGGAAGTGTATTGGATTATGTTGAATGAAAAGGTTGCGAAATTGCTGAACACGCAGATTAACAAGGAATTTTATTCCGCCTACCTGTATCTGGGCTTTTCCACCTGGTTTTCCGACCAGGCTCTGGATGGCTTTGCCAATTGGTACATGATTCAGGCCCAGGAGGAAAGGGATCACGCCATGCTGTTCCTCCAGTACCTTCAGAATAACGGGGAACGTCCGGTTCTGGAAGCAGTAGACTGCCCCAACCAGGATTTTAAGCGGGCGAGGGACATCCTGACCGCTGGGCTGGAACATGAAAAATATGTCAGCGGTCTTATCAATGACATTTATGCCGAGGCCTATCAGTCCAAGGATTTCCGCACCATGCAGTTTTTGGATTGGTTCGTGAAGGAGCAGGGGGAAGAGGAAAAAAACGCCGATGACCTCATAAAAAAATGGGATCTATATGGCGAGGATTCCCGTTCCCTTTATATGTTTGACAACGAGCTGAAAAGCAGGGTTTATGCCGCTCCTTCCCTCGTTCTGTAAGAGGAAAATCAATAGAAAAAGCCGTATCCTTAAAAGGATGCGGCTTTTTTCGACGGATTTCCACGCGGCCTCATGAAACGGCAGGTTACAGCGTATCCCCGAAAAAACGGAGATATGCCGATGATTCGGCAGGCCGCTATTATTTTGAAACAGCGGCCGGTTCACAGGAAAGCCCCGGAAGTGAGAGGGCGGGTAACGGTATAAATCATCCGCGCCTCCTATCATTCAGCTTTCTGTTTTCCATCTGGGTATGAGCGGAGGAAGGGGCGGCCACGCAGCAATATGGAGATGTTTCATCTTTTGACGGATGGAAAGCCGCGCTGATGGATGTCCAGCGGAAGAATTCATCAATGGAAGGCGGCACAGCTCCTAATCTTCCGCTTTAGAAACGGGCTGTATCGACGGCACGGCGGCTTCATTGACCCCGGAAGTTGCTGTTCAGGGTCTGCGCTTTAACACAGGGCGATAAAATGTTATCCGCTCAGACCCTGCATTTCGCCTGCAAACGGTTCCCAGCGGCCGACAGGGAAGATTGAGCCATTCGCCTGGTTAGCCCTGTTCCTAACGCATTTCATAAAGTAATCGCCCCAAAATTTTACAATGGTTTTTTTCGGTATCTTTTCCAAATGAAAATCTTCCCCTGAGAATCATTCCTGGGTATTCCTTCTCCCACCTTTTCTTTTTCCCTTTCCTTCCTCAGAGCCGGAAAGATTGTCTTTTTTTAGTAAAAAACAGGACGGCTGGGCGGTGTGGTCATCACACCGACGCCCGGCAAGCCTGTTGTTTACTGCTTTCTTTTCAATTCATTCCCTCATTCACCACAATGATGGGAGCCGCAGCCATGCGCGCCGCAGTGATGTTCCCCATCCCCGTGCTCATGATCGTGATGATCACAGCGCACCTGAGGATTATAGCTCAGCGCGCCGGCCAGCAGCTCCTCCACAGCCTGATCCGCGCCGCCGGAAACGCCTCCAAACAAGCGGATACCGGCCTGGGCCAGAGCCTGCTGTGCCCCGCCGCCAATCCCGCCGCAGATGAGGGTATCTACCTGCATCATGGACAGAAACCCAGCCAAGGCGCCGTGCCCGCTGCCCATGGTATCGGCAATTTCCGTCTTTACAACGGCGCCGTCCTCCACCTCATAAATCTTAAACTGCTTGGTATGGCCAAAATGCTGGAACACCTGACCGTTTTCATAGGCGACTGCAATTTTCATCTTTTATTTCCTCCTTAACACTTTGCCGACGGGCATGCCTGGGGCATTCTCCCCGGCATCTCCTGTCGCGCTGGTTTTCACAGCCTCTGCATATCATATAATCCCCGCCCGTGATGATCAACCTTTTCCCGTTCACCAGGGCGTCGGCAATTTTTTCTCGGGCACGGTCATAAATCCCTTGCACCGTAGTACGGGAAACCTCCATCTGCTCCGCGCATTCCCCCTGAGTGCGGCCTTCATAATCAATCAGCCTGACGGCCTCATACTCGTCAACCTGAAGGAAAACGCATCCCCGCTCCCCTGAATTGGCAGGAAGAAATCCATGGTTCTGCGGCAGACAGCATACACGCCGCTTTTTCTGCGGTCTCGGCATATAATCCTCCTCTGTTTCTGATATATGTCGGATATAGTATACTCTTATTTCCGTCATATGTCAATATCCCGGCCGATCGCAAACGTTATCAATAGTTCTTTTAACGGTCTAATAGAGTTAGAGGAAAAGAAGGATAAAAGTCAAAAGACCTTCATCCTTCTTTCCCCCTCTTCTTTGTAATAATAAAGCTCGCTCAAGCTGTCATCTTCAAAAATTTTCACCATTTCCTCAAAGCCCTGGGCCAGCCGGCAGTTGAGAAGCTCCTCTCTCGGGAGCCAAAAAACCTCTCCCTCCTCTGAGGAGGCCAGGGTACCATGAAAGCGGTTGGTCCGGAAGAGGAAAACCACATACCTGCTTCCATCTTCCCTTTGCCATTCCTTGATACCGCACAGCCTTGGTTCCTCAACTGTCAGGCCGGTCTCCTCCCTGAGCTCCCGAATCACCGACTCCACAATGGATTCCCCATCTTCCACATGCCCGCCGGGAAAGCAGATTCCCGGCCAGTCCGGATCCACCCTATTCTGTACTAAAACACATCCGCCGTCGGAAACCATGCACATATTGGTAAACACGGCCTGTATTTTTTCTCCCATCGCCCTGCTCCTTCCATTCAGCCGCCCCATCAATACGTCTTGACAAAACCGTTCTTCCAAGCAACGTTCTCAGCAGCCTTCCGCAATCCGGTAAAGCAGTTCTTCGGTATCTTTCCAGCCAAGACAGGGATCTGTAATGGATTTCCCATAAATCCGTTCGGCTCCAATCTTCTGACAGCCTTCCTCCAAGTAACTTTCTATCATAACACCCTTTACCAGCCTCCCCAGCTCCTCATTATAGCGGCGGCTGTGGAGCACCTCGCTGACAATCCGGATCTGTTCCTTAAACCGCTTGTTGGAATTGGAATGATTGGCGTCAACCACCACCGCTGGATTTTTCAACTCCCGCTTTTGATACATCTCCAGCAGCCGCGCCATATCCTCATAGTGGTAATTGGGGATGCTGGTGCCGTATTTGTCCACGCCGCCCCGCAGGATGGCATGGGCAAGCTCATTGCCGTCCGTCGTCACGTCGCAGCCCCGGTAAATGAAGGTATGGGGATGCTGCGCCGCGGTAACAGAGTTGAGCATGAC
>JAHZIE010000001.1:83089-93551 GCA_019419895.1 Clostridiales bacterium | reverse complement strand
GATAAATCCCCGCTGGTGGGATTTTTCATCCCAACTGGAATATCCATCCCGCTTGCCGTCAGCCGGTGCTGCTGGTTTTCTACCGAACGGGCGCCGACAGCCTCATAGGACAGCAAATCGTCAAGATAGCTGCGGTTTTCTGGATAGAGCATCTCGTCCGCGGCTGTCAGCCCGCTTTCCGACAGGGCTCGGATATGCATCCTCCGAATGGCGATGATCCCTCCCAGGAGATCAGGAGCCTTGTCAGGCTCGGGCTGGTGAAGCATTCCCTTATAGCCCTCTCCGGTGGTCCGGGGCTTATTGGTATAGATTCTTGGAACCAGCACCAGCCTGTCCGACACCTTTTCATTGACGGCAGCAAGCCGACTGACATATTCGCAGAACGCGTCCTCATTATCAGCCGAACAGGGCCCTACCAGCACAATAAACTTATCCGATTCCCCGGTAAACACAGCGCGGATTTCCCGATCCCTCTTCTCCTTAAGCCGCGCCAGCTCCTTTCCAAGCGGATATTCCTTTTTCAGCTCTGCCGGCTGGGGCAGAGCCTTGTTGATTCTCATGGACATGGCCAAACCTCCCAAAACAGGCGGCCGCTGGGGTTTTCGCCCCTCCACGGAGTTTTTCCCCTGTCATGCCGCTGGTTTTCTATCCGTTTTTAAATTATTATACCATAGATTAGTACCCGCTGAAAGAATAACATTGCCACTGTGTGGCAGACGGCGTTTCAGGCCATTATTAAGATTGCGGCAAGGAGCCTCACGCGTTTTTTGCCATGTGAAGAAAACTGTTTTCCGTTTTTGATTTCAGCTCTAGAATCCCAAATGAAATTCTATTTCATGTTCACTTTTGAAAAAGGGCACCTTTTTCCAATGCACTGATTATTTTTAGCTGAAAATTCACAAACAATCTCACCTAATTGCATCTCAATCCCGAGGTTGTCCCTTACGAATCTGACCGCCTCCGCGATAGAAAGATAGGAATCCCTTTTACAGCAACGGGGACCGCCAACTTCTCCTATCGCGTTCAACGCTTTTGAAGTCATTTTATTCGCCAGCCCGAAAGTCTCGTTCATCAACGGAGTTGATCCCGTAACAATGGAAATAAACATTCCAGAACTAATTCCGGCGCCGCAGGCTCCCCAAAATCCACACGCGCCCCCGGGGACGCATTTGCCCCGATTGCGAATTTCTCTAAGCGCCTTTTGCAAATCAATATTGCCGCCCGCATTTTTATATGCCGTGAGAAGCGCCGCACCAACCATGATATGATGTTCAGGCCCATGCATATGGCAAAAGGGAAGAACCATCATGTCGTTGAGAATGCGGGCTGGATTCTTAAGGTTTGAAGAAAGACAAAACCCAAAAATACTATCTAATCCCTGGGTATGACATTCGTCGCAGACATAATGTCCGTTTACGCAGCTTGTTTTGCCGGGCTCTTTTTTATGGCAAACAGCACACTCCATTATAATATCTTCGTTCAAATATTTTAGGGGGGCGTTGCAAATCAAACATTCCTCTTTCATCAGTACACCTCTCGTTGGTTCTGTATTTCAAAGCGATCTTATACTCCATCCATGTGAGACTATTCGACTTTGAAACCAAATTTTTCAGATAAATCCGCGCTGGATTTGACCGGAGCATTTGCAAAAGTATGTGGATGAATAGTATGTATAAAACTTAAGAGGCAAGTCAGACGAAAAGCCGCGCCAATTTTAGTATGCTTAAACCCTTTATTTTCGCGCTACATTTCATTTTGCGTTTTTCATATTATTTTTTAGAATTAATCGACACTAAACATAATTAAAATCATTTGATACCGGGAAAATCCAGTATGCATACGATTTTATTGCAGGCTGTCAACACAACGAAACCGTAATCCGCATTTACACAGCAACCGTAACTTTTTTGCGGAGAGACGGATCCGGTACTCGTTTCGACGCGGGCAGAAAGGCGCAGGCATAAAAAACTGCGGCGCGCAACTTGCTCACCGCAGATGTGGTCGGGATGACAGGACTCGAACCTGCGGCATCCTGGTCCCAAACCAGGCGCGATACCAAACTTCGCCACATCCCGATATTTTATGCTTTCCTATTATACGCCATCCCTTTCCCTTTTGTCAACTGCTTTTTCTTTCATTCTCCATTTGTCAGATAGCCTCCTTCCTTGCCGGGATAACGCTGGATAGTTTGAAGAAACATCATTTTTTCAAATGTTTTTCGACGCTTTTCAATATAAACAGCAACGGTCCCCTCCACATCCGGGAAGAGACCGAAAGCATTTTTTATTTATTTCATTCTGATTGTCTGTTCCATATCTTTGCCAATTCTTTTTTTCCTCGCCAGATAGAGGATACTGTCCACAGCGATTCCAAGAAAAGCCCCAGCCAAAAAGCCGATCGCCGTATGGTGAATCACTCCTCCAAAGGCGGCTCCAAGGGCGGCCCCGATAACCGAATAGACCAGCTCCCATCGGACGACGCTATCTGTTCCCCGCATCCGCTTCCTCCTCTCTAAGCCGTTTGTTCCCTGTTCCCTCATCAGTTTTTCTAATTTCCGGACCGCTGTTATTCAGCAGGCTTCCATGGTATGGAGAGAGTTATGGCAGATACCGTAAATACCGAGGGAAACCGCCAGATTCCACACCAAGGGCGGCAGCAGGCTCAGCTCCGCCGGCACATCAGCCAACGCCAAAACTATCATCCCGATAATCCCCGGGGACAGCAACAGAAGGAGCAGAAGAAAATAAAGCAGCATGATAATCCCCTTGTTCAGTACCTGTCCCAGCGCCCTTTGTCCCAGCAGATTTGTCGAGGTGAACACCAGGGCGAAAGAAAAATAGATTAGGATGAAAACAATCACCAAGGTGGGACGCGCCTGTATCATGCTTCCTCCAATCCCGATGGCCAATCCTCCATCAAAAAAGGCCTTGGCCAAACTGGGGGATGTCGCCCACAAAAGCTTTCGGAATGGGCTGCACGGGACAAGGTATATGTAGGGTTTTGACAGCTCCTTCACCCATCCTCCTGTGGCGTTGGAAAAGAACAGGAGATAGATGGAAGTCATCACCGCGATGCCCAGGCTCAGGCTGGGAGATCCTTCTCCCTCGTCAAACTGGATCAGCCTGGGCAGCACAACACAGATGGCAAGGGTAAGGATGGTGAAGATATCAAAAAACAACAGGCGGTTCCGGCGCCGCATTTCTTTTATCTGTTTGAAAAAGAAAACGCTGGCCCCCCAGCCGCGGGAAATCCCCCCTTCCCGCTCCCTTTCGGAAACTTTCCTGGTCTGTTCCTCCATCCGTCCCTCCTTTGCCGCCTGCTGCTTGGTATACACCGTCTGGGTTCCTTGAAGGACATCCTCATAATAGTCGGCGTTCCCCACCAAGAAGGCCGCAATGAATACCAAAGCCGCAAGCACGGTCATACCGCCGGAGCATGCCGCCGTAATCCACTGCCCGTCAAGCAGGGCGAACACTCCCCTGCTGATCCAGCCGGAAAGGGGAAACCATCCCGCGGAGGGAAGGCAAAGGGCCCCGGCGGCGTTCCGAAAAGAAAGCCCTCCCTCCATTTTTCCTGCCTGTGTATAAATATACGCGGCAAAAAACAATAAAAGGACAAATAAAATTATCTTTACCGACCTTTTTCGATTTTCTTTTCCCGCCGTAAAGCTGTAGACAAGGACGGTAATCAGCTGGACAATAAACAGCATCAGCAAGTATCCCAGTATCAGGAACGCTACCTCCGACGGCCGGAGGCCAAAGCTCTGCCGAAGCATAGGCGCGTAAAACAGCAGAAAGAAGGATACCATAAATACCGTCCCAAGAGAGCGGAGAAGTCCGTATACCAGCACCTTCCGGGGCGAAACCGGAGCGGTAAAAACCAGGCTGATATCCGCCATCTTAAAAAAGCTGCCGCCCCGTGACATGCCATTAATAACCCCAAACACGCCAAGGGATGTCAGGAGAAGAAAATAAAATGCCTGTAAAAATTCCCTATCCGCCGGCACGCGGCTTGCGCTGTCCCCGGAAGGGGCCGCTGTGCCGACCGCCAGGGCAAAAATGAGAAAAGCTGCTAAAATCAGATAGGTAACCAGCTTTGCCGGATGCCGGAAAATATCGCAGACGCTATTTTTCACACTTTTTCTCAAAAGAAAGCACAGGGATCTCATAGGGCCGTTCCTTCCTTTCCACCGCGGGCCGGGCCCTCTGTTACCTCAAAGAAGAGATCCTTCAGGTTTTCGCCTGTATTCCGCACCTGCTCCCGGGTGCGTTCCGCGGCGGTTCTTCCCTTCACCATAATAAGCGCCTTATCCCAAAACTCTTCCACACTATCAAGAATATGGGTGCTGATGAGAATGGAACATCCTTCCCCCCGGAGCTCCTCCAGCATTTCCTTAAGCTCCTGAATGGCATGGGGATCCAACCCCACCAGCGGCTCGTCAAAAAGCAGAACGGAGGGCCTTGGAAGAAGGGCGCAGCAGATACTGAGCTTTTGCTGCATCCCCTTGGATAACTCTTTTCCCAGCTTCTTTCTTTTGTCCGTCAGTTCCATCCTCTCCAAAAGGCGGGCGGCATCCCTTTCCCAGCCCTTCAGCTGATAGGCCCTTGCGATAAACTGCAGATGTTCCTCTACGGTCAGCATTTCATAAGGGGCCGGCAGCTCTGGAACATATCCCAGCCTTCGCTTGGCCTCCAAGCTCTTATTGGGATACCCGCATATCTGGATCTCGCCTTGAAAGCGCAGGAGCCCCGCGATGCATTTAATCGCGGTGGATTTTCCCACTCCGTTTGGACCGAGCATAATGGCAATCTCCCCCGGCTCCACAAAAAAGGTCAGCTGCCGGTTGGCCTGTGTTTTGCCATAGCTTTTCGTTAACTGGCAGACGTTGAGCATAAGATTCCTCCCTATTATCTTATTGTATTAATTACTTAATACAATGATACGGCGTTGTTATCTATTTGTCAAGGATATTTTTCCGCCGCCTAGTAAAATCTGTTTTCCTGTCATTCCCGTTTCCTATATTTAAGCAGGAGGGCTTTCCCGCCTGGGGCTCTCTTTCTATCCCTTATGGATACGCTATCGGAAGAGATTGCTTCATAATTTTGGCTTTTCGAGGATACTTTACTGCTGCTTCGCGTTAAAATATACCAACAGTATTTTATTTAAATAAATATTCAAATTGTATTTTTATATTTTTGTTGTTTTTCTCGCCTTCGTGCGGTATGATAAAGATAAATTTATCCATGATATCATTTGGTTATCTGAAGTAAAATTATTGGAAGCAAAGGAGAATGGATATGGCGTATTTACCTTATGACGGCCGATATGACAAAATGGTTTACCACCGCTGCGGAAGGTCGGGAATTATGCTTCCAGCGGTCTGCGTGGGCTTGTGGAAAAATTTCGGCGGTCTGATGCCCTACGAAAACAGCAGGGAAATGGTGCTGGGAGCCTTTGATATGGGAATTACCCATTTCGATTTGGCCAATAACTACGGGCCGCCCGCCGGTTCCGCGGAGGAAACCTTTGGACGGATCCTTCAGCAGGATTTGCGCCCCTACCGGGATGAACTGATCATCTCCACAAAAGCGGGTTATACCATGTGGCCCGGACCCTATGGAGACCATGGAAGCAAAAAATATCTGGTGGCCAGCCTGGATCAAAGCCTGAAACGCATGGGGCTGGACTATGTGGATATCTTTTACCATCACCGTCCCGATCCTGACACCCCCCTGGAGGAATCCATGGACGCGCTGGCCGGAATTGTCAAAAGCGGCAAAGCGCTGTACGCGGGACTTTCCAACTATCCCGCCGATCTGACCCGCAAGGCCGCCGATATGCTCCATCAAATGGGGGTTAAGGTTCTCATCCATCAGCCTTCCTATTCCATGTTTAACCGCTGGGTGGAGGATGGGTTGCTGGATTTACTGGACGAGACAGGGATCGGCTGCATCGCCTTCTCTCCCCTGGGCCGGGGCGTTCTGAACAATAAACACCTCCCCGCAGGCAAGCACGCCCAAGCTTCCAGGCCGGATCATATTGAGGAAGCTGTCTGGGAAAAGCTCGTCCGTCTCAACGACATCGCCGCTGAACGGGGGCAGACATTGGCCCAGCTGGCCCTCGCCTGGCTTCTTAAGCGGAAAAACGTCACCTCTGTTCTTATCGGCGCCAGTAGGCTTTCTCAAATTCAGGAAAATGTGGAAGCGCTGCAAAACCTTTCGTTCACCCCGGACGAACTTGCCCGGATAGAGGGAATTCTGAAGGCTTGACAAATACGCGGGAAACTCCCGTCTGTCATACCGGGGGAAGGCGTTCCCCTTGAGGTCCATTGGGGTAAAAACAGTCAATGGAACTTGTCAATAACACCTCCGGCGTCAAAGGACATCTCTATCCTGTATCATTGTGAGGAGAATCTTTTATGCGCTATCGGTACCTGGAAATGGAAAGCTACAAAAGAAAGGGACACTTTGAATATTTCAACAGCATGGCCTATCCCTATGTCGGCCTCACCGTCGATACAGACATCACCGGATTGCTGAAAACCATCCGGCGGGAAGGCCTCCCGTTCTTTCTCACCTTCTGTTATTGTGCTTCAAGAGCGGCCAACGGTGTGGCAGAATTCCGCCAGAGAATTCTGGATGGGAAGATCATTGAATTCGACCGCTGCCAAACCTCCCATACCGTCGCCCTGGAGGACGGAACCTATTGCTATTGCACCCTTGACAGCTCTATGCCCTTCAGAAATTATATTGCCTACGCGAAGGAGGAGCAGGAGAAGGCAAAGCGGGCTCCCTCTATCCAGGAGGAGGAATCGGAAGCTCTTGATAAATTTTTTATTTCCACCCTTCCATGGCTTTCCTATACGGCGCTCGTGCAGCCAGTCCCCTTTCCGGCTGACAGCAATCCCAGAATCACATGGGGAAAATATTTTGAACAGGGGGATAGGGTTCTGCTTCCCGTCTCCGTCCTGTGCCATCACGCTCTGGTTGACGGCCGGCATATCGCCGATTTCTACCGCCTCCTGACGCGGGAAATGGAACAAATCGAATAATTCCGGAAAACCGCCCGACGCCGGGCGGTTTTGTCCTTCCAGAAACCACGCTAAGGCAGCCGCGGAAGCCTGGTGTTTCGGACAAGGCGGCACGGCCCTGTCAAATTTCAGACCCGCTCCGGGGTGGAGGGGACGGAAAAAGGGCGGCTCCCCCTTGACAAAATGGACGAGCGCGGGAAAGGCAAATGAGGAAAAATGGAAAAAGTCCTGTCTTAAAAAATTTGGGAGGCGTGTATGTCAAGCAACGAAAAAAAGATCATTGATAATTACAGGGATGCCAAAGAGGAAAACAGGGCGTCCAAATCCAGGTATTCCAGCCTGGAATTTCACTATACCAAAAAACACATCGGCCAATATATCTCCCCCTCCTCGTCGGTCATTGAGCTGGGGTGCGGGACAGGGTATTACGCCATGTGTTTTTCCGGCAGATGCAGGGAATATCTTGGGATTGACATCACACCGGAAAACATCGCCCTTTTTAATAAAAAGGCCGCTTCCCGGGGCTTAAAAAACGTCAGGGGAGAAGTCGGAGACGCAACAAGGCTGGATCGTATTCCTGACGAAAGCTTTGATATTGTTTTATGTCTTGGTCCTCTCTATCATCTTCCTCCCCAGGAACGAAAGCTCGTTTTTTCGGAATGCAGGCGGATCTGCAAAAAGGGCGGGATCGCGGCTTTTTCTTATATCAACAAAATCGGGGTCTACGCGGGCGCCTGCGTTCACGACAGACTGCGGAAAAATTACCCCAATGAAAAGGCCAACGAGTCGGTTTTGATTTTCAGCAGGGATGATATGGCGCCGGACTTGTTTTTCTTCACCATGCCGGAGGAGATCGAAGCCGACGCGGAAGAATACGGATTTTCTAAAATTAAAAACCTGGGGACGGATTTTTTGCTCACCATGAGTATTGTGGAATCCATGAACGACGAAAAATTCCAGCTTCTCAGGCCGCTGCTGGATCAAATGGCAAGCTACGAGTCCTGTACGGGAATGAGCAACCACGCCCTGCTGATATGCAGAAAGACCTTCTCTCCGCCTGCTCCGCAGCGGGAAATCTGACAGAGGAAAGCCATAGCAGGCGTTCCTCGCCTGAGAAAAAAGACGCTCTGTTAACGCACCGGAGCGCTCCCCGCTTTTCCCGACATATTCCCCAATTACGCATGTTAAAATCCCATACCAATTTTTTATGGCCGGGAACCAGGTACAATGAAAAACGCCCGGATAGAATAAAACCGGAGGGATATCATTTCCGCGGGCAAGGCCCGGCCTTTTTCTTTGTCTGCCAAGCTGCAAATCCAACAAATTGAAAAGGCGTATTCTGTCCGGTATATTACAGGCGGGCCGCGCTTTTTCTCCTTGTCGCGGCATTATATTTCCGGTGGCGCGGCAGAGGCCACCGCCGTGAAAAGAAGAAAGCATCCTGAATCAACAGATCGAAAAATCCGGGTATCACAGGAAGATGATACCCGGATTTTTTGCCTGTCTTTTCTACCGTCTCGGCAGAAATGGAGTTTTGCCCTTATTATGCTGATAAGAAAAAGGGCGGCGCGGAATATAAAGTCCGTGCCGCCCAATATATTGGGCTTCAATGCTTCTTAAGCCTTTTTTCTCTTATGTATCACAAGCAGTGCTGCCGCCGCGCCGCCGCTCAGGAGGAACAGGACTGTCAGCATGGGAATCACTGTGGGAGAGCCTGTCTGAGGTGATTGGGAATCTCCCCCGTCCGGATTGGACGGCTCTTCCGGATCCACCGGCTTATTGTCCGGCTCCACAGCGCCGCACACCGTACATTTCCCATCCTGGAAACTGTGCGCCGTCTTCGGAATAACCTCTCCCTTTTCCACTACCAGCTGGCATACAACACATACCTTATCACCAGTATAGCCTTCTTCTGTACAGGTGGCTTCCTTGCTGTTTTTCACCACAATCTCACCATGTCCCGAAGCAGGGATAAGGGCGTCATCTAAAGAGATTTCCTCCGTACACGCCTCATCGCTAAAATATTTTTCACAGACTCCGCAATACCAGTAGGCGTCATTTCCGCCTTCTGTACAGGTGGCCGGCTTCGCCTCTGTTTTGACCGCGTGATGCCGGGCCTTTATCACGGTAGCCTCTTTGGGGACAGGCTGCAGGCAGGCGCTCTCCAGAAAATATTCATTACAGGCCTTGCAGTACCAGTATTCAACGTTACCATCCTCTGTGCAGGTGGCCGTTTTTGCCGGAACATGCTCGGCGTTTGGAGCATGATTGTGGATGATTGTGCCTGTGTCATCCTGGGAATAGTCGCCGCCCTCCGCCGGGAGCCATTGGGTCACATCATCCTTTTGTCCGTCACTGAGAAGATAGGTGCCGCCGGTCACTTCCAGGCCGCCCAGCTGCTTATCCACATGGATGGTATCGCTGACGCCCGTCCCGGCGATAAAGGTGCCTCCATGGAAGTTTGCGATGGCATCCTTTTTCTGACCGCCGTCATTGCTGTTGCCGATAAACGCCGCGACCTTTGTCGCCGATTTGAATTCCCCGCCGTAAATATTGCATTCCACTTCGCCGGACTCACCCGCGATATACAGGGCGTAGAAGGCGGTGCTTCCATTGGTATGAACTTGGCAGGGCACAGTTTCAAAATGGCCGTCCCAAACCTCGGAATAACCCGCGGAGGTGGAGAACGCCCCCTGCACACCCTTTACCTGTCCATTGTAAAAATAAAGCTGGGGAGCCGCCTGGCCGGCCGCTTGATGGCTCTGAATAGTGTAGCCCCAGCTGTTGGGATTGCAGGAAGAACATGAGGTTCCAACAAATTCGCCGTTGTAAACCTTAGCGATTCCTTCATTATACAACGCGGTAACCGCGCCGTTGAAAAGCCCTCCATTAATGGTCAGAACCCCTGTGGGACGATTCTTGATAGAAGCGCCGCTGGCGTTGACAGATCCGGTATAGGTGCCGTTTTCAATCGTCAAAACGCCGTAATTGTCCACGGCGCCGTATCCGCCGAGATCCGACATTGACGTATCAATCACGCCGCCGCCCTTGATCACAAGCGTGCCGCTGTTTTTCAGCGGGCGGCCCGCAAAGCTGTCGTTTACGGTGATTTTTTTCCCATTCATATCCAATATGACGTTTTTTGACCCGGCTAATTCAATGGTGGATTCGGCGATAAAACCCTTTTCCAGAGTTACAGTTGTCTGAACCCCGTCAGGCACGCTGTCGAACGCCTCCTGCAGGGTATCAAAATACTGATCACCGATCCGCACGGCCTTGGCGGGTTCCTCCGCCGGTACCGTTGCCGGCAGAAGCGTCAAAACCACCGCGATAGCCAGCAGGACAGATACAAGTCTTTTCTTGCCCAACAAAAAAACCTCCTTCATTTTTTCGAAGGAGATCCCTATTTCCCCTCCGAAGCATAAATTGCCC
>JAHZIE010000001.1:31511-82989 GCA_019419895.1 Clostridiales bacterium | reverse complement strand
TCTGAGGTTTTGCCCTCTGAGGTTTTGCCCTCTGAGGTTTTGCCCTCTGAGGTTTTGCCCTCTGAGGTTTATAGCTTATTAAAAATTTTGCCACATTCCCGCAGAATTTGCAATACTCTTTTGCTATTTTTAAGTGATTTTTACATATTTTTAACGAAGGCTGTCTTTTTCACCGGCGCGCGGCTGCCAGTTCTTCCCTAACTCCCCTGGAGGACAGGACTTCTTGCTGAAATCGCCCCCTATAAAAAGGAAAAAGCACCCTTGCATTCGCGCGGCAAAATGTATATGATAAAAATAATTGTATACTGTTATTTTCCACTATCAACAATGGAGGTTTTTATTTATGTCTGAAAAGAAACCCTGCTGGATTTGGTTTCCCGGAGATTTTGAAATCTACCACAGCCTGCATCTTCATCTGCGCCGTGAGGAGCATGAGAGGAATTACCCCGCTTTCTGGAAGCTGGACGACTGCTTTCACAATGTGAAATTTAAAAAGGAAGTGGACATTGCTGAACCGGACGTCATGGAAGCCTTTACAAACGGCGTCGGCTATTTGACCATAAACGGGAAAAAATTCGCCTATAACCAGAAAATCCCCCTGGAAAAGGGGCATTATACTATTCATGCCATGGCGGCCAAGCCGGACGGCCTTCCCTGCGTTTATATCCAGAGCCGCCAGTGCCCCAGCGATGGAAGCTGGAACGCTTACAATATGGGAAATCAGGAATTCCCCGCCGGCTGCACTCCCCGTTTTGAAGATATTTCCAAAACTCCGGAAACCTTTCCCTTCTCCTATGAAAGGATCTATCCGGTGGATGTGCAGGAAGGCCCTGACGGAGTTCTGTATGATTTTGGGAAGGAAACCTTTGCCAAGGTCCACCTGGACGACATTCAGAACCACCAGGAGCTGAATGTCTCCTATGGAGAATCCATTGAGGAGGCCCGCGACTGGGAACGCGCTATCATCCGGGAAACCGTTTCCGGTGTTTCTTCCTGTGTCTTGAAGCCCCGGGCCTTCCGTTATCTTTTCCTTTCCGGAAAGGACCGCAACGCCTGCGCTGTCTCCGCCGATTATGAATATCTGCCTTTGGAATATAAGGGTAGCTTTGCCTGTGATGATGAAACCATCAATAAGGTCTGGGCGGCCGCGGCCTATACCTTTCATCTCAATAGCAGGGAATTCTTCCTGGACGGTATCAAACGCGACCGCTGGGTATGGTCGGGCGACGCTTTCCAAAGCTATATGATCAACAATTACCTTTTCTTTGATAAGGAGATTGATAAGCGCACCATCATCGCCCTGCGCGGCAAGGATCCGGTGGAACGCCATATCAACACCATTCTGGATTATTCTTTCTATTGGATCATCAGCATCCTTAACTATTACCAGACCACTAAGGATCTGGAATTTGTGGCCAGCGTCTATCCCAAAATGGTCACTCTCATGGATTTCTGCCTGGGACGCCGGGAGGAACATGGCTTCTGTGATGGTCGTGACGGCGACTGGATCTTTATCGACTGGTCTGAGATGGACAAGGACGGCCCCCTTTGCGCCGAACAGATTCTCCTTGCCCGCAGCCTGGACGCCATGGCCCTGTGCAGCGGACTTCTCGGCAAAGACTCCGCTGGTTATGAGGCCCTTGCCCGGGAGACAAAGGAAAAAATCAACCGTTATTACTGGAGCGAGGAAAAGGGAGCTTATATTGATTCCTTTACCTCCGGCAGGAAGCATGTCACCCGCCACGCGAATATCTTTGCCATCCTCTTTGATTATGTCACCCAGGAACAGAAGGAAAGCATCCTGAAAAATGTCCTTCTCAATGATGAAATCACTCAGATTACCACCCCGTATTTCAAATTCTATGAGCTGGACGCCATGTGCAAGCTGGGCTATCAGGAATTTGCCACTCAGCAGATGCTGTCCTATTGGGGAGGCATGATCCATCTGGGCGCCACCACCATCTGGGAGGAATACGATCCCAAGCTGGAGGGCGCCGCCCACTACTCCATGTACGGCGAACCTTATGGCAAAAGCCTCTGCCATGCCTGGGGAGGCGGTCCGATTTATCTGCTTGGACGGTACTATCTGGGCGTTGTTCCCACCGCGCCGGGTTATGAGACCTTTGATATCGCTCCCTCTCTGGGCGGCCTGAAATGGATGAAGGGCACTGTGCCTGTAGAAGGCGGCCTGGTTGAGGTGGAGATGGATGAACAGCGTGTCACCGTCCGCGCGACCCGTCCGGGAGGAACCCTCCGGGTCAACGGGCAGTCTTATTTGTTAACAAAAGATGAACCGCTTACTGTTTCCCTCTGATCTTCTTTCTCTATTTTCTAGTTTGCAATCAAATTTCAATGCCCGGATATTTTCCAATCGGAATGATACCCGGGTATTTTTCTGTCTTTTGTAAAAAAAATGTAAAATCTTTTCTCTTTATCCCATCTTTATTTTGTCCAAAACAGGGAAGTTTGAAAAAATAACGATTTGTTCATTTATTTTTCGCATAAAAATGGTATAATTCTGACTTGACCCTAGGAATCTTGAGTATGTACATATAGGAGTACACAGATTATGCTGAAATTTATGTCTATATTAGGGATTGTTATCAGCGCGTTATTTACCCTGTTATATTTTTATCAGATTGTTTATGCTGTGGTCGCTGTCCTCCATAAAAGGAAGCTAAACCGCCTTCCTAGCGCTAAAAAGCGCCATTCCTTCGGCATTATTATTTCAGCCAGGAATGAGGAGGCGGTGATCGGCCAGCTGATTGAAAGCGTCAAGCAGCAGAATTACCCCTCCGACCTGGTAAAGATTTTTGTGGTGGCGGACAACTGCACCGACCGCACCGCCCAGGTGGCGCGCAAAGCCGGCGCCATCGTTTATGAGCGGTTTAACCGGGAGCTGGTGGGAAAGGGCTATGCCCTCGATTACCTTTTCAAAAAGCTTCTGCAGCTGGGCGATCGGGTGTGCGATGCTTTTCTGATCTTGGACGCCGACAATCTGCTGGAAGAGAACTATCTTTCCGAAATGAATAAAACCTTTGATCAGGGATACAAAATCGTCACAGGATACCGGAACTCCAAAAATTATGACTCGAATTGGATTTCCGCCGGTTATTCCCTGTGGTTCATGCGGGAATCGGAATATCTGAATTATCCGAGGATGCTTTTCGGCGTCAGCTGCGCCGTTTCTGGCACCGGCTTTATGGTCGCGGAGGAAATCATCCGCAAAAACTACGGCTGGAAGCATTTCCTTCTGACAGAGGATATTGAGTTTACCATTGATACCGTCATCTCAGGGCAGAAGGTGGGCTACAGTCAAAACGCCATGCTTTACGATGAGCAGCCCACCACCTTTATGCAGTCCTGGCACCAGCGGATGCGCTGGGCAAGGGGATTCTACCAGGTGCTCCACCGTTATGGCTTCACCCTTCTGAAAACCATGTTTAAAAATAGGAACTTCTCCTGCTTTGACATGATGATGAGCATTATTCCCGCGTTGATCATTACGATCACGGTGCTGATTATCAATTTCGGCTGCCTGATTTACGGCGCCTGTCTCGCCACTCCCCTGGGAGCGCAGATTGTCACCACCTCCCTGATTTCCATTGTCCAGATGCTGATTGGATATTACTGCATTTTATTTATTCTGGGATTGTTGACCACCATTACCGAATGGAAAAAAATCAAATGCCCCAACAGTAAAAAAATCCTCTATCTCTTCACCTTCCCCCTTTTTATGCTTACCTATATCCCCATTGCCATCTGCGCCATGTTCAAGAAGGTCAAATGGGTTCCTATCCCCCATAACGTGGTCAAGTCTCTCAATGACGTCAGGTAAAAAAAGCCCCTGTGCCGCAAAGAAGGCGCGGGGTTTTTTTGTTCTTTTTACGGCCCTAAGGAGGGTAAGATTTTTATAAAATTTAAAGTTTTTTTCATTGATGTTTCCCAGGGGATACCGTATAATGAAACCAGGTCCTTCAAAGAAAAAAGAGGACGATTTTCAAATGATGAGGTGACGCGAAATGGCAAATGACTTTTTTGCTAATATCGCCGACAGTTACGCGGTCGACGAATCCAGAGGGCTGATTTCTCCCTGCCCGCCAGAACTCCCCCAGCGCGAAATTCCTTTGCGTGCGGGTACGGAAGGGCAGTTTACCCCCTATAAAAAAATGGATACCAAGGAGGAGCTTTACCAGGCTTTGGCGAAATCCAGGGAGGCTCACGCCCCCTTTCTCCGGAATTTGGCCCCCCCTCTGGAAGAAATGGTGGAGCATATCGAGCTCACCGATTTCCAGTGGTCCCTGGACGGCGCGGATCCCACGCCGGTGAAAATTCCCCATTACGGTGAAAAAATGGGACTGCATACCGCCCGCTATGAAACCTCTTTCCAGTTGGGCGCTTTTGAGGGCAGGCGTGTCATTCTAACCTTTAAAGCGGTGGACTACATCGCCGAGGTCTTCGTCAACGGGAAATTTGCCGGACGTCACGAGGGCTTTTTTGCCCCCTTTGAATTTGACGTCACCGATATCGCCAAAGAGGGGGAAAACCACCTTTTGGTGGTGGTGAAAAACGACTTCACCATGACGGGAAACGCCTGTGACGCCGGTATCAAGATTGACGGCGACAAAATTTATGCCGCCACCGGCCCAGGCTGGGACGAACCAATGATCGGCTGGCATCACTGCCCCGCTGGAATGGGAATTTATAACCGTGTCTATGTAGAGCTCCGCAATCCGGAATATCTGACAGATCTCTTTGTCCGCAACGGCGAGGAGCTTTGGATTGAGTGCATGAGCGTTGGAGTGGAGGCTAAGAATGTCCACTTTGAAATTTCTGTCTACGGGCAGAATTTTGAGGAAACTGTCTTTGAAAATGTTAAGATGTTCCCTACAACAAAAATTGAGGCCGGCGTCGGCGACACCCTCACGGAAGCCAACCTGATCGCCGAGGGCAAGCTCCATCAGGGCACACCCCTTTATCTATGCAACGGCTACAACCGTTTTATCTTCCCCATTCAGATCAAAGATAAAAAAATCTGGTCCCCCGACACTCCTTACCTGTACCAGGTACAGGTAAAGATGGTGATAAACGGCAGGGTCACTTCTGTAAGAAAGCGTCAGTTCGGCATCCGTACCTTTGCCCAGGATGTAGAATCCAGCCCGAAGGGAATGTTCTACCTCAACGGGGAAAAGGTTAAGCTGCGCGGCGCCAACACCATGGGCTTTGAGCAGTGGGATGTCATGCGCGGCGATTTCGACCAGCTCATTGACGACATTCTTCTCGCCAAGCTGTGCAACATGAATTTTCTTCGTCTGACCCAGCGTCCGGTACAGGAGGAAATCTATGACTACTGCGACCGTCTCGGCCTGATGATCCAGACCGACCTTCCCCTGTTCGGCGCCATCCGCATCAACCAATACTGCGAGGTCCTCCGCGAGGTGGAGGAAATGGAAAAGCTCATCCGCTCCCACGCCTGCTGCATCCTCGCCACCTATATCAACGAGCCCTTCCCCAACGCCAACAACAAACCCCATCGTATGATCCAGCGGAAGGATATGATGAATTTCTTTACCGCCGCCGACACCATCATCAAGCTGCACAACCCCGACCGGGTGATCAAGCATGTGGACGGCGACTATGATCCTCCCAGCAACACCCTGCCGGACAACCACTGCTATACCATGTGGTACAACGGCCATGGCTCCGATCTGGGCAAGCTCCACAAGGGTTATTGGCTGGAGGTCAAGCCGGACTGGTATTACGGCTGCGGCGAATTTGGCGCGGAAGGACTCGATTTCCCCGACGTGATGAAGGAAACCTATCCGAAGGAGTGGATGACGGAACCCTTCGATCCCTGCCGCATTGTGGGCGCCCAGACCGGAGACTTCCATTATTTCTTCTATGAGACTCCCAAAACCATGGAGGACTGGGTCAAGGAAAGCCACCGCCACCAGTGCTTCGCCACCAAGATGATGACCTCCGCCATGCGGAGAAACAACAGCTTTGTCACTTTCGCCATTCACCTGTTTATTGACGCCTTCCCCGCCGGATGGATGAAAACCATCATGGACTGCCGCCGCAATCCCAAGCCGGCCTACTTCACTTATCAGGACTGTCTGAGCCCGCTGATGGCCGATCTCCGCGGCGACCGCTTTACCTTCTTCGGCGGAGAAACCATGCGGATCGAAAGCTATATCTGCAATGATAAAAAGGCGGTTGAGGGAGCCGAGGCCTGCTATATGGCGGAGCTGGACGGCAAAGTGATTGCCAGTGTCAAGCAGCCGGCTGTCATCGGAGACTGCTCCACTGTTTTCCAGGGCTATGCTACTGTTGAGACTCCCAAGGTGGATTCCCGCAAGACATTGACCCTTTCCATGGCCATTATGAAGGATGGCGAAATCCTCCATTACACCAGCGAGAATTACACCCTCTTCCCACAGGTGAGGATTCAGCATCCTGCCCTGATTTCCTATGAGGATTATGCCGCCAACCGCGAGGCCATCGACAAAGAGGTGGAAAACGGCAAAACGGTGATTTTTGCCCCCTTGGATCAGGGAGACTACACCATCGCCGGCAGCCAGGTCAAGGTAAAAAATTGCGGTATGCATCCGGTTTACTTTGTTTCCAGGGATACCGGGCATCCTCTGGTCAAGGATTTCCTGCCCAATGATTTTTCCTATTGGTACGGCGAGAAGCTGGATCGCCTTGTTCCCATGATGTACGCATCCTTTGAGTGCGACGGCATTGAAACTGTTCTTTCCAGCGGAAACAAGGATGACGAGGGCGCGTGGCGGAAGACCAACGCCTGCGGTGTGCTCTCTCACGGCAAAGGAAAGATTGTAATCTGCCAAATTGATTTACAGAGCCCCGCCTCAAATCCAGTTTGCGCGAAATTCATCGAAAATCTCCTTTCCCTGTAATTACTGCTTTTCCTGGGAACTGCCGGTAGCCCGGCGGTTCCTTTTTTATTGTAAGGAGAATCTGGAATATTCGCATATGCACAGCGCCTATCGGCAAAACAATTAAAGGAAAACAAGGAATATTCCAACAAAGTTCCAGTAAGTGAAAGAGCCTGAACTTGAAACAAAGTGTCTTTTTCCATGTTGTTAAAGGGCCGACTCTTTCATTCCCGCTCGATTATCTAACTTCTTCACACATGCTTTTTCAAGAGCTCGTTTCCCCGGTACTCTTTACAAATCATGAAATAATGAGCAGTTTATTAAAAACAGAAAAGCAATAACAACGCTTAAACAGATTGATATAACGCAGATAAAGACAAAAGCGAATTTACATAGGGGTATCAAAATGAAAATTATTGAAATGACAGACAGAAATCCAGTGTTAATAGAACAGTTGTTAAAAGTATGGGAAAGCTCTGTAAGAGCAACACACCTCTTTTTATCAGAGCAAGAAATAGAGAATATCAAAAAATATGTGCCACAGGCGTTAAAAGAAATCCCCCATCTGCTCATAGTTGAAAATGAAAATCAACTTCCTGTTGGTTTTATGGGAATTGCTGAACAGCATTTGGAAATGCTCTTTATAACTCAAAAAGAAAGAGGAAAAGGATTTGGGAAAAAACTGCTTCAATATGGGATAAAGCAATATTCAGTCAATGATTTAGCCGTGAATGAACAAAATCCTTTTGCGAAAGCCTTCTATGAACATATGGGATTTACAGTTTACAAAAGGACGGAGATGGATGAACAAGGAAACCCATACCCATTATTGTATATGGAAAGAATGGAATAACTTCTGGTTTTCACAAAATGGAATAGAGAGGAAACTTTGTGAAAATCAAAATTGTACATGCGGGCGATGATAAACTTGCTCCTTTTTTCTTTGTAAAAAAGGGTTGTATCCCAGTCTCTGCCGTGATAAAATGAGGATAATTTCCAAGCAAATTTTGAAGCGTCAGGAGAGAGCGTCATGCGTATTTTATTTCAGGGAGACTCCATCACCGACGGTAACCGGATAAAAAACAACACCACCGATCTCAACCATCAGATCGGCCACAGCTATGTTTATCCAATTGTTGCTTCTCTCATGTGTTATTCCTGCGACAAAGGCTATGAGTGCTTGAACCGAGGGGTATCAGGCAACCGGGTCTTGGATCTTTACAGCCGGATCAAACCCGATTTTCTGGATCTGGCTCCGGATGTTTGCAGCATTCTTGTCGGCGTCAATGATTTTGGCTGGATGGTTCATAACTTGGATTCCTTCCATGGCGAAATGTTTGATTTTTGTTATCGGCACCTTCTTGATCTGATTCTGGAAAAGCTGCCGGACTGCCGACTTATCCTGTGCGAGCCTTTCTATCTGCCTGTAGAGGGCATGTCAGAGGATCTCGCCGCCCATCTCGATTATATGGCGCGGCTTCAGGATATTGTCAAAAAAATTGCTGAAGATTACCGCACGGTATTTGTCCCACTCCAAAAGCGTTTTGAGCAGGCCGTCGCCGCACATGGCCCCACCAGCTACTGGCTGTGGGACGGCGTTCATCCCACCGAGGCCGGACACCAGCTTTTAGCCGACGCCTGGATGGAAGCCGCCAAAAAGAATGGAATTTTGGAAACAGATTAAGGGGGAAAACTGTATGCTGACCGGAAAAGAACGTTTTATCCGCGCCCTGGACGGAAAGCTTCCAGAGGGAAGGGTTCCTCACTTTGAACTGGTCTTTTTTCTAACCATGGAGGTGCTGGGAAGGGTGCATCCCCAGCACCGTGACTACAGCTCCTGGAATCAAATGGAGGAAAAAGAGAGGCGGCTCCATATTGACGATATGGCCCACTGCTTTGTGGATATTGCGAAAAAATACCAGCATGACGCTATTTTTGTTCAATCGGATATTGGACGGCCGGAGATCACCGTTCCCCTGCTCAAACGCATTGACGAAATCGGAGAGGGGAAATATTTTCTCATCCTACACGGTGACGGAACTTTTGCCATTCCCGACGGCTCCAGCATGGTGGACTTTTCCGCGGGCTTTTTTGAGGAGCCTGAAGAAATGCTGGAAATGGCACAGGAAAAAATCGACAGCACCTGCCGCGCCATTGACGTCATACTTCAGCAGGGCGCGCCTTTGGACGGCGTCGGCCTGTGCTCCGACTACTGCTTTAACGACAATCCCTTTTTCAGCCCCTCCATGTTTGAAACCTTTGTTTTCCCCTTTCTAAAGGAGGAAATCCGGCGCTACCATGATATGGGACTGCGGTGCATCAAGCACACCGACGGAAACATTCTCCCCATTCTGGATCAGCTGGCCGCCGCCGGTCCGGACGCCCTGCACTCTCTCGATCCTCAGGGCGGCGTTGATCTCAAGAAGGTCAAACAGCTCTACGGGGATAAAATCTGTCTCATCGGCAATGTCAACTGCGGGCTGCTTCAAACCGGTACAAGGGAACAGGTCCTTGCCGACGCCCGCAGGGCCCTGCGGGACGGAATGGGAGAAGATGGACGGAATTATATTTTTTCTACCTCCAACTGCGTTTACACCGGCCTTCCCCTGGAACGCTATGAAATGATCCACAACATCTGGCTGGAGGAGGGCATTCCCCCTGCACAGCGCAATAAAAAATGCAATTCTTAAAATAAAGGCAGGATATTCTATGAAACTCATGATCGCGTCTGATATTCACGGCTCCCTCTATTATTGCAGGCAGATGAAGGACCGTTATGAAAAAGAGCAGGCGGGAAAGCTCATCCTTTTAGGGGATATTCTCTATCACGGCCCCCGCAATGATCTTCCCAGGGATTACCTTCCTAAGGAGGTAATCCTTGAACTGAACGAAATGAAGAGCGAGCTCCTCTGTGTACGCGGGAACTGTGACACCGAAGTGGATCAGATGGTGTTGGAGTTTCCCATTCTTTCCGATTCCATGATCCTTTATCTTCAGGATCAAATGGTTTTCGCCACTCACGGCCACGTTTTTCATGAAAATAAGCTCCCCCCGCTCCAACCGGGGGATATCCTTCTTCACGGCCACACCCATGTTCCCGCCGCCCGGGAAACCGGCCCGTTTCTTTATCTTAATCCAGGCTCTGTTTCCATTCCCAAGGAGGATAGTCCCCACAGCTATCTTGTTTACGAAAACGGCGTTTTCCTCTTTAAAAGGCTGGAAGATGGAAGCGTTTACCGCGCCTTTCCCCTGGAAAAATATTCATAGGGCTTTCCGTTTTTTCTTATTATCCCCACCTTTTTCTCCAAAGCGTTTTTCCGGCTGTCAGGCCAGCTGAAGGGAGTGTTTTCAAATGTTTGTCCCCGACTATAAAAATATTGAAAACGCCGCGCGAAATTTTCCCAGCATCCGTATCCCTTTATATGAATACATTATTTCCACTGAATTTATGGAACGGGTGCACGGGGAGGGGTTTTCCCATCTATACCATGGAGATGAAAAAGAGCGGTATGAATTCTTCCGGCGTTATGCGCTTTTTTTAAAAAAATGGGATATGACGCCGTCAGTATGGAACGCCGCACAGGCGCCGCCATGCCAGAAAACTGATATGCCGGGTTCCTTGAGCCGTCGTTTGCTACCGTGTCTCTCGAAGCCAGGATCCGGTTGAGGTCATTAATAAACCGTTGCCTTACACATCTCCAAAAAAAGAAAAATGATATGCCAAAAGTTGATTTTTTACAAATTCTTTTTCCATCAACTCTTATTCTCCTTCCCCGGTTAACCGGGAATTTACTGAATCTAAAGACAATTGAAAAAGGATCCCGCGGGGCTCCGCGGGATCCTTTTTCAATTTTTGTCCTGAACGTCGGCTCCCATGATAAAACAGGTGATACATTTGGTATCCTGTATCCTCTATTCACATAAGCTAACAATTTCCAATCCTTAAAAATCTAAACTCATTTTGCTTCCGGCAAAGGAGTCCACTTGCAGTTATTCGCCTTGACATATTCGTCAACCTGTCTCTGGTACTCCGCCATAATATCATTGACTCCGGCATCCTCAAGCTTCTGGAGGAACTCATTGTAGCGGGCTTCCCAGCCACTGCCCAGAGCGCCCCTCTGCAAAGTAGGCTTATATTCTTTAATAACAGTTTCCACCTGCGCGGCCTGGGTCTGAACCTTGGTATTATCAAACTTGAAGGAAAGAAGGGGATTCACCCACGCACCTTCCTCCTGAGCCTTCAGTTCGTCATAATAGCCTTTTGTATCAGCCTGGGTAACCAGGGAGTTCATACAGGTGCCCAGCGTCCACTTCATGTTGCCATAATCCCAGTCCAAATTTCCCTGTGAATTATCGCCGCACAGCCATTTCACGGTACCGTCGCCGTTATCCGTCCAATGCTTATCCTTGATACCATATACAAAGGTCTGATAGGCGTCCTTGCCCTCATCGGCGTAGAAGAAGTTAATGACTTGCATAGCCTTTTCCGGATTCTTACAGGTTTTAGGGATAGAGGTTCCAGTCGCCGTTCCAAGAACATACTCGCACTTGGGATTGGTGATTGCAACTTCCACCGGGAATCCAGCTTTAATAGATTCCTCTTCGGCGATGGAATCGGTAAAAGCGTTATGAATCTCAACAATATAACCCGCTAACCCGTCCTTTTTGAAATTAACTTCAATCTTTTCCAGGCTTCCTACATCCTTTCGAATATAGCCCTTATTATACCAGTCTGCCATCACTTCATAGTTCATACGCATCAAATCGGATGCAAACCAATTTTTCACTTTAAAGCTGTCATCACCGATCTCAATGTAGAAAGTACTGTCGGAAGAACCTCCGCCGGAATTGAAGGTTGCGGTTCCCTTGTTCAAATACCAGGATTCCAGCCTCTCCGGAGGATATCCCATTCCGATCTTGCCCGCGTCATAGCAGGTTTTCAAATATTCCTCCAGCTTATCATACGCTTTTTTCTTGTCTTCCACTTTTACGCTGGCATAATTTTCCTGCAAAACCTTTTGGAGTTCTTCGGTATAGTTTTCCCCTACCATATCAGAAAGCTCCTTAGGAAGACGTATGCCGGGACGCCCGCCAACCAGTCCCTGCCACGCGATAACCTGATAAGTCTCACCGTCGGGGAACTTATGGATATCCATGACAGTTTCTCCGAGGGTATCGACAATATCCTGTCCATACTTGTCAATGAGATCATTCATTGGCATCAAGGCGCCGCGGTTGACCTCGTCCTGCAAAGTAATCGCGTATCCTGTCCAGGCAATGTCAATCTGTTCCTGCGCAGCCATGGCTCGGGTCCATTTTTCCTTGTACTCGCTGCCAGGGAATAAGGTCCAATTGATGCTGACGCCGGGCAGATGCTCCTGCACCAGTTTGTCAACCTCAGCCCAAACTTCCCTGGAATCCTTTTGCACGCCATTCCCCAAGCACCAATAATTCAGGGTAATCGGCTCTGAGGAATCCCCTCCGGATGTTGTCCCCGATGATGTCTGCGGGCTGCTGCTGCATCCTGTGAGGGCTGCCGCTCCGGCAACTATCAACGCCATACAGGCTGACAGAACTCTTCTTATTTTTTTCATTTTTTCTCCTCCCTAGTTGATTTTATGATAAAGGATCTCTCCTTATATCCTGATATTTCATACTGCTTTTATCCCTTGACAGCGCCAATGGTCAAGCCCTTGGCAAAATATTTCTGGAAGAAGGGGAAGATCAGGAGCATGGGGCCAGCCGCGATGACGCACATGGCGTATTTCAGCGTTTCCGCCGGCTGACGGAACTGTGAAGCGTCCACACCGGGAATGGGATTGGAAATCAGTCCATTGAGGTATTGAGCCTCGTTCAGAATTCTCTGCAGCAAATACTGCAGCACATAGAGCTTTTCATTGCTGATATAAATCAAGCAGGTCTGGAAATCATTCCACTTCGCGACCAGCATCATAAACGCCACAGTCGCAAACGCCGGCTTTGAAAGGGGAAGGGCAATTTTAAAGAAGATTGTCAATTCCTTGGCGCCGTCAATTTTCGCAGATTCAAACAGCGACTCTGGCAGCCCCTTGAAGAAGGTGCGCACAATCAATGTGTAATAAGCGCCGCCTGCCAGGGTGGGCAGGATGTAAACAAGGAAATTATTATTCAAATGGTAAAACTGAGTGTAAACGATATAGGTAGGAATCATACCGCCGCTGAAGAGCATGGTGAAAAACACAATAAAGGATATAACACTCCGGTAAGCAAAGTTGGAACGGGACAGCGGATAGGCGACCATTCCCAAAACGATACAGGAAAGGAAGGTTCCCAAAAATGCCTGGGCTATGGTGATGATATAGCCGTTCACAACGCTTTCCGGGTTGGCAAACGCCAGCTTATAAGCATCCAGGCTGAAGTCCTTGGGGATAAGGCTGTACCCCGCGTTGACAGCGGTCACCGATTCCTCACTGGAAAAAGAAATGGAAATAACCAGAATCATCGGCACCACAAACATCAGGCACATCAAAATAAAGAAAAGGTGAATCCATATTTTATATGTATTTCTTTTTTTCAAAGATTTAGCCATATTCTTTTTGCTCCGTTCTTCGTAGATTTTAACGCGTACTTTTTCCCTCAGATAAATTACCGCTGTTTCACGTCCCCGAACGGGGACGTTTTTTTGTTTACGGAAATAAAACGCATGAACGAAAAAGTACATCTTTGCTTTCAGGCTGACAATTTAGAACATACTGTTCTCCGGTGAAATTTTCTTGACAATCATATTGGCTCCGGTGACAAACACCAGGCCCACAACTGACTGTATCAAGCCTACTGCGGAGCTCATGCCGAAGTTTGCCTGCTGCAACCCACGGTATACATAAGTATCGATGATATCGGTTGTCGGATAAAGAACGCCGACGTTTCTCGGAATCTGGTAGAACATTTCAAAGTTTCCGCGGAAGATGTTTCCCACCGCCATAATGGTCAGGATGCACATCAGAGGAATCAGGCTTGGGATGCTGATATGCCAGGTCTGCTGCCAGCGGTTGGCGCCGTCCATACGGGCGGCCTCATACAGGGAGCCGTCAATTCCAATCAGCGCCGCGTAATACATCAGACAGCCCATACCGACGCCTTTCCAGGTATTGACAAAAACCATAATTCCAGGCCATATACCAGGCTGAGAATACGCGTCTATCGTTTCCGCTCCCATAGCGGCCAAAATCTGGTTAAGGACACCCATGGAAGGATTGAGGATCGCGTAAACAATATATCCTACAACAACCCAGGACAGAAAGTTAGGGAGGGTCATCATGGTCTGATAAGCCTTGAGACAGCGGCGGCTGCTCACCTCGAAGAGGAGCAGCGCCACACCGACGTTGGTGATCAGATTGACAACAATAAACGCTGAACTGTATCCGACGGTATTTCTGACGATTCGCCCTAGGTCAACCGATTTAAACAAAAAGTCAAAGTTCTGCGTTCCGCACCAGGGGCTGCCGAACATCCCCAGGTCATACCGGAAATTTTTAAAAGCCATCACCAGGCCGCCCATGGGGACATAGTTAAACAAAATATAACACACGACGGCGGGAAGGCAAAGCAAAAGCAGCTCCCAATTCTTTTTCAGGGTTCTGAGGGGCCCCTTCTTTCTCAGTGTACGAGGAGGCACACTTTTTCTTTTTCCTTTTCCTGAAATCACGCTGTTTGTCGAATCCATACGAAAACCTCTCTCCTCTTCTTACACAATTACACACATCACTTGTAAAATTGCATATATATTTATCTTTTCCTATACTAATGTTAACAAATTATACAATTATTGAAAACTCTAATTTTTTGCGTTTGGTGTAATTTTTTGCTCAATTTTTTTGTAAGCCTATCGTTTCTTCTATAAAACCATAAATAATATACAAATTTATTCTATATTTTATATGTTTTATCTTAATTAATTTACATATATGTCCATACTTTTTAAAAAGAGAGGTTTAGAAATTTCAAGATATTACCAACTTTTTCATCAGAAAACTACATTTTGACAAGCCTTCATTTTTCTAAAAATATCATGCATGGAAAGCCGTGTTGTTTTGTATTTTCATGCTTCTTTCTCACTGCTGTTTTCCTCATCCGCCGCCGCACATTTCCATAGCGGAGGCTTTTGATGAACCGCCCGATTTTCCCACACAGGGCGGCGCCCTACAAACAGCGGGGCCGTCAGCCTCACTGCCGCTTCCGTCCTTTTTCTTCCCGGTTTGTTTATCCCGCGCCTTCTTCTTTTCCCTTTCGAATGTCAGACCCAAGAGCCGGATTTTATAAAATATCCCGCTATCCTTGAAAGGACAGCGGGATAAGCCTCTTTTATTCAAAAAAGGAGGTTAAAAACTCCTCCATACTACCGTCGTATTCCGCCTGAGCCAAAAACTCCTTGCCATATTGGTTGCCCCAGCTGTAAAGAATGACGGTCTTTCCCTGGAATTCACAGATATCCACATCGCTGTTGTTGCAGTCAATGGAATTCAGGATATATGCTATCTGTTCCTCTGTGTATTTTTCCGGCCGCTGGATCTTTTTATCCTCATCGTCAAAGCACATGACGGGATTTCTCAAGCCAAGCTCAAAATGGACAAAATCCTTCGTGCGGACAATATACGGCATCCATCTGTGGCAGGGCATCGACTCCAGGTAGATCATATAATAGCCGCCGGCCGCGTATCGGATCACCGGGCAGGCGGAATATCTTTCCCTGGTGTAGATATGATCCGCGGCAGGCATCAGCTCCCAATGGATCAGATCGGGAGACTTCGCGAACACCACGGTAAAACCCTCCCCGCCGACCTCCTTGGGGCCGCCGATTTCAACGGCCAGGATATATTCTCCCCTTCCTTTGCAGACAGAGGTATTATACAGCTGCCATTCAGTGGGAAAATCAAGCGCCACCGCGCTTTCCCAACGTTCCATATCCGAGGACCAGAAAACGTCCAGCCGATGGCCTCCCCCTCCCCCGTGGACGCCAAAAGCATACGCTTTCCCTCCTTCCAAATCCACATAGGCGCTGCCGAAGGCATATCCATGGCCAAAAGCCGGAGTGCTTTCCTCTGTTTCCATATCTGTAAAGCGGAAATAAGCCGTTCCCTCCTGATTGTTCCAGTAGCCCGCTCCTCCAGCGTTGTCCCGGATCCATTCAAAGCGGTAGAGGCGCTCCTTCCATACTACCGGCGTTGTTTCCACAATTCCGATATCCAAGGTGCCTTTTTTCACCAGGGTTTTGCGGGGGCCGATTGTTTTCTGCCGCAGCGCCTGATTATAGTCCATCAGCATAAGATTCTCCGTCCTTTCAAAAAATTCTTAGGAACCCCCCATCTCTCCGGAGGAAACTCATCTATAAATACAGAGGCTTTCCCGCGCGGCGGAACAACGGACGGACCGCTGCCGCCTTTTGACATCTATCATATCTTATTTTTTACCCTTGTCAATATAAAAATAAAAAAGAGCCCGATTCTTCGCGCGGCTTCCCAAAAATCAGGCTCTTCTATATAGCGCCTTGCGCTTCGGCATTTTTCGCTTTCCTTAAAATTTCCGGCTTTTTCTTCTTATAGTAATGTACGCGGCATGGAATCGCAGATCGCGTCGCGGCCCACGACAAAGGGCGGAGGGTTCAACTATGACCTGTGGGAATACCCCCGGACAAAAGAAGGGCCGCTTTCCCAGCGGCCCAAATTCTATATTATTCGTTGGACTTCATGCTTTCCACCATGTCGATTTTTTTCAGCTTCCGGTTCATCACCAGACTCACCAGAAGGGTAAAGAACGCTGTCAACAGGGCGGAATAAACATAGCTCAGGAAGTAAATATTCCGGCCGAACATCACCACGTCCACCTCCGCCGTCCGGACGACAAAGGCGTGGAGAAAGATGCCAAACACAAAACCAAACAATATGCCCAGCAGGGACAGGATGGCCGTCTCACGATAAACATAGGCTGAAACCTCCCTGTCGTAAAAGCCCAGCACCTTCAGGGTGGCGATCTCCTTCTGCCGTTCGGTGATGTTGATATTCGTCAGATTGTACAGCACCACAAAGGCCAAAGCCGCCGCGCTGACAATCAACACAATGACAATGTAGTCAATCTTGCTCAAAAGATCCCCAAAGCTTTCCTTGATGGAATCGGTGAAGCTGACCCCGGCGGCCAAGTCCGTTTTCAACACAGCGGCGGATACCTCATCCCGTTTGGCTTCATCGGCTTCGGGCACCACCGCCAGCACCATATTGTATTCCGGCTGTTCCCCATAGGCCTTTTCATACGCCCGGGGAGAGACATAAATATAGCTGCTGACATAATTTTCTGTAATGCCCGTGACCGTCAGAACGGCAGTCCCTTTCTCATCGCTTTCCAAGGTGATCTGATCACCGGGGGAAACTCCCAGCTGTTCGGCCAGCTTTTCCACCACGACAACTCCGTCCTCTTCAAAGGGCACAGGTTCCTGGGTTTTCCTGTCCTTCATCACCACATAGCTTCCTATCCGCTCCCTCTCCTGTGGGACAGAAATCGTGGCTTCCATGCCGCTGTTCTTTTCAGAGGACACCGTCACATTTTCCTGACTGAACAGCATCATCTCCTGGGCGCCGCCGCTTTCCTCAATGGCATCCGCCAGCGGGCTGCTCTCAAGAGTGTCCATAGGCTCCTTGAGCCCTACCGCCAGATTATACTGGAACAGGTCGTTGAACTGCCTGGCCACGATATCATTAATGCTGTCATGCAGTCCAAAACCGGTCAGGAGCAGGGCGGTGCAGCCCGCCACCCCCAGGGTTGTCATAAAAAATCTCTTTTTATAGCGGATGAGGTTGCGGGCCGTCACCTTATGGGTGAATTTCAGGCGCTTCCACAAAGGGGTGATATATTCCAAAAATACCCTCTTTCCCGCTTTTGGCGCTCTGGGAAGCATGAGAGCGGCCGGCTTTTCCTTGAGGGTCAGGCGGCAGGCGCTGAAGGTAGCCGCCAGTGTGCACAAAATGGCCGCCGCGGAGGACAACACCGCATATTTCACATTGAACTGAGTGATCAGAGGCGGCAGGGTATACATCATTTTATAGGCGTTCCATATAACAATGGGGAAAACCTGAAAGCCCACCAGAAGCCCAAAAGCAGAACCCAGGACAGAGGCAGCCCCAGCATAAAAGAGGTACTTGAAGGCAATCTGTCCATTGCTGTAGCCCAGGGCCTTCATGGTTCCAATCTCAATTCGTTCCTCCTCCACCATCCGCGTCATGGTGGTGAGGGCAACCAGCGCCGCTACAAGGAAGAAGAAAATGGGGAATACCTTGGCAATGGCGGCAACCTTCTCCGCGTTGGAATCAAAGCTTTCATAACCAAGATTGGAATGACGGTCAAGGACATACCATTCCGGCTTTTCCAGGGCGTCAATTTCCTCCCCCGCCTTTTGAAGCTCCCCCTCTCCCTCGGCAAAGCCTTCTTCAGCCTCGGCTTTACCTTCCTCATACTCCCGCTTGGCTGTTTCCAGCTCTTTCTTCGCCTGATCCAGACTGTTCTGGGAGATGGAAAGGGTTTTCTCCCCCTGGTCTATCTGAGACTGAGCGTCCTCCAGGCGGGAAGCGAGCTCCGCCTCCGCCTGATCCAGCTGGGCATAACCCGACTGGATTTCCGCCTCCTTGCTCTCTATCTGCGCCAAGCCGTCGGTTACAGCCGCCACGGCGGCGTCATATTCCTTCACCTTTGCGGCGATGGCTTCGTCATAATCCACATAAGGACGCAGCTGTTCTATTTCTTCAGAAACCGCGTCCAGCTGGGCCTTGGTGTCCTCCAGGGCTGCCTTCTGATCCGCAAGCTCCTGGCTGCCGCTGTCCAGCTGCCCGCGCTGCTCCTCCAGCGTCGCATATCCCTGTTCCCGCTGGGCGGCAAGCTCCTGTTTGCTGCTTTCCAGTTCTCTGCGTCCCTCTTCCAGCTCCTGACTTCCTGAATCAATTTCCTCCTGGGCATCTTCAATCTGTGCCCAGGCATCCTCCAGTTCCTGCTGGGTGGAAGCCTTTTTTTCCTCAAATTCCTCCTCCGCTTGGGCAAGCTCCTCTTCCGCCTGGGCTTTGATATCCTCGTAGCGGATCTCGGCGCGTACGTCCGCAAGTTCCTCCAAGGGGGCGGCGACCTCCTGGATCCTATCGTCATACTCCTGGGTAAAAGCCTCCAGCTCCTTCGCCCCTGTTACGGTGGTGAAAACGTCGGTATAAACCTCATAGGAAAAGCTTTCCTCTCCTGTATAAAGGATCAGCTGGACCGTACCGGAGCCAACGGTACTGCTCTCCTTTTCGATAGAAAAATAATAAGCGCTTTTCACTGTCCCGACAACTGTAAATTTCTCTACCGCAAGCTTATCCTCCGGGGACTCGTTTTCCTCAGAGATGGTCAGCGTGCCCCCGATGGGAACAGAGGCGTCCAGAAAGCCTCCTACCTCCAGAACGCACTCTCCGGCCTTTTCTGGCATCCGACCCTCCACCAGAATCACCTGGTTTTGATACTCTCCCTCTTCCACCTTATCCAGAGGGAGGCTCTGCACCTTGGCGACTTTCGTATCCCCTTCTTCCGTCGTCAGAAGCATATCGGCGCTGTAGGCCGGCATCGCCTGGTCAACGCCCTCAGTCCCGGAAATTTCGGCGATGTCCTCCTCGGTGAACCCCATGGTGCTCACCAAGCGAATGTCCATCATATTGGTATCATCATAATATTGATCGGCGGAATATCTCATATCGGGCGTAGTCGCCAGCAGCCCGGCCAAAAAACCGACGCCGAGAGCCACAATGGCAAAGATGGCCAAAAATCTGCTCAGGCTGTGCCGGAATTCCCGCCGGAGCATTTTCCAGTATGATCTCTTCACAGCTTACCACTCGATCCTTTCCACCGGCACAGGCTCCGGATTACACTCGCAGGAGATCACCCGGCCGCTGTTTATTTTCACGATCCGATCCGCCATGGCGGTGATTGCCTGATTGTGAGTGATCACAATCACCGTCCTGCCCATCTGCCTGCAGGTATCCTGGAGCAGTTGGAGCACAGCCTTGCCCGTGTGATAGTCCAGGGCTCCGGTGGGCTCGTCGCATAAAAGGATCTTGGGGTTTTTCGCCAGGGCGCGGGCGATGGCAACCCTCTGCTGTTCGCCGCCGGAAAGCTGGGCGGGAAAATTCTGCATTCTGTCCCCCAGCCCTACCCGGCGCAGAGTTTCCTCCGGATCCAGGGGCTGGGTGCAGATTTCGCTGGCGAGCTCCACATTTTCCAGCGCTGTCAGATTCTGCACCAGATTATAAAACTGAAAGACAAAGCCCACATCATAACGCCGGTATTCCGTCAGCTGACGGGGGGTATAGGAGCTGACCTCCTTACCGTCCAGCAGGATTTTCCCCTCGTCGCAGGAATCCATTCCCCCCAGCATGTTCAGCAGGGTGGTTTTTCCCGCGCCGCTGGGCCCCACAATCACACAAAATTCCCCTTTCTTAATTTCAAAGGAGATATGGTCGGCAGCCGCTATCCGCTGGCCGCCCATCTGATAATACTTACATACATCCTGAAACACAACAAACCGTTCCGCCTGCTCCAAACCGAAGCACCTTCCTTCCTCAGCCATCCTTTTCAATTTCCCGGGCGGGACTACGTCAAGATGAAAAATAATCCCATTTCGTATTATTTTCTTCTTTTATTTTATCCCCCGCGTCTAAAAAGTCAATGGGCGCCCCATGGGCCGCACCCAGAAAAAACGGCGGCCTATCGGTATTTTTTGAAATTTTTTCACTGGGTATTCATGAAAATTTTACAACTCTCCTCCCCGAGATTGACAAACCCGGCGGGATGGGTGTAAGCTAACAGTCAGAAGCTTCATTTTTTGAAAAAGAGGAAATTTTATGGAACAGGATAAACAGTCCTATCAGCTGATGCAGCAGGCGCTGCAGTTCGCCAAAATTTATCACCTGTGCTGCCGCTGGGCCAGCTCGAAGCATATGAATCTCGTCAACCTCCTGATTTTGGTGGAGCTGTTCTGCCGGCCGGAGGAACGGGAGGCCGGGCGCCTTGCCGACAGGCTTTATCTTCCCCGGCAGACGGTCACCTACGCGGTGGACAGCCTGGCTCAGAAGGGGTATGTCGCGCGGATGCCCCATCCCAAGGATAAACGGCGCAAGCTCCTTGTCCTCACTCAGGAGGGCCGGAGGTTTATCCAGGCCACCATAGAGGAATTCACTCAGGAGTTTTTCCTGTTCACAGATCAGTTCATTTCCGATCGGGAACAGCTGTTCCGTGAACTGGAGGGCCTGCTTGACCGTTTTGAGGAGCAGCTTGCTCAGTCCCCCGATCCGGAAGAAGGAGGATGCCAGCCATAGCCTCTCCTCCCTTTTAATCAGTCCCTCCGGCTGGTCCGCCGGGACATTCCCGGGGCTTTTTTTCCGTTGTTCTTCCTGACGGGAATTTGAAATGATAGGAATGGATATCTCTATGGATAGTTTTATGAAGCTCCGCGCTTTTTGCTCCGACCTGGTATCGGTTCAGGATTCAAAACGCCCCCAAGAGAATGATTCCCTTGGGGGCGTTTTCTGCGCTATGACAATCAGATTTGAAAGCACAGCATTTTTCATTCATAAAACGAAAGATGAATTTCAGGACGGAAGGGAGCTCCCCTATAGGAAAGAGGGCTGCTCCACTTGAAAAAGGAGCTGCGCCGTGAAAAAAATCTGCTTCGGGCCGGCGCCTGTGAGCGCCGCTTTTTTTCTCTGTTTTCATCGGGATCGGGTTTTCCCGTTTTTCATCTTTTCCTAATTACAGCCGGAAAATGGTGACAGGCTCCCGCAGCCCGTCGAGCTCCTCAGGAGTAACCGCCGCCTTTGGACGGAACCCGTCCGAATCCATATAGCGCAGGATGGAATCCATCATCCACCTCGCCTCCGGACGAAGGAACAGGTTCTCAAACAAGAGCATCTCGCAGGCCATCAGCCGCCCTTTTCCCACCCAAACCTCAAACAGATACGCGCGGTTGGCGCACTTCTTCCAGTTGGGAATGGAGCGGAGGATGGGCTCGATCTTCACCGGCCACGCATCCAGATGAAAGACCTGTGGGGAGACATGGTGGAAGGGCACGCAAATGTGGGGCGCCCGCTCCCCTCCAATCAGGTCAAAAAACTGCATGTCACAGTAACCCTCATGGGGAAAGCCCTCAAAAACAGGATGGCCGGAAATTATGGTGCCGCAGCCCCCCACGGTTCCCGCAAAGGAAGGCATCCCGGCAAAGCTGGAGGGCAGCTCCGGAAGGCCGGTGTGTCCGTGCTTGTAATAGACCGGCAGGAGAAGCACCCTGCCGCCGCGCCTGAGGTAATCCGCCGCCGCGTCCGACAGAATAGGAGTGATCAGGATGGCGTCCGCGGGAGCATCCCAAAGGGCGTATTCTGTTATCCCCTCTATGGCCCCGTCATATTCCGACAGTCTGGACAGGCTGGGGAAATACTCTGGGATATAGCGGACGCGCCGGGCCGGAGGTTTCTCTGACGGCTTGGGGAAAAACCAGAGCTTTCTGCTGTTTTTCACCCCACCGGGGAATTCCGCTTCCAGCACCGCCTGATAGGGCTTTTCCGCCTTTGGGGGAACAAAGCTCTGCCGCTGGGTTTGGGCCGTTTCCCCCGCGGGGGCGTATCCCTCTGTGCCGCCGGTGCAGAGAACCTCCCCGCCGGCGGCGAGCCTCCACTGAATCATATCCGGCCCCGCGGGCTCCGAAGAGGCGTTGCACAGGCTCATGGTGAAATCAAATTTCTCCCCCTGATATCCCGTGTCGGAGACCCGCTCTGGAGAAAAGGCGAGGATCACCGGGCCATTTACCTCTTGGAAATCGGCCGCGTTTCCTCCCTTGTCCTCCAAGAAAAGGTTAGTAAGCCCAATGGATTCATGGACGAAATCAATAAATCCCCAATGGCCGAATCCCGCCACGCCGGACGCCTTGCGCACATCCTCCACCGCTCTCCGGATCATAGTGTAGTGAGATTTTCTCGACAGGGCGACATACTGGGGCAGCAGGGAAAGGCAGCCGTTTTCCCGGGCGGACTTCCGGGCGTGCTCCAGCCAGAAGGGCCGCGGCCAGGCGCCATACCGGGGGATATCCTCTATCTGAGGAAAGCTCTCTGTGTAATTGAATTCATGCACCAGATAGGGCTTGTCAAACATCATAGATCTGGAATAAGCCAGGGGCGAGACATCGTAAAGATTTCCCACGCTCACCCCGCCGGACATCACGGCGTCGCTTTCCCCGTGGGGGGCCGAGGCAACGCCGTCCACCCCGTCGCTGTCGATGACCAGGGCGCCGTTGGCTTTCTCCCTGGCCATCCGGCACAGAGCGTCGCGGAAATTCAGATATTCGGGGGCGGCGTGCTCATGCTCGTTCCCCATTACATAGGCGCCGACGCAGGCATGGCTCCGGTTCCTTTTGAGGAGCAGCTCCAGCTGCTCCCGGGTAAGCGCCCTTTCCCGCTCCGTTTCATAAAAAACGGAGAACAGCTCCGCCTGAACAAGCAGACCCTCTTCGTCGCAGATATCCAAAAGCTCCCGCTCCATGGAAAAGGTATGGATCCGGAGGTAATTGAATCCATACTCCTTAATCCGGCGGACCAGCCCGCGGTACCAGTCCGCCGAGCGGCCCGGTCTTGGAAATCCATTGCAGACTCCGCCGAAACCGGTTCCACGAAAATAGAAGGGCCTTCCGTTCAATAGAATTTTTTTGCCGCAGGGCTCCAGCTTCTTAAAACCAAAACGAAATTCCTTTTCCGAAACCGTCCGCCCCCGTCTTCCGGCCTCTACACGGCAGGGATACAGCCGGGGGCAATCCGGCGTCCATGGGACGCGATCCTCCAGTACGGCCTCAAACCTGTATTCCTTTTGCCCCGCCATACAGGGCTGCTCCATACGGATCCCCGCAATTTCCGCGCGGAGTTCATCCGGTTCCCCGCATACCCTGACAAAAAGCCGTATCTCCCCGGTGGCGGGGTCCGTCTCCGTCCAGGCTTCTTCGATACCGTCCCTGCTTCGCTCTTCCAGATAGACATCCTTAAAAATACCGGAAAAATAAGGCCATTTCACCACACCCTGAAGGTAATGCCCCTCATCCAGCAGATGGACGGCTACATGATGAGTCCCCGGCTTCAGCGCGCTGATATCAACCTCACAGGGCTCAAACGGGCCCTTGCGATGCCGGCAGAAAAGCTCTCCGTCCACATAGATGTCCGCGAAGGGATGAAGCCCCTGAAAGACGATCAACCTCCTCTCCGATCCCGCCAGCTCCCCTGTCTCAATATCTCGGGCGTACCAGGCGTGAGTATAGCACTCGCTCGCCGTCGGCAGAAAGGAGTCGTCGAGCTCCTCAAAGGACTCGTGATAATTCACCGTCCTCCGGCTGTCCTTCCGCGTTAAAAAACCGATTTCCTGCTCCTGAATGATTGCCGGGACAACCGCTGTCCCTGTGAATGTCCGCTGGGAAAACCATTTTTCTTCCACTCCCTTCCCCGCGGGATCCATTTCAAACTGCCATTTGCCGTTTAGGCTGTCTTTCTTTCCCATGGATCTGCCTCCTCATAATCCAGCCAGCGTTGCGCAATGTCCCATGGTGAAAACCGCTCCCTTGGGACTCTTTTCCTTGCATTTTTCAGACACTGAAAATACCGGCTGAAAAAAATTAATTAAGTATAGCATGATAAATGCTCTATTTCAATAAAAAATTTAAATTTCCGTCTTATTTTTTAAACATCCTTTTGTGTTCCTTGGGTTTGCCGTTCAAATTCATCCCGGTATCTCTGCTGAAGATACTCGGCACTTGACGCGAAAGCTTTTTACGGGGCGCCTCCGCCTGCGCAGCTGGTGGCTTCCACAACAAAAAAAGCGTCGCCAGTGGGCGACGCTTTGCACGTTGGCATTCTTCTGATTTCCTGATCCGCCCAAAAGAAACGCCTTGTTCCGCCAGTTTGACAGACGCGTCCTTTTGGCTTTTCTCCTGCCCTGTCTGCAATGTTCCAGCCTGAAAGTCGGTTATCATTTCTGCCGGCAGCTGAGAAAGATGTTCAAGAAGATTAGATATCCTTGATATATTTGCGGAAATGGGGCAAAACTCCAATTTTATCCGGCGCATGGGGAGGCATCTGAAGAAGATCGTGCCCGGGGAAGGGGTTCCCCTCAATCAGCACCGGACCCTTTTCAGTAATTCCTACATCCCATCCCACATAACCCACCTGGGGCAGGGACTTTGCCGCCTCAAAGCACATGGCGATAGCCTCGGGCACCATGGGGAGATGGAAGCCGGCCAGCTGGTGGCCCGTATTGGGATGGACGTCATAATATTTGTCAAAGAGGGCGTATCCCTGGTATTTGATGACCCCTGTCTCCCAGTCCACCGGGCAGGTCAGCCCGCCGGAATGGAGGTTGTCCACCACGCTCTCCCCGTTTCCCATGCGGATATAAAAGTAAAGAACATGGGGCTCCCCTTTTTCATCCAGAATCGTGCAGATACGGTAGGTATTGACGGAATAGGGGTTAAAGGCGGCCATTTCGGGATGCTGGACAATATATTCCTCCACCAGGCCGAAGCGGTGCTCTTTCAAATAGGAAAACAGCTCGTCCTGAGAAGGGTAATCGGACACCTTCAGCTTTTCGATGCCGTGCCCGCCGGTGGAATCCAGGGGCTTGGCCATAATAGTATCCAGCCCGTCGATAAAGCGTCCGAATTCCTCCCTGTCCGCCGTCCTCATATCGATAAACCTGCGGCCCAGAAATTTAGAAAAATAATTGTTGAAGTCCACCTTATTTTCCAGAATATGAAGGTATTCCTTCTGGTTGTATTTCTTTACAATCTGATTATTTTTCGCCCTGGTCAGAAAGGTGGAGCGCTGCCTGCCGTTGAGGTTGTAAAACTCAAACAGGCGGTAATCGGTATAGCCGCAGCCGTATTTCAGCCCGCACCAGACCATATCGCAGAAAAGATAGACGCGGCTTTTTCCCGTTTTCCTATGTAAAAGGCCGACCATCTCGAAAAAATCCTTATAATGCATCCCCGCGATGCGCTTTACCATATACGAAACCTTTCCCATGAAGACATCCTCCCAGAATTTCACAGCTTTTTAAGGATAGGATGGGCTCCTCCCCGCCCTCTTATACATTGCGGCCCGCCCTCCGGCCTTGGATTCCACATTCTTCAATTATACAGGGGATTCTCCCGGGACGCAAGAGAAAACCCTCTCCATGACAGGAATTTTGAAAAAACAAAAGGGCCGCCGCGTCAGCAGAAATGGCAGCAGCCCCAGAAACAGATGGATTGGAACCGTTATTTGAACATGTACTGAACATTATCCAAAAAGTCCTCAACCGCGTGAACAGCCTTATTGGTGTTTTTCTTAATCTTTTTGTTGTTCTGCATCATGGCGCCGCCGATCACGCCGGCCGCCAGCCCGACGGCCATTCCCGCGCCGACGCCCTTTACAACGGAAGAAACCAGCTTTGACATTTCTTTCACTCCTTTCCAATATGGGGAATTCACTATTAGGTTATCCCAATTCCGAGTAAATAACGAGGGGGAAATAATGGAAGTTCCTCTGCGGACGGTGAAAAACGGTTGGGCGCTTATTTTTGAGCCGCCAAAAAGGCGGATTCATCGTCTCCGCTTTTTTCATTAATTAGGGAAATCTGTTTTTCATTGAAAAAAGGAAAGCGATGGGGTATAATTTTTCCAGGATAAGGAATAATCTGGAGGAAAAGAGGAAAATTTATAGTATGTCGACTCTCAATATTGTAATGGTTGAGCCGGAAATCCCGCAAAATACCGGCAACGTGGCGCGCACCTGCGCGGCTACGGGAGCAAGGCTTCATCTGGTGGAACCCATGGGCTTCCGTATCGACGATAAAAAGCTCAAGCGCGCCGGGCTGGACTACTGGCATCTGCTGGATATCTCTTACTACAGGAGCCTGGAAGATTTTTTTGAAAAAAACAGCGGCCCCTTCTTTTATTTTTCCACGAAAGCGCGGCATATTTATTCAGACATCCAGTATCCCGACGGGGCGTATCTGGTTTTCGGGAAGGAAACCGCCGGGCTCCCTGAGCAGCTTCTTCACGATAATCCCGGCAGCTGTGTCAGAATCCCCATGATCAGCCCGGCCAGAAGCCTGAATCTTTCCAATTCGGTGGCTGTCGGCGTTTTTGAAGCCCTGCGGCAATGGGGTTTCCCCTCCCTTCAGTGCAGCGGGGAGCTCACCACCCTGAGCTGGGAAGAATAATTCCCTATTTTCGGCCAAGATATTCTCTGTTTCTACTTGAAAAAAAATCCAATTTGTTATACAATGACAAAGGTATCTGATATATTTTTAACAATGATTTGGATGAAAACAAAGAAGAGGTGTTTTTATGAATTACTTGAACAAAAAGACCGTGGAAGACATTGATGTTTCCGGCAAGAGAGTCCTCGTCCGCTGTGATTTCAACGTTCCCTTTGACGCGGATGGAAATATCACCGATCCCAAACGTATTGATGAAGCTTTAAAGACGATCCGGTATCTCCTTGACCATAAGGCAAAGGTCATCCTTTGCTCTCACCTCGGCCGCCCGAAGGGCGAATTCAACATGAAATATTCCCTCGCCCCCGTGGCCACCTATCTTTCCAAGGCACTGGGCATGGAAGTTAAAATGGCTAAGGACGTTGTGGGCGAAAGCGCCAAGTCCCTGGCCGCCGGCCTCAAAGACGGCGAGGCCATGCTGATTGAAAACGTCAGGTTCCACAAAGAAGAGGAAAAGAACGATCCCTCCTTTGCCAAGGAGCTCGCTTCCCTGGCTGATATCTATGTCAACGACGCCTTCGGCACCGCTCACCGCGCCCACGCTTCCACCGCCGGCGTCGCCGATTATCTTCCCGCTGTCTGCGGCTTCCTGATTCAGAAGGAAATCAAAATCATGGGCGGCGCCCTGACCGATCCCAAGCGTCCCTTTGTCGCCATCCTCGGCGGCGCTAAAGTCTCCGATAAGATCGGCGTCATCAACAACCTTTTGGACAAGGTGGACACCCTTATCATCGGCGGCGGCATGGCCTACACCTTCATGAACGCTCTGGGCTATTCCATCGGCACCTCCATCTGCGAGAAGGATAAGGTGGAGCTCGCGAAGGAAATGATGGCCAAGGCAAAAGACAAGGGCGTCAAGTTCCTCATTCCTGTGGACAATATTGTCGCGACCGAATACAAGGCCGACGCTGAGCATAAGACCATCGACTCTGATCAAATCCCCGACGGCTGGATGGGCCTGGATATCGGACCAAAGTCCAGAGAGCTTTTCGCCAACGCCATCAAGGATGCCGGAACCGTTGTCTGGAACGGACCGATGGGCGTTTCCGAATGGGAAGCTTTCGCGGGCGGCACAGTTGCCGTCGCGCAGGCGGTTGCTGACAGCAACGCCATTTCCATCATCGGCGGCGGCGATTCCGCCGCGGCGGTGGAAAATCTCGGCTTCGCCGACAAGATGACCCATATTTCCACCGGCGGCGGCGCGTCTCTGGAATTCCTCGAGGGCCGCGAGCTCCCGGGTATCGCCTGCCTGAACGAGAAATAAGAATGTCAAAAAACGGGCACGGGAGCTTTTACCGTGCCCGTTTTGGCAGAAAAGTAAATTTGCTTTCTTCCCGGATATGAATTGGGCGTTTATCTAAACATTGATAGAAAAAGGAGATTATCAACATGAATAAGCAGCTTCGTCCCGCGGTTATCGCCGGCAACTGGAAAATGAACAAAACCCCCTGTGAGGCCAAGGCTCTGATTGAAGAGATGGCTCCTCTGGTTAAGGACGCCTCCTGCGACGTTGTCGTCTGCGTTCCCTATGTGGATCTCAGCGTGGCTCTTGAGGCCACCAAGGGCACCAACATCGGCGTTGGCGCTGAAAACTGCCATTGGGAAAAATCCGGCGCCTTCACCGGAGAGATTTCCGCCGATATGCTGGCGGCCATGGGCGTTCAGTATGTTATCATCGGCCACAGCGAACGCCGTACCTATTTCGGCGAGACCGATGTGACCGTCAATAAGCGTGTGTGCGCCGCGTTGGACGCCGGACTCAAGGTGATCCTCTGCGTGGGCGAATATCTGGAGCAGCGCGAGCAGGGCATTACAGCCGAGCTGGTCGCCATGCAGACCAAGATCGCGCTTCAGGGCGTCTCCAGGGAAGAATTGAAAAAGGTCATTATCGCTTATGAGCCCGTGTGGGCCATTGGCACCGGACGCACCGCCACCGCGGAACAGGCCAATGAGGTCTGCTCTGTCATCCGGGGCGTTGTCGCCGGCCTGTACGATCAAGCCGCTGGGGACGCTATGACCATCCAGTACGGCGGTTCCATGAACGCCAAGAACGCGGCTGAACTGCTGGATCAGCCAGATGTGGACGGCGGCCTGATCGGGGGCGCTTCCCTGAAGGCGGCGGATTTCTCCGTCATCGTTGAGGCGGCAAGCCGCTAACCGCTTTCTGAAAGCACATACAGCGCAAAAACGCAAAGCCCAGTTGAGCTTTGCGAGCGCGGAAAGGTCTGGGATAACTGAATGAAAAAACCTTTGATATTGATGATTTTAGATGGCTTTGGCTGCCGGAGCGAGGAAAAGGGCAACGCCATCAAGGCGGCGGACAAGCCCAATATTGACCGGATTTTTTCCTCCAACCCCGTTACGCGGATCGGCGCTTCCGGCATGGATGTCGGCCTGCCGGACGGGCAGATGGGCAACAGCGAGGTAGGGCATACCAATATCGGCGCCGGCCGCATTGTTTATCAGGAGCTCACCCGCATCACCAAATCCATCCAGGATGGAGATTTCTTTGAAAATAAAGCTCTCTCCTCCGCTATGGAAAGCTGCAAAAAAACCGGAAGCGCCCTTCATCTCATGGGCCTGCTGTCCGACGGCGGCGTTCACAGCCACAACGGGCACCTCTACGGCCTGCTGGAAATGGCAAAACGGTTTGGCCTGGAAAAGGTCTATGTCCACGCCTTTTTGGATGGACGCGACGTTCCCCCCACCTCGGGAAAGGATTTCATCCTCCAGTGCCAGGATAAAATGGCGGAAATCGGTACGGGAAAAATCGCCACCGTCATGGGCCGCTACTACGCCATGGACAGGGACAACCGCTGGGAACGGGTAGGCAAGGCTTACGCCGCCATGGTTTACGGCGAAGGGGTACAGAACCCGGATGCCGCCGCCGCGGTGGAAGCCTCTTACCAGCAGGAGGTCACCGATGAATTTGTCGTTCCCACCGTATGCGATCCCGCGGGAAAAATTTCTGCCGGGGATTCCATTATCTTCTTCAACTTCCGCCCCGACCGCGCGAGGGAGATCACCCGCACCCTGGTAGATCCTGATTTCACCGGCTTTGAGCGGAAAAACGGCTTCTTTCCTCTCCATTTTGTCTGCATGACCCAATATGACGCTTCCATGCCCAACGTGGAGGTTGCTTTCCATCCGCAGACGCTGAAAAATACTTTTGGAGAATATATTTCCAACCAGGGCATGACACAGCTCCGCATCGCCGAAACAGAAAAATACGCCCATGTGACTTTCTTTTTCAACGGCGGCGTGGAAACTGTCTATCCCGGAGAGGATCGCTGCCTGATTCCCTCCCCCAAGGTTGCCACCTATGACCTGCAGCCCGAGATGAGCGCCTATCTGGTTACCGACGCGGTTGTGGAGCGGATTGAAAGCGGCAAATATGACGTCATCATCCTCAACTTCGCCAACTGTGATATGGTTGGCCATACAGGTGTCTTTGACGCTGCCAAAGCGGCTGTTGAGGCCGTGGACGCCTGTGTCGGCAGGGTGGTGGACGCCGTCACCAAAATGGGCGGCGTGGCTCTGATCACCGCCGATCACGGCAACGCGGATCAGATGTATGAGGAGGATGGTTCCCCCTTCACCGCCCACACCACCAATCCGGTGCCCTTCTGTGTTGTCAACTATCCCTGTAAGCTCCGTACCGGCGGCAGGCTGGCGGACATCGCGCCCACTATGCTGAAAATTCTCGGCCTGAAGCAGCCGGAGGAAATGGACGGCACCAGCATTATTGAATAACCCCATAAATATGTAATAAAAAACGGCATGTCTGTAAAAAGACATGCCGTTTTTTATTATCATCGTATACTTTTAGCGGAATCTCTCAGCTTTGCTGGGAAGATCAAAAAATTATCTTAAAGCCGCGAGCGAAGAGAGATGCTAATGACGGCTTTGCGACAGCGGAAGGCTGTCACTAGAGCGGCAATTGCGCGTTAACGGGCCGAGAAGCAAGCGATGCGGGAAACAGAAAATTTCCGCGTCTTGGAATGTTTTCCGGTATATGCCCTTTGAGCGCTATTGCCGCGTTCAGCAAGACATCCGGCTTCAACCGGCGGAAGGCAAAAAAGCGTTGGGTATAATAATTGCCGAGCTTCTCATGTAGGAATACAGAGCGCCGAAAGGGAAGCTTTTCATTATTTCTTGGCTTTTCCTTTTCCCTGCCAGCTTTTATCAATTTGGACGCTATCCGATAATCGGAAGAATTATTCAAATATCCCGCTCGCGGCCTTATACGATTTTCCCATTCCCTTTCCCATCCGCAAGCGGGGAATCTTAGCAATTGCAAGGGCAAAGTCAAACAGGACTATACCGCCGCTTCCACCTTCTTATTTTCCCTTTCTTCCTCACGGGGCGGCTCCTGGTGCTTTTTGTCATAACGGTAAATCAGGAGGATAATAAAGGTCAAAAGCACCGTGCCGATAAAGGGGAGGAAGCTGACGTATGCGGCGTTTTTCAAATGCAGGCCAAACAAATCCAGGTAAATCCCCTCTGTGGCCAGGACAAAATATTTCCCCGCCCACGCGCCCATGGTGCTTGCCAGCGCCACGACAGAGTTATAAAAGGCGATGCAGCTGCTCTGCCCCCGCTCAGGTATCCTAAGGTAGGGAAGGTTGGCCATTCCCAGGGTGACGCCAGGCGCCACCATATTGCAGTAAACCGCCGAGACGATATAAATATACTGGGTATCGGCTGTCAGCAGGCCATTGAAGAAATAGGCGAAGGCGTAGAGGAAAACGGAAACCGACAAAACCGGAAGCCATCCATAACGGTGAATCCTCTTATTCCAAAAGGGGATCATCAGAAGGGTGACGGGAATATTCAGGAAATTGGCGGAATTCATATAGGTATAGGTCAGCTTGGCGTCCTCCAGCTGGTAAGCGGCGTAATACTGGGAAGGGATATTGGCCATAAAGCCCCACAGCACGGCAATCAGCACCATGAGCAGGAATTTGGGATGGCGGAAGGGGACGGTAAGAACCTCCCGAAGCTTGGGGACCTGGGCCGACTTCATATAATCGGGCTCAGACACTTTATAATAGGAATAGGTTTCCAGCATGACAACCAGGACCGCGATTCCCCTGAGAATTAAAATGGCGGTCAGCTCCCTGCCCTGCATTTTCATCCCATCCATCAGAAGGCTGCATAAAAAGGCCGTCACTGTATTGATACATGGGAGGATCATACTTTGAATGGCAAAGAAGTCGCCCCGGCGGCTTTCCGTCAGGCTGTGGAGATGCCAAGCGCTCAGGGGAGGGGTTGCCAAGGCGTTGGAGGCGGTCATGAGAACCACCATCCACATAAAGAGATCCGCCTTTGTCAAAGAAGGAAGGGGCAGCAGGGGGATCACCGCGAGGACAACAATATTAACGACATGGTATAAAAGCCGGAAGGTGAGGACAAAACCCCTGCGCCGCCTCATTTTTTCCACAAAGAAAGGAGCCGCCAGCTGAAACATGCCGCACAGCAGCTGAAGGGTCGCCATATTGCCAAGATAAGTATTCCGGACGGTTTCCTCCTCATTTTGGAGGAGAATCAATATCAGCCCCGTAAAGAAAACGCCGCCGGTCATCTGGACCAGCATATTATTAAAAATAGTACCTCTGATAATGTTCCGGCGGTTGGGCGCCAGATTGTCGCCGTTGTCTCTGAAGGCGTTCCGGAACGTCTCCCCCACGTTGGAGAACCCGGAAAAATGCGGTCTGCGGTTGGAAAAGGCCGTTTTCATTTTTTTCATGGTTTTATCACCCGGATATTCAATTCTATTATTTATACTAATTGTATTAATTTCCAAACTAACAACTAATTGTATTTCACTTATCAGGATTCCAGAATCACAATCGCCCGGCTAACCTAGCGGATCAACCTCATAAAGGCATTACGATTATGTGTCTCAAGCCGCGCCAAACTTTCTTTTATTTGAATCTCTTGAGCTCAGCCCGTAACAAGAGACCCCGGGTTTAGGCCGGTTTCTATTGCCAATCGCTTACTATCCGGCGATCCCTTTCCCCGCCGCTTAAAGCAAACACTCTTGTTCCACCCGTCTCCGGCGGCTTAACCGATGGATTCCTCACCAAAAAGAAGGCGCTCCATACCTCAGTAACGGCTATTTACTTCCACAAAATTCATCATGCCGCCGAAATGCCGCCGAAAGACCAGGTTGTAAATATGCCGGGGATGGAGCGCCTCTTATATCCAGGGGGTTCTGGAAAAGCTTCCTGAATTCACCCTGTTTTTTACGGATATCATCATACCCTTTGTGGCCGGGAATGTAAAGACCTTTTTGAAATTTTCTGAAATTATTTTTCAGCCTTTCCGCCTCCTTTTACCTTTCCCAATTTATTCGCGCCCCATTCTCGTCCCGCTGTTCCGCCCTGACTGCCGCGATTCCACCGACGGACGTGGGACGCGCGCGGTTTCCCATTCCTCGCCTCACTTCCCCCTGCCCCCTTCCAATCATTAGGACAGGCCCCTTTATATTGACGGGGCCGCCAAAAAAGCTTATAATAAAATGAAATTCTTTTTATTCTGCGAAGGGGGCAAACGCCTATGATTAGCGGTGCTGAAATTATGGTCAAATGCTTGGAAAACGAGGGCGTGTCTGTCGTCTTCGGTTATCCAGGCGCGGCCATTTGTCCATTTTATGATGAGCTTTACAAAGGTTCCCAGATTACCCATATCCTTGTCCGTCAGGAACAAAACGCCGGACATGCCGCCAGCGGTTACGCCCGTGTATCGGGAAAGGCGGGCGTCTGCGTCGCCACCTCCGGCCCCGGTGCTACCAATTTGATCACCGCCCTCGCCACCGCCTATCTGGATTCCATCCCCATGGTGGCCATCACCGGCCAGGTGCGCAGCGATCTGCTTGGACGCGACGTCTTTCAGGAAGTGGACATCACCGGCGCCTGCGAGCCCTTTACCAAACATTCCTATCTTGTCAAACGGACCGAGGATCTCCCCCGTATTTTTAAAGAAGCCTTCCATTTGGCTTCCACTGGACGGCCGGGACCGGTCCTGATTGATATTCCCATCGATATGCAGACCAATGAAATTCCTGAATTCATCTATCCCCAGAAGGCCGAAATCATCGGATATAAGCCCCGGATCACCGGACATCCCTTACAGATCAGAAAGGCTGTTGAGCTGCTTGCGTCAGCGAAACGCCCGGTCATCTGCGCCGGGGGAGGCGTTGTCTCCTCCAATGCCCGCCGGGAACTGATGCAGTTTACCCAAAAGACCAGCATTCCCGTGGTATCCACCATGATGGGAATCGGCATTTTTCCCAGCAGGCACCCCCTCTATCTCGGCATGCTGGGCTCTCACGGCGTTCGTGCCGCCAATAAGGCCATCCACGGCGCCGACCTGCTCATTCTCTGCGGCGCCAGGGTGGGGGATCGCGCCATGGCCGCGCCGGGACAGATCACCGAAAAGGCCAAGGTCATCCATATTGATATCGATCCCGCTGAAATCGGGAAAAATATGAAGGCGGATATGCCCATCGTGGGAGATATCCGTTCCGTCCTGGGCAGCCTGACGGAAAAGATCTCCTATCAGGCGCCGCAGGCCTGGCTGGACGAGGTGCAAAGCTGGAAGGAAAACATCTCCTGTCCCCCTTCCGTAGAGGGCTATGTGAATCCCAAACGCTTTATCCTCACCCTTTCCGAGAAGCTGCCGGAGAAATCTGTTTATGTGGCTGATGTCGGGCAAAACCAGATCTGGTCGGCCAACCATTTCCAGGTGAAAGAGGGCCGTTTCCTCACCAGCGGCGGCCTCGGCACCATGGGGTATTCTGTTCCGGCCGCCATAGGGGCCAAGCTGGCCAAGCCCCAGCGTCAGGTTGTAGCGGTCTGCGGCGACGGTTCCTTCCAAATGAGCTTCAATGAGCTTGGCACGATCTGCCAGAACCGCATCGATGTGAAAATCGTCGTTATGCGCAACGCGCGGCTCGGAATGGTGCGGGAACTTCAGGATAACCTTTATGGTGGCCGGCACAGCGCCACCCTTCTGGACGGCACACCCGACTTTGTCGCCCTGGCGGGGGCCTACGGGATCGCCGCTCAGGAAATAAACGACGACTCCCAAATCGACGGCGCCATTGACGCCATGCTGTCCCATAAGGGCGCTTATCTTCTGGTTTGCAATGTCAATCCCGACATGCCATCCAAATAAGCGGCTCCAGCGGCATGAGAAAGGAAGGAAAGCTTTATGAAACATACCATTTCCGTTTTGGTGGAAAACCACGCGGGTGTCCTTTCCAAGGTGTCCGGCCTGTTTTCCCGCCGTGGATTTAATATTGAAAGCCTCTCCGTCGGAGTGACGGAAGATCCTGGAATTTCCCGCATCACCATTGTGGTCAACGGGGATGATTATATTGTGGAACAGGTGGAAAAGCAGCTGAATAAGGTCATCCCCGTCATTAAGGTAAAAACCCTGCCGGAGGGGGAATACCTCAGCCGGGAGCTGTGCTTCATCAAGGTCAACAGCCCCTCTAAGTCCCGTCTGGAGATTATGAAAATAGCCGAGCTGATGGGCGCCAACGTGGTGGACGTTTCTCCCTCCTCCCTGACCATTGAATCCGCTGAAACAAGCGAGAGGAACGAGCATTTGATCTCCCTTCTGCGTCCTTACGGGCTGCGGGAAGTGGTCCGTACCGGAGTCACCGCCATAGAGAAGGGTTCCTCAGTTACAAAGCCGTCTTCCAGCCGGAAGGATTAAATGTCATCATTTGCAATCCTCTCCAAATATTCCTGCAATCCCCCCCCCCATTTTCTCCATAATTTCGGGAAAATTTCTCTGTTAAATGCAGGAAAATTATGATACAATGAAAAAAACAGAGAAATATCTCTTTGAATTTTTATTTGCCCGTTTTTTGAGGCGAATGGGAATATATCATTAATCCGCATTCTCATGCGGCTAGGAGGAATTACCATGTCAAAGATCTATTATCAAAGCGATTGCGACCTCAATGTACTTAAGGACAAGACCGTCGCAATTATCGGTTTTGGAAGCCAAGGACATGCCCATGCCCTGAACCTGCATGAAAGCGGCATCCGCGTCATCGTTGGCCTTTACGAGGGCAGCAAAAGCTGGGCAAAGGCGCAGGCCGCCGGCTTGGAGGTCATGCTGACCGCCGACGCCGCGAAAGCCGCCGACGTTATTATGATCCTCATTAACGACGAGCGTCAGGCTGATATGTATAAAAAGGATATTGAGCCCTACCTCACTGAAGGAAAGGCTTTGGCGTTCGCTCATGGCTTCAATATTCATTTCGGCCAGATTCAGCCTCCGGCCAATGTGGATGTCTTTATGATCGCCCCCAAGGGACCGGGACACACTGTCCGCAGCGAATATCAGGAGGGCAAGGGCGTTCCCTGCCTGGTTGCTATCCATCAGGATGCTACCGGACATGCCCTGGATGTTGCCCTGGCCTACGCGGCAGGCATCGGCGGTTCCCGCGCCGGCGTTTTGGAGACCACCTTCCGCTGTGAGACAGAAACCGACCTGTTCGGCGAGCAGGCTGTTCTGTGCGGCGGTGTAACCGCCTTGATGAAGGCTGGATTTGAAACCCTGGTTGAGGCCGGCTATGATCCTAAGAACGCTTATTTTGAGTGCATCCATGAAATGAAGCTCATTGTCGACCTGATTTATAAAGGCGGCTTCTCCATGATGCGTTATTCCATCTCCGACACCGCCGAGTTCGGCGATTATGAGACCGGAAAGCGTTTGATCACCGATGAAACCAAGAAAGAAATGAAGAAGATCCTCACGGAAATCCAGGACGGCACCTTTGCTTCCAAATGGATCAATGAAAATAAGGTGGGACGTTCTCACTTTAACGCCTGCCGCCGCATTGAAGCTGAACACCAGCTCGAGGCCGTGGGCAAGGAGCTGCGCAAAATGTACAGCTGGAACGAGGAGAAATAAGTTTTTCCTTTTCCTTTCCCCATTTTTACCGCGTAACTGACAGGAGCCCCCAAAATCGGACAAAATCCGATTTTGGGGGCTTTTTTCCTCCGCGGAAAAACCGCCTTCCACCAGCTTTCACCTCAAGCAACGGGGGAAAGGAATCGCAAATGAGCAGGCACTCTGCCGGAAGGAACGCCGCTGGCGGAAATATTCCCATTTATAGCTGACGGGATGGCGATGCAAACGAAAAAAACCAATCCGGTTCTTCTTTTTTACCGGCCGGCGGTAAAAATTCCTTTAGACCCACTCAGGCTATCCCGCCTTTTGTGATTGGACTTGATAAGATTTGGCTGCAAGAAGTCCGCAAGCGGGCAAAATATTACCGAAATCCCCACCAATGCTTGTTGAACCACCTGCCGCCCGAGGCAGACAGTAAAAGCAAAGTCCTGAGCATCCATCGGGATGATATTAGCGTCCAGGAGCGTCATTCCATCTTTTTCCACCCCGGTGGTTCTACAGCGGCTTTTTCCTTTTTTTCAGAAGTCCTCCAGGCTCAAAAAACGCGCTCTCCAAACATTCGACAGTCATCGTCTTTAAAGAAAATAGCGGTTTTCTTTCGGCGTTTTCAATTTACGGGAAAAATCTTCCGCAAAGGCGCGGTATTCCTCCGTGTTGACTCCCTTGGCGCCCGCCGGGCATTTTCTGACGCAGCGGAAACAGGAGATGCAGCTCTCCCCGACTGTGACACAGTCATCGGCAATCGCGCGGACAGGACATTGCCTTACGCACAGGCCGCAACCCGTACAATCTTCTGCCGTCCGCGGACGGAATCTCCCACCGTCTCCTCCCTTGCGGTAGGGACGATTTCCAGGAATGGCGGGAATCGGAGCGTCCTCCGGTTTGGCAAGCGCTTTTCTGATAAATTCCCTGTCGGCCTCCAAGTCCCGGCAGCTCGGACGATCAACTTGAATTTCCCCATAGGTATGGCGCCCTACCAAGGCGGCGGCCCCCAGAAGGCGAAATCCCCGCGCCCGCGCCATATCCGCCAATTCCAGCAGAGCATCGTCATAATCCCGGTTCCCGTAAGTCACCACAGCAATACAGGGGGTCTCTTCGCCCCGCAGCCGGTCAAAACGGCCTTTAGCGGCAGCCGGAAGCCGTCCGGCATAAACCGGCATTCCAAGAATGACCAGCTCATCCCCGCCAAACTGGAGGACGGGCGCCTCCTGTTTCACCGTCAAATCCACCAGCTTCATGGGACATGCCGCCGCTTCCGCCATGATCCTTACACTTTTTTCCGTATTTCCCGTCGGCGAAAAATATACCGCCGTCACCTTTTTCATTTTTCCTCTTTCCTTCCTGTCAGATAGATTCAAAAATATGATACGTTTCCATCAGTCCTTTGTCAATTCCCTCTTTCTCCATCGCTGGAAGAGTGAAACAGCGTTCTCGCTGAAGGACTGTTGCAGGCCGGCGCCGTACAACCTTTTCTAACAAACCAGTATTTCTCCCTTAAACCTTTGAGCCGGAACTGCCGTTTTTTATGAAAGAGGCCCGCCCTTCAGGCCAAGTTGATTTTCCCGGGAAATTTTCCTTTTCCTTCCGTCAGCTTTTATGGGGAAGAGGTTACGGAATTTTTCAATTGGGACTTACAGCGTACCGAAAATTTGCAGATGCTCCTAAGCCCCTGCAAGCGTTTTCCTCAACCCCATGGATGTCTGGCTCCTTGCGGGCGAAGACTTCCTATGATAAAAACGAGAGGAATTCCCGCAAGGGCTCTCCTCCCGCAAAAGCTTTTTTCTCCTGATGGATCAGCCCTGCCATTTATCCGCGATGGCCTCGCGGATAATCTCCACATAGCGGCGGGCTTTTTCCTCATTATTGGCGATGGTGTAAACATCCCGCTGGGTGATTTCCAGCGTACAGCCTTTCGCCGCCTGCAATGTCTTTTCAATATGGGCCCGGAACGCCTCTTCATCCAGGGAAGTTCCCACTCCAAGATAGTTAGGGCTGGGTTTGCGCTGGTAGACAGTTTTTCTCCCCCTGAGCCTTTCCCCCATATATTCCTCATCACACCAGGGAGAAATGGATACCTTCCTGAGATTCTCCAGCTTGGATATGCACCGTTCCCAGATAGGATGTACCGGTTCGCAGCAACCGTAGGACAGCAGTCCAAACCGCCCGGCCATTTTCTTGTAGTAGGGGAAAAAGAATTCATCAAACATATCCGGAGAAACGCCCACCGTTTCCTGGGAATCCAGATATCCCCATACGTCCCGGGAGCACAGTCTCTTTCCCTCGGCCTCCTGTGGACCGGGCAGTTCGTCGGTATAGCACAGGCTTCCCTGCGCTACGCCCTCGCAGCCTACTGTCGGGAGGAGCAGATTCTCATTTCCCAGCCAATCGAAATATTCCAGGTAATCGTCTGTCATACGGCCCATCATGGTGTGAAGCTCATCCGGATAATCATACATGGCATACATCATATTTTCCAACCCCATCAGCCTGACCACATTGCCGGTGGGACTAACACCTATGGAGCTTCCCGTCAGGCGCGCGGGAAGGATATCCCCAAAGATGCCGTTCAGGGCCTCTATCTCCTTCAGGGTTCCCTCCCGATCCGCCGAATAGGTGGATTTTTTTAATTTGTCCAGATCGTCGTGAAGATCATGGATCAAAAGCTCAAACTCATAACCGATCTCACGCCCCTGGGCGTCCTTGGCGTAATGGTATTTCACCTTGTGGCCAAAGGGAGTGAAGCCTTGGTTCCACTGCACCGGGTAATAATCGGGAACAATCCAGTCATCGTCAAACAACTCGTAATTCAGGATATTACGGTAGAATTTCTTTTCGATCCTCCTGGCAAATCCCCCCCCGCAGCGCATACGTTGGGGAATCACCTCAGATTCGAAGGTCCAAAGCTCCAAATGCACCATGGGACGGCGTCCCGTCAAAAAATTATTGTGTTTTTTCCAGTCTTCTATCCTCTGGAGCATCACTGGGGAATGGGCGTCCTCAAGCTGGCGGCGGGCCAATTCCCTGAGAATCTCCCTATCCTCCCGGCTCACCAGCAGACTTTCTTTTTCTGCCATAAAACTTCCTCCTTTATCGCTCTTAGGCTTACCTTTTTATCTTGCCGCTCGGGGCAATCTGTTACTTGAAACTTTACCATAACGGAAAGGAAAATAAAATACCTTTCTTTGCCTTGTAAATACGAAAAATTGCTTTTATAATAAAAGAAACGTCAGCGGATTTTTAAAGGAGGATGTGCCGTGTCTAAAAAAAATGACCGAACCGTCTTTATTCCAGCAGGGGATATTTCCTCCGTTTCCGGGCGGTATCTTCAGCTGAAAATCGCGGGATATTTCGATCACGCCGCCGGGCATGGAATCTACCGTTCTGGCATTGAAGAACATGTGCTCCTTTATTGCGTCAGCGGCCGGGGATGGGCGGATATCAATGGAAAAAAGACGCGCGTTTCCAAAGGCGACTTTGTTTACTGTCCCGCCAATCAGCCCTATGGCTACGGCTGCGACGAGGAAGATCCCTGGAGCATCCTTTGGTTTCATTTTAAAGGAGCAGGCGCCTTTTTCTTTGAATCTGAAACCACCGCCGACAGGCATGGAGGCGTTCTATCCCCTGGATTTTCCCCTATGCTGGAGGAGCAGTTCCGGGAGGTGCCTAAGGTTTTGGAGGCCGACTGCCGTCCTCTTTCCATCCTAAAGGCCGAAGCCCTGTTCCAGCTTGCCTTGTGCTCGTTATGCGATAAAATGAAGGGGAACGCGCGGGATGGGGCTTCTCCCCAGCGCGCTTACGCCGTCCAGGCCCGCCAATACATAGATATTCACTATAAAGAAGAAATCACCGTAGAGGACATCGCGGAACATGTCGGCCTCTCAAAATATTATCTGATTCGAATTTTTGAGGATTATGTCGGCTATACCCCCAAAGAATACTGTCTGCGCCTGCGTTTTCAGGAGGCGTGCCGCCTGCTGCAGGAAACCTCTCTTTCCGTCCGGGCTATCAGCAGGCTCTCCTGTTACAGCAGTCCCTACCATTTTTCCCAGGGCTTTAAAAAATTCACCGGCTATTCCCCCAGCCAATTCCGCGCCCTTCTCCAAGGCAAGGGGGCGGATATCCATCATTCCGGGGAATAAGACAGTCTTCCTCCAGAACAGCCGAATTCCTCCCCTTTTTCAGCTTTCCGTTTTCCCCCTTCGCTCCCGTGGGAACTTCCCCTCATGCCGATAAAAACCGGTTCAGCCGCGTTCTATCAGGCCGGGGCGGGGTTCTGGTTTTCCCTATTTCCCCTATGGCGGAATTCCCGCAAAAGATATGGAACCGCCGTACGCATGGGAAAACGCGCTTTATCCCGCCGCTCTCCTCGTGCTTCTTTCCGGTGTTCTGGGATTTCCTTTTTCATACATACGGCGAAACGGCAGCGCGCTGTTTTGCCGTTCGCGGGCGGTCCAGCGCATAACACACCTTGAAAAGATTTCTTTTGATATGAGGTGCCGCGGCGAAGGGGCATCAGGCCGCGTTTACTAAAGCTATCCAACAACAAAAAGCCGTCCGGACGATGTCCGGACGGCTTTTCTGGTTCTTATTTTTCCTGTTTTTACTCCCTGTCAGGAGAAGGCCGGGTGAATCAGCGTAATGATACGCAGGATAAACAGGGCGGCAGAAACATACATAACAGGATGAATCTCCTTGAACTTTCCGGCGACCATCTTGAGGATAACCCAAGTAAGCATACCGAACATAATGCCGTTGGCGATGGAGTAGGTGAAGGGCATCATGGCAATGGCCAAAAATCCGCTGAGGGTATCGGCGATATCACCATCAAACTCCATCTTCTTGACAGAGGACATCATCATCATACCGACAATCACAAGAGCCGGTGTGGTGGCAAAGCTTGGGATTGCCAGGAAAATGGGGGAGAAGAAGAGAGCCACAATAAACAGAAGTCCGGTGACAACAGCGGTCAGTCCAGTCTTTCCTCCCTCCGCGACACCGGCGGAGCTCTCTACATAGCTGGTGACAGTGGAAGTTCCCAGGCAGGCGCCGGCAACAGTACCAACAGCGTCCGCCATCAAGGCGCGGCCCGCGCGGGGCAGTTTGCCGTCTTTATCCAGCAGATCCGCCTTGCTGGCAACGCCGACCAAGGTGCCGACAGTGTCAAACAGGTCAACAAACAGGAAGGAGAATACAATTACCGCAAAATTCAGGACATTCTTTGCAATATAGCCAAAATCAAACTGGGCGACTGTAGGAGCGGCGGGAATAAAGCTGTTTCCGGTGAAATTGGGAATCAGGGAATAAACCCCGTTGTCAGGATCCACCACATACCAGCCGATCAGCTCCGCGCCGATTCCCAGCACCCAAGTGATCAGGATGCCCCAAAGGATGGCTCCTTTGACCTTGAAATGCATCATAACCGCGATGATCAGGATGCCGACGCAGGCAAGGACAAATTCCGGGCGGGCAAAGCTGCCCATATCGACCAAGGTGGATTCACTCGCTTTAACCACTCCGGCACCTTTCAAACCGACAAGCGTAATAAACAGGCCGATACCGGCGGTAATGCCGAGCTTGAGGTTCTTCGGGATGGAATTGACCAGAGCCTCGCGGAATTTAAAGGCCGACAGGATGATGAAAATGATACCTTCCACCAAAACGGCGGTGAGGGCGACCTTCCAAGGATCCGCCACTCCCGCGGCGGCCAGCGGGCCGCAGACGGAATAAGCAAAATAGGCGTTAAGTCCCATACCGGAAGCCAAAGCGATGGGGTAGTTGGCGCCAAAGCCCATGACCAGGGAAGCCACGCAGGCAGAAAGCGCGGTCGCCGTAAACACCGCCGCCTTGTCCATGCCAGCGGCGGCCAGCATGCCGGGATTTACCGCAAGAATGTACGCCATCGCCAAAAAGGTGGTGACACCAGCGATAATTTCTGTTTTCACTGTGGTCTTATTTTCTTTCAGCTTGAAAATTTTGTCCAAAGTGAATTCCTCCTCTTTTGTTTTCTTTGAATATTATCAAAAGGACGCCGCAAGCAGGCCCCTTTCAATCAAAATAAAAAAACGGGCAAGGGAACATATCTATCCGGGCACATCTGAGAAAATTGGGGCACAGGGATAGAAGCAATGCTCCACAGCCGTGTTTCTTTCCCGCGGTGGCGGCTCTCCCAGTTTCAAGGCGATATCCGCGTTCGCATTTCGTTTAAAGTTTATTCATAACTTCCTCATTATAGCATGTCTTTACCTATCCGGCAATGATTTTTATCAAGATCAGAAGGAATTTATCAAAACAGAGCGAATCAGGGGCATTTCCCCCCTTCCGTTTTGTCTATATGCACAAAATCCCGGCCTCTTTCGGCAAAAAAACATTGATGGTTTTCTTTTTCTACTCTTATCCCCCTCCTTCCTTTTTTCATTAATCATATGCCGCGGGATATTCTTTCCAGCGCCTGAGCCGATGTGGCCTTTTTCCTGTGCCGCGCCGGTGTCTTTCTCTCTTTTCTTTAAAATCCCCGTTCCTTGTTGTATTCGTTAAACGCCTGATATCCTTACGATAATGCTTTCCCCTTACTTCCCGTACGGCCGCGCGGCCGTCAAACCACAGCCAAGGGGGTCTCTTTCCGCCGTCCGGCTTCTTTTTTTCCGCCCACAAAAGGTTTTCCCAGACAAAATAAAAAAACGCCGCGCATAAATAACATAAATAAAAGCACAGCGTTTTTCTTTTCTATATTTTGTTTTGACCCCTTTTGAGATTCCGTATGTACCCCCGGCGTCCTATTTCAGCCGGCACGGCGCCGTTCCTCTTCCCTTGCCAGCTGGCTGGGACCGCCTTCCACCACGCCGTCATGCTTTAAAACTGATCCAATGGTCTTAACAAAGCATTTTATGTCAAACAGCAGACTCATACGCTCCACATACTCGCCGTCCAGCCGGGCTTTTTCCTGCCACGAGAGCTCATCCCTGCCGTTAATCTGCGCCCAGCCCGTCAGTCCCGGACGGATATCATTCGCGCCATAACGGTCCCGTTCGGCAATCAATTCCTTCTCACAGGTAATAACCGGCCGCGGGCCGATCAGACTCATCTGCCCCATCAGAATATTCCACAGCTGGGGAAGCTCATCCAGGGAGGTTTTTCTCAAAAAGCCTCCCACCCGGGTAATATACTGCTCCGGATCCTCCAGCAGATGGGTCGGCATTTCGCTGGGAGCGTCCACCCTCATGGTCCGGAATTTTAAAATATAAAACGGCTTTTTATTTTTTCCAATTCTCTCCTGGCGGAAAAGAATCGGCCCTTTGGAATCCAGCTTAATCGCAGCCATCAGAATGAGAAATAATGGCAAAAGCACAATACTTCCGATCAAGGAGAGAATAAAATCGCATGCGCGTTTGAAAAACCTGACATACATACGGGAGTCCTCCAATCACAGTTTTCCGCCGGAACCGCACCGGCGCCCGTCGGTAATCTTTTTCCCCGGAGATTTTCCTCCTCTGGTCAAGCCGATTTTCCCGCCGGTAAAAAATTTTGCCCGTTATGATAGTTATCTCTTATTTTATTGCTTTTATTCTTATTGAATTGGAATGTTAATATATCGATAATCATTATATCCCGACACACTTAGACATTATACCCTACGGATTGGAAAATGTCAAACAAATCTGAAAAATACCACAAAAATTTCACATAATCCATAGTTTCCCCATGACGTCCAGCACTTTTTTGCCAGGCTGAAAGGAAAAAATTTACATTTTCCATGTTGTTTTAAATTGGTCTCAGACCTGTCAAAACTCATTTTTCAGGCTTCTCTGGAAGAGGCTGTCCAGCGCCCGCCGGGGCTCCGCCCCCTCATACAGCACATGGTATACGGCGGTGCAGATGGGCAGCTCCACCCCATACTGTTCCCTGAGGGTCATGAGGGAGCTCACGGTATAATACCCTTCCGCCAATTCTCCATAGGGCTCTCCCTTGACAAAGCTTTCCCCATACCGGCGGTTATGGCTGTAGGGGGATACCACAGTCGCCTGGTAATCCCCCAGATGGCACAGCCCATAGGCGGAAAAGGCGCTGCCCCCCATAGCCTCAATCAGCCGGGAAATTTCTCTGGTTCCACGGGACATCAGGGCCCCCTTCAGTGTCGGCAGGTTCAGCCCGTCCAGCATTCCCGCCGCTATGCCGATAACATTTTTTGCGGCGGCACCTACCTCGTTTCCTATCAAATCCTGCCCATAGTAAAAACGGATGAGCTCACTGGAAAACTCCTTTACCAGCCGCTCCTTGATTTCCTGGTTCCGGCTGTCTATCACCATACAGTTGGGGATTCCCCGGCAGAATTCCTGCACATGCCCCGGTCCAAGCCATACCGCGACCGGACAGAGCTCTTCGAGAACTTCCCCCGCGGCCTCAGTCAGACGCCTTCCTGTGCCTGTTTCCAAGCCTTTCATGCACAGAACCAGCGGCTTTCCGGCAACCAACCGCCCTTTTATTTCCTTCAAAAACTTCCGCAGCCCCTGGGAGGGGATAGATACGACCACAGCATCCGCCTTTCCAATTTCCTCCAGAGAGGCAGTCAGAGCAATGGAACCGGGCAGTGTGAGAAGCTCATTTTTTCTTGTGGCCCGAAGTCTCTCCATATGGGGAGAGGACTCTCTTCCGTATAAAACAACCTCATGGCCAATACTGTCCAAATACCAAGCGATAAACGTCCCCCACCTGCCGCAGCCGACAACTGTCACCTTCATTGATAAATTCAATCCTTCCCGAGTTCTTCCCTCTATTACCAAAATTGGAAGCTTCATAATTATTTCTGGTCCTGATCATACCACACTCTTTTTGACAAAATATAGAGAAATTTTGTAAACAAACCGTAATTATTATACGTTTATTTTACAATATATAAATATATACAAATTGTATTATATGCTTTCTCTTTTCACATTTTATGGGTTTCTTTCATCAAAACGGCTCTATCACTTGATTTTATGCCAAAAACAAGCTATACTTGTATTATCTTATTAATACAGAAGAAACGCGGGGAGGGATTTGACTGGAACTGGATTTCAAGGATAACGTGCCGATCTATTTGCAGATTATCAGTGAAATTAAACGCAGAATCGTCTCAGGCGAATGGCCCTCCGGCAGCCGGGTACCCTCTGTGCGGGAGCTGGCGCAGAAGTTCGGCGTCAATCCCAACACCATGCAGCGCGCGCTGTCAGAGCTGGAACGTTCCGGTCTCCTCTATACCGAACGCACCTCCGGCAGGTTTATTTCCTCCGATACCGGGCTCATCGCCGCCACCCGCCGTGAAATGGCCCAGGATTATGTCAACAACTTTCTGGACGCTATGCGCCGGCTTGGCTACCACAGCAGCGGCATTCAGGAAATTATTTCACAGAATTTGGAGGATCGCCCCACATGAACCCAATTGTCAGTATTGACCATCTGAATAAATCCTATGGCAGAACCTCTGTCCTCTCGGATCTTTCCCTGGAGGTGGAGCCGGGCAGGATTGTCGGTCTGCTGGGCCCTAACGGCTGCGGCAAAACTACACTTCTTAAAATTCTTGCCGGACTCATCCGGGACTACCAGGGGGAGGTTTCCCTGATGGGCCGGCGCCCAGGGGAACATACCGGCAGCCTCGTTTCCTTTCTGCCCGATCGCAATTTTCTGGCCTCCTGGATGACGCCGGCCTATGCCATCCGTCTCTTTTCCGATTTTTTCGCCGATTTTGACGCTGGACGCGCCGCGGCCCTGTGTGAGAAATTTCAGATCCCCCAAAGGAAAAAGCTGAACGACATGTCCAAGGGGATGAAAGAGAAGCTGCAAATTATATTAGTCATGTCCAGGCGGGCGAGGCTTTATCTTCTCGACGAACCCCTGGGGGGAATTGATCCCGCCTCCCGCGACGTGGTGCTGGACATCGTCCTGGATCAATATGACGGGGATTCCTCCCTTCTCATCGCCACCCATCTCATCGGCGACGTGGAACGGGTTTTTGACTCCGCCGTCTTTCTGAAGGATGGCGGGATTTATTTGAACATGGAGGTGGACGCCATCCGAATGAAATATCAAAAGTCGGTTGACGAACTGTTCCGGGAGGTATACCAATGGTAGCAAAGCTTATCCGCCATGAATTGCGCGCCACCGCCCGGATGATGGGCTTCCTTTATCTGGCGGCGGTAGTCATCACCGGGGCGGAGATGATCGGCTTTTATGCCGGACAGCCTGTAGTAGGCGTGATTTTCATGCTCATTTCTTACCTGCATATGATGGTGCTGGGCGTGATGACCATCGTCATCGTTGTCCGGAGGTTCCACTCCAATCTCTTTGGGGATCAGGGTTATTTGACGATGTGCCTTCCTGTAAAACCTTCGTCGCTGGTTTTTTCCAAGCTTCTTGTCGCTTTGATCTGGATGATCCTCGACGTTGTTTTCTCCCTTTTTTCCATCTTTTTTATGGTTTCCTCCGCTGCCGGTATAGAGGGGCTTTCCGTGTGGCAGACTATGAATCAAACCTTCCAGGAAATGGGATACCCTACCCTGGATGTATGGTTGCGCCTTTCCCCCATTCTGGCTTTCAGCGAGCTGATAGCGCTCCTTTTTTTCATCTCCCTCATTTACTTTTCTATCGCTGTCGCCAATACCGGAAGATTCCACAGGCATAATGTCCTGGCGGGCTTTCTCATCTTCTGCGGCTGCTATCTGGCGGGGTTTCTCGCCGATCTTGCCGGCACCTTTCTCGTCCCCCTTGGCCTCAGGGCCGGGGAGGACGGTATTTTCATCATCCTCCAGGGCGCCTCTCTGGAATCTCTGGGCAGCGGCGTCATCCAGTTTGGAATCTTCCCCTTCCTTTTTGATATTTTTCTCACCGCCGCTCTCCTGTGGGGAACCTGCGTGGTCATAAGGCGCCACCTTTCCCTGAAGTAATCCGACTTTTGAGAAACCTGCAGCAAGGAGGCACTTCATGAGAATTTACGACATTTCAAGAGAGCTTTTTTCCTGCCCGCCCTATCCGGGGGATCCCAAGCCCTGGCACGAACCCCTGGCTCGCATCGAAACCGGCGACGGCGCCAATGTCACCGGCTTTTACGCGGGCACCCATTCCGCCACCCACGCCGACGCTCCCCTTCACTATTTTCCCGACGGTCAGGGGATTGGCGAGCTGCCGCCCATTCATTTTATCGGCCCGTGTTCCGTCTTTACCGTAAAGGGGCTTCTCACTGGAAAGGATATGGACCGCCTTCTGGAAAAAAGCCAGCGCCGTATCCTCCTTCACGGCAATGGCCAGGCCTTTCTTTCCCAAAGCGCGGCCTTCACCTTGGCGGAGGCTGGAATTCTGCTGGTTGGCACGGACGCGCCTTCTATCGGCATGTATGAAAATGAGGAACAGCCCCACAAGGAGCTTCTCGGCGCTGGAATTCCCATTCTGGAATCCCTCGATCTTCAGGGAATCCGGGAAGGCGACTACTTTCTCAGCGCTCTTCCCCTGAAAATGGAGCATATGGACGCCGCCCCAGTTCGTGCCGTGCTGCTGGAAGCTTAACAATTTTGTTTTCCATTTGTCTATTTCCATTTTTTATCTTTTATGATAGTATATGATCAATCAATGGATAGGATGGGTTAGAGAGCTATGAATATTTTAATTGTCGGCTGTGGACGTGTGGGCAGGCAGCTTGCCAAAACTCTTTATGAAAAGGGCCATGACGTTTCTGTGGTGGAATCGGACCGGGAGAGGCTGGAGCATCTGGACGAGGGCTTTGAAGGAATGATTGTCCAGGGCGTGGCGATGGATCTCGATATCCTGCGGGAGGCCGGTATTGAGGGCTGCGACGCCATGGCGGTGGTTTCACAGGACGATAATCTCAACATCACTGTGGCCCAGATTGCCAAGGAGTTTTTCGGTGTTGAGAGGATCATTGTCCGCGTTTCTGATCCCGACCGGGAAAATATTTTTGAACGCTTTGGCCTGAATACCGTCTGCCCGACCAAAATAGCCGCGGGAACAATCTGCGATGCTCTGATTGAAAATGTGGAACAGCATCTTATCGCCTTCGACACCTGCACCATTTCCTCCACGGCGGAGGACTTCCCCCCCGAATATATCGGCCGTGATGTGAGGGAGCTGGAATTCCCCGACGGGGAGTTTCTCTTTGGCGTGCAGCACACCGATTCCAGGATCACCCTCTACGACGGCAGGCAGTCCATTGTCCTGCAAAGAGGAGACCGGCTGCTTATCAATCGCGTGGTAGACTGATCCGGCGGACTGAAAAGGTAAAATTTCGGCAGGCCGTCTCCCCAGGAGCGGCGGAAAGGTATGGGAATCACTTATGAAGCTTGTCATTGTCGGCGGAGGAAAGCTTGGCTTCTTCCTCGCGCAGAATATGATGAACCGGGGGCACCAGATTATGCTGGTGGAGCTGGATAAAAAGCGCTGCGCCCTCCTCGCCACCTCTTTGGACGCCATCGTTTTAAACGGCGACGGCACCGAGCTTAACATTCTGCGGCAGGCGGAAATTGAGACCGCCGATTCTTTTATTGCCGTCAGCGGACGGGACGAGGATAACGTGGTCGCCTGTCAGATTGCCAAGCGGGTTTTCCATGTTCCCCAGGTGGTGGCCCGCGTCAATAACCCAAAAAATCTTGAGACCATCCGCCGTCTGGGGGCGGATGTGACAGTTTGCAATACGGAAATCATTACCCGTATCATTGAACAGGAGGTTGTCAGTCAGGAAATGCATCTTCTGGCGACAGTCAACCACGGCCGTTCCCCGGTCTGCGCTTTGACCCTCTCCAAGGATTCTCCCCTGGCGGGAAAGGCGATCAAGGATATCCGTATTCCTGAGGAATCCCTGATTATCTCCATCGTAAGGGGCGAAACCACCATTATTCCAAAGGGCAATACAACGATTTACGGCGGGGACGAGCTGATTGCCGTCTGCGGCAACGCCGAATGCCGTAAAGCTCTTCTGAAGGCCCTCCGATAGGGTTTACTCCGTAGTTTAGGAGGCTTGATCTTATGGAATTTGATTTTTTTCACCCCCGCAGAACACATATCTGCACCGTTATTCAAAATTTACTCAAGGGAATCGCGGGTATCCTTCTTTTTTTGGCTGTCCTGATGCTCATTAACCGATTCGCCGTCCCATCCCCTGAGGAGGACGCTTATGTAGATCCCTTCTCCGGCCTGTCCTATGTCACTACGGGCTGCGTTATACTGGCGATTGTGGTGATTTACGCTATTGTCGGCTGGAGAAAAAAAACATATGTCATCTCCGGACAGATCCTCGAGGTCTCCGGCGGTGTCACCACTTACACTGTCACCTCCCTGTCCATTCCAGGGCTGAGCTCCATTGTCCTCAAACAGAACCTTCTCCAAAAACTTATGGGAGCCGCTTGTCTGACCATCACAGGCATTACAGAAAATTGCGGGCAGACCAGTCGGGCAGAGGCCTCCGTTTCCCTCATATTGGAAAAAAGGGAAGCCGAAGCTTTGCGAAGCCTTTTGGTAAATAAATCGAACCATATCCTCGATCACAGCTGTCTGAAAAAGGCCTCTCCTTCCTCCGGAGGAAGCGTTTACGGCACCGCGGCGGACGCACCCGCTGACGCAAGAAACGTAAAACCAGGCGCTTCCAGTGAAAAATAAAAATTTTCCGGCACGGCTAACCCGCCATTTTTATAGCCTCTAATTGAAATTGAGCGGGGAAAAAACGAACCAGGCGATTCGTCGGTCTCATAACCCGAAGGTCGCAGGTTCCATTTGTCTTGAGCAATGGTTTTCTGCTAAATTGTCGATAGAAAAATTTTTCTTGACAATTGTTCTCCGATCATATATAATAATTACTTGTAAATAATAAATATCGCGGGATGGAGCAGTCCGGTAGCTCGTCGGGCTCATAACCCGAAGGTCGGTGGTTCAAATCCGCCTCCCGCAACCACCAAAACAAAGGCTTTTAGAGAAATCTAGAAGTCTTTGTTTTATTTCCTTATAATTCACCTTATAGTACATGCCGAAAGCAATTAGCGTCAATTTAGTTTCAAAAAAGTATTGACTACTTTTTGAAAATATAGTGGTTATAAAATTAATGTGAAAGGTCGTGTACGGATGGAATACGGAATCAATATAAATTTTTTCAGAAGGTCGCTCGGCATCAAAAAGGCTGCCGAGCTTATAAAAAAAGCAGGATTTACTATGCTTGATTACACTCCCCCTCTGCTTGATGATAACTGGAAAACCGATATGAAAGAGGCAATGAGGATTTTTGAATACAACGGCCTCTCCGTTCATCAAACACACGCTCCCTTTAACCGCTATGGGGAATATGG
>JAHZIE010000001.1:0-31501 GCA_019419895.1 Clostridiales bacterium | reverse complement strand
CCGAAGCCACCGAACTTATGGGCGCGAAATTTATGGTCGTTCACGGAGATGAGTTTGATTTTGACAACCGCATCTTTTCCCCCGAGGCCGCGCTTGACTACAATCACAATCTTTTTCTTCCCTTTGCTGAAAGAGCAAAGCAAAACGGCTACAAAGTAGCCTTTGAAACCGTGTTTGAAGACTTAAACCGCCGGCGCTACACGTCGAAATCAGATGAATTGATGGATCTAATTATATCATATAAAAGCGAAAGCGTAGCATGCTGTTGGGATTTCGGACACGCAAACGTGTCCTTTAAAAATGAAGCACCGGACATAATAAGAAAATTCGGTAAGCTTATCCAATGTACACATCTTCACGATAATACCGGAATCGACTCGCATCAAATGCCGATGACAGGCGACATTAACTGGAAAGATACAATGGAGGCATTTCGGCAAATCGGCTATAACGGCGTTATGAGCGTTGAGTACGCCCACGGTAGTATGCCTGAAAGTTTAGCGCAGGATTTTATTAACTTGTCCTATAAAACCGCACGGTATATTTGGAATTTATAATTTTATCTTAATATTTGCATCTAAATTAGTAGCATAAGACATGTTGCGTTGACAAAGTAGATCCAGTCTCCAAAAGCATATGACCAAAGAACTTGAAATAAATTCAATGACTTATAGGGGCGGATTTGGGATTTATCTCATAAACCTGCCCTTTTTCGTTTTTAATATATCATCCCCCGATGATGAGATGGCTGAATATATGATGGATACGTCCTATCAGAAGGCATAAGGCGTTTCTATCCGGCTTTTCGATACTTACGGCGATACAAGGAGACGCCGCGCAGTCCTCCATTTCTCATCCTGCCTGAGAACAAAGATATGTTTTTTTGCGCAGTTCCCGCATCTTTCATCCCAAAAAGCACAAACCCGACTATATAGGCCGGGTTCCGTCCCCATGGGCCGGGCCCTGTCTATTTCATTCCCGTCCGGCGTTGTTCCAGTGCCGGTGCAAAAGCACCGTGGAAAAGATTCTCAAGACGGCTGATAATTCCCCGGATCCTCGTTTTCCTTTTTCCCTGCCAAATCTCATCGACTTTCCATCCCCGCTGTGCTATAATAAGGCAAAACGTCCCTGCCCCAATAAAAACGCGGACAGGAGGCGTTTCTGCCATAAAGAACGGAGGGCGAGCGATGCAGCTGCTGAAGATTAACAAAGAGCATTATATCGGTCAGGCGGATCCCTTTATCTTTCTATCCCAAGGATCTTTTTACATATACACCACCGGGGAAGACGGCGTTTACGCCTACTCCTCGGGCACTCTCCTGGGAGAGTGGAAATTTTGCGGCAGGGTGTTTTCCATGGAAGGGAAACGGGATTTCTGGGCCCCCTGCGTCATTGAGATAGAAGGTACCTACTATCTTTACTGTTCCGTCACCCTCAATGACAGCGTTCCCGATCAAGCCGGACACAAGCAATGCCTGTTCGTTTCCACCTCTTCCTCCCCTCTGGGCCCCTTTGCCCAGCCCAGGCAGCTGCTCCCTCCTTTTTCCATCGATCCCCATGTGATAAAAAATGAGGAGGGTCTCTTCCTTTTTTATTCAACCAACCGTTTTGATGGAGAACGGGTTGGAACCTATATCGCGGTCGATCGCCTTCTCGATCCTTTCACACCCAAGAGGGAGCCTGTTCCCGTCGTCGTGCCGACTATGGACGAGGAAATCTCCCAGCGGGACAAATACCGCAAAGGGGAAAACTGGCATACCATAGAAGGCGCTTTTTATTTCAGGGATGGAGAATGGCAGTATGTCATGTACAGCGGCGGTTCCTTTGAAGCGGAAAATTACTTTATCGGCTATGCCAGGGCAAAAGCTTCGGAAACTGATCTGACAAAAATCAAATTTGAAAAATTTCCTGACGGCAGAGCCTTCCTGCCGGTCATCGACGCCAATGCCTGGGAGGAAGGGACGGGCCACCATTCCGTCATCCGCTGGAAGGGGCAGTATTATGCCGTTTATCACGGGAGAAACCGGGAAAACGACGGCTTGCCGGGCGACAGACGGACCGCTAGGATCTGCCGTCTTCGGGTTCAGGATGGTGTGATTTCCGCCGAACGTTTCCAGGGTCATATTTAGTCCAAAGCTCCGGCCCTGCCCGGTTGCGGCATACATGTCAGCAGGCAAAAAAAGGCGGAAAAGCATGAATTCCCGCCGGCGGGCCACGTCCCCTTTTGACGGAAGGGCACGGAAGCGGTTAAGGTTTTTGCCAAGCGCGGAAATTTCCTGTTTTTCTCTCCTGACAAAGGGGAGCCCCGCCGTATCGCATGGCGGCTTTTTTGAAGCGGAAAATCCTCCGTCCGCCCCCGAAAACCAGACAAACGATAAGAAATGGATGGATTGCTATGTATTCTCTTTTGCTCGCTATTATTTACGCCGCTTTTATTAGCCTTGGCCTTCCCGACTCCCTCATCGGCTCCGCCTGGCCGGTCATGCACGGGGAGCTCGGCGTTCCCCTCTCCTTCGCAGGGCTTGTCACCATGATCATCTCCGCCGGCACCATTGTTTCCAGCCTTCTTTCCGATCGGCTGACCAGAAAATTCGGCGCGGGGCTGGTAACCGCCGTCAGCGTTTTTTTGACCGCCGCCGCTCTCTTCGGCTTTTCCATCTCCCATTCCTTTCTTCTCCTCTGCCTTTGGGCAATCCCTTATGGTCTGGGCGCGGGCGCGGTGGACGCGGCGTTAAATAATTATGTCGCCCTGCATTTCGCTTCCCGCCATATGAGCTGGCTTCACTGCTTTTTGGGGGTAGGGGCCGCTGTCAGTCCCTACATTATGAGCTATTCCCTGTCCAGCGGACTGGGCTGGAACAGCGGATACCGGATTGTTTCCATTTTGCAGGCCGTCCTCACAGCGATCTTATTTCTCAGCCTGCCTTTGTGGAAAAAAAGGGCCGGGCAGGACGCGGACGGCCGGGAGGAATCCCCCGCAAGGGCTCTGCGGCTGACGGAGGCTGTCCGGATAAAGGGCGTCCCTCTGATTCTGATCACCTTTTTCGGGTACTGCGCCCTGGAACAGACCGCCGGTCTTTGGGCAAGCAGCTATCTTGTCCAGTTCCGCGGCATCCATCCCGACACCGCGGCCAGTTTTGCCTCCCTGTTTTATCTTGGCATTACCGCCGGGAGGTTCGCCTGCGGCTTTTTCGCCGACCGGGCGGGGGATCGCCTCCTCATCCGGATCGGAATCCTGACAGCCGGGTTTGGCGCCATTCTCATCTTCCTGCCCTTCGGACTGGATTTTCCCGCGCTGGCCGGGCTCATCATCATTGGGCTGGGATGCGCCCCCGTCTATCCCTCCATCATCCATTCCACCCCCTTCAACTTCGGCAAGGAGAATTCCCAGGCTGTCATCGGGATTCAAATGGCCTGCGCTTATGTAGGCACCACTCTCATGCCTCCCCTTTTCGGACTGATCGCCTCCCACATTACCATCGGGCTGTATCCCTTCTATCTTTTGCTTTTCGCCCTGCTGATGCTCTTCGCTTCCGAACGGCTGAACCATATTATCGACAGTCGTTCCGGCAGGACTTCCGACCATTTCTGACGCCGGAAACAGCATTTCAATAGAACCGTCCTCTTTCCGGGAAGAAAGGGGACGGTTTTGTTTTTGCCCTCCATCCTCCCGCGCCCCGCCGGACAAAAGCCGGCGTTCCCTCTCCCCTCGCCTTTTTGCCATGGATCTGCGGCAGAAAACGTGCTATACTTATGATATCTTCCTCTAAAAGTTCAGTCGCAAGGGGTGCATATTATCGCCGTGGAAAAAGAATACTTAATACGGGAGCGTCCCGTCAAAGCGCTGTTGGCCTTCGCCCTTCCCATGATGCTTGGAAATCTGTTCCAACAGCTTTATACAATGGCCGATTCGGTGATTGTGGGGCGTTTTGTGGGAGAAAGCGCCCTCGCCGCCGTGGGCGCCTCCTACTCTCTGACTAATGTTTTTATCTCCATCGCCATCGGCGGCGGAGTGGGGGCCTCTGTGATTGTCAGCCAGTCTTTTGGCCGGAGGGATTATTTTAAGATGAAGAGCGCGGTTTCCACCGCCCTTTTTTCCTTTTTGGCGCTCAGCCTGCTGCTGGGAGCCTTTGGCCTTGTTTTCAGCGGCAGGATTATGGAACTTCTGAGAACGCCGTTCGATATCATGGAGCCTTCTGTTCTTTACCTGAATATTTATTTTCTTGGCCTGCCGTTTCTTTTTATGTATAACGTTTTATCCGCTATGTTCAACGCCCTCGGCCGGTCGCGGATTCCCCTTTATCTTCTGATCTTTTCTTCTCTTTTTAATATCGGCCTGGATCTCTTTATGGTCTGCTCCCTAAAGCTCGGAGTGGCGGGCGTGGCCTGGGCTACCCTTATTGCCCAGGGAATTTCCGCGGTTTTATCCTTCCTTCTATTTCTGCGGGAGCTGAAGGGATATCCGTCTGAAAAGGCCTCCCTTTTTCATTTTTCAGAGCTTAAGTCCATGGCGGGAATCGCCCTTCCCTCCATTTTGCAGCAGTCCACGGTCTCTATCGGGATGATGCTGGTGCAATCGGTTGTTAACAGCTTCGGCACCGAGATGCTGGCGGGCTATTCGGCCGCGATGCGGGTGGAGAGCCTGTGTATTGTCCCCATGGCAGCGATGGGCAACGCCATTTCCTCCTTTACCGCGCAAAACATCGGCGCCGGGCGGCAGGACAGGGTATGGAAGGGCTATCATGTCAGCTACGGCATCGTCGCCTGCTTCGCGGCGGCTCTCTGCCTGCTGTTGGAGCTGTTTGCCCATCCTGTGATCTCCCTGTTTTTGGACGAGGAAGGGACGCGGCTCGCCTTTCAGACCGGCATCCGCTGTATCCGGTTTATGGGATGCTTCTACATTTTGATCGGCCTGAAAATGATCACCGATGGCGTTCTGCGGGGCTCGGGGGATATGACCATGTTCACCATCGCCAATCTGGCCAACCTCAGCCTCCGGGTTCTTCTGGCCATCACCCTGGCGCCGCGCTTTGGTATCCAGATGGTTTGGTTCGCCGTCCCCATCGGCTGGACGGTAAACTATCTTCTGTCTTTCCTTCAATACCGGACAGGAAAATGGGAAAAAGCCGGCGCTAAAGGGTAACGTGGAATTTAAGCCGGCCATGAAAGAACGTAGGGACGCCTCCCGCGCTTTAAAAGAGGGTCGGCTTTTCCTCCCTAATAAAAGAAAGGATGTGTGTTTATGAAGCTGCTGATGAGCGATACTCCTCTTTCTCTGCCGGAGGGCCTTCCTCCGGACGCGCGGTATGTCGATTTATCCCAGCTGCATATCGCGAACTGCATCGGCTGCTTTGGCTGCTGGGTAAAAACGCCCGGCCGCTGCGTCATTCGAGACGACGCGGTCAAGGTATATCCCCTTATCGCCCAAAGCGAAAAGCTCCTCTATATCAGCCGGCTGGCCTACGGTTCTTATGACATTCCCATGAAAACCATGCTGGAGCGGTCCATCCCCATTCAGCAGGCTTTCATCCGTCTGCACCACGGGGAAGCCCACCATGTCCAGCGGGACGTAAAGGAAAAGGACGCCGTGATCATCGCCTATGGAGACGCGGACATCCCGCCGGAGGAGCGGCAACTTTTCCAGCAGTTTGTTAAACGCAATTCTTACAATATGCAGTTTTGCTCCTGCCGCGTTGTCTTTACAGACAGGGCGGAGCTGGAGGAAACCGTCCAGAGGGAGGCGGACTTATGGAAAAGCTGATGATTGTCAACGGAAGCCCCAGAGCGCCACGCTCTAATTCCAAGCGGTACGGCGCCTTGGCGCGGGAAGCCTGGGGGCCGGGAACGGAAACTTATCTGGTAACGGAGAAAAAGCACGAGGAAGCCTGCCGGAAGCTTGCTTCCTTCGACCATCTGCTCTTTGCTTTTCCTCTTTACGCCGACGGCCTGCCCGTCACTCTGATGGGCTTTCTCAAGGCGCTGGAGAAAACGCCTCCCGCCAAAAAGCCCACCGTGCACATCCTCGTAAACTGCGGCTTTTACGAGCCGGAGCAAAACCGGACGGCCTGCGGCATGATCCAGCTTTTCTGCCGGAGGAACGGATATCCCCTCGGTTCCGTCCTCTGCGTCGGCAGTGGGGAGGCGATTCTGGATACCCCTTTTGCCTCCCTGGTAAAACGGAAAATAGGGAAGCTGGTTTCCTCTATCAAAAAAGGGGAACCTATCTCCTTAAAGGTTACCATGCCGCTGCCCAAGCGGGTTTATATCAGAGCCTCCACCCGATACTGGCTGAAATATGGAGAGAAAAACCATCTCACTCGGGCACAGATGGAAACCATGGACATCGAAACGCCAAACAATCATTACTAATTGTTATTTTTTTATTATATATACCAATAGGAGGATTTTCATGCGTCTGCTTCTCATTTCTACCGGCGGTACCATTTCCACTTCCGCGCGGAAGGGCGGTGTTCTGCACACGGATATTAAAAAAGCAGAGGCGGCGTTGATCCGGCGCTTTCAGGAGGAAGTATCCCGGTTCTGGGATATGGAAATTACCTCCCTCTCACCCATTGACACCCTGAGCGAAAATATGGATATTCCCCTTTGGAACCGCTTGTTAAAGTGCCTGAAAAATATCGCTGCTGAACGCTATGACGGTATTCTGATTCTCCATGGAACCGACACCCTTGCCTACACCGCCAATCTGCTCTCCCTTCTTTTTGCCGGAACATCCATCCCTATCCTTTTGATTTCCAGCAACTACCCCCTGGAGGACCGGCGCGCCAACGGCTACGCCAATTTTAAAGGCGCTGTTGAAGCCGTCGGTCGGGGGCTTCCTCCCAATATTTATGTCTGTTACCGCAACCGGGACGGAAAAACCTACCTCCATTTGGGAAGCCGGCTGACACAGTGCCCTCCCGGCTCAGATGAATTTTTCAGCGCCGGCCTTCCCTGTTTTGGAGAAGTCTCTTCCTCCCGCCTTCGGCTCTATCAGAGGTCTCCCGCGACGCCGGAAAAATACCGCCTTCTGGCCCATAAAATTCCCTCCCTGGAGGGCAGAATCCTCCTCCTTCACCCTTATGTCGGGCTTCGTTATGACAGCATATCTCTTTCCCCTCAGCCTCACGCGGTCATACACGGGCTTTACCATTCTTCCACCGCCTGTGTCTCCTCCCCTCAGGAAGAAAGCTCTCCCTATTCCCTGCTTACTTTGGCGGCGCAATGCCAAAAGAAGGGGATCCCTTTCTTTCTCGCTCCCTTTTCCCCCGATCGTCTGGAAAAAGCAGGCGGCCAGCGGTATGATTCCACCCAAAGGATGCTTGACGCGGGGCTCCTTCCCCTGTGCGGCATGACCCTCGATATGTGCTATGTGAAAGCCTTGGCCGGCATTTCCGCCGGGCATTCCGGCAGCGCTCTCTACCAGTTTTTGCAGGAAGAAATCAACGGAGAGTTTATTAAAATATAATCCTTTCCAACCCAATAATTTTAGAATTCTTGACATAAAATACGAATAATACAAATTGTTAAATTTTATTTTCCTTGCCTCCTGATGAAATCAATTTTTCTCATCAGGGGGCATTTTCCGTCTTTCCCATTCTTTCTCGGACAGAGTGAACCGGGCAGGTGAGGTTCCCACTCAAAAGACGGCGGGTACAATAACGTGTCAGTACGGCAGCCGGCCGCGCCCCTTCCCTTCGGGGAGCTCCCGCAGCATCTTACCTGAAAACCGGAGTCTTCCCAGACAATCATCACCGTCGGCAAAATCAGGCGCTTTGATTGCAGGTAAAAGCCCTGCTCTAGAACAGCATCCCCCTCACGGCACATAGCATATAAGAATCATCTTCCCAAAACCTCATTTTCATCGAGCAATTCAATTCTTTCCTCTCACCCATGGATGGAACCCGCGCTGTGGATTCTTTCATTCCTATGCTCAACACCTTCCGCTCAGGCTCTTTCAAATGGACACCCTTCCCAATTTCCTTTTTACTGAACCCTCCTTGTTTTTTTAACCTCCCAGGCATATCCGGCGCGTCTTCTTCTGGAATCAAAGCAACCAGCAAACGAGCGGCTTCGGCTCTCCCCTGGAAGAATATTCTTCCCCTTGCATCTACTGCCCTGCCGTCCCTGAAAAGGTAATTCATAATAACATTAAATTTTTTCTATTGATTTAAATTCCTTTACCTCGATGCTTGATCCTAATGCTTTTTTGGGATGCCTCTCCCCGTAGAATCGAGTGTTTCCATAACAATAAGAGGTGTCCCTGTCGTGAGGATCACGACAGGGACACCTCTTCTATCCCTTTTCAAAGCTTGTTCCGCTTTTCCTGTTCCTCCTCCCCATATTTAGCCCGGCAGAATTCCAGCGCCCTGTCCGCCGCCTGGGCCGCGTTGAGGGTATAGGCGTCCGCCCCGATCTGCCGGCAAAAGCGCTCTGTTACCGGAGCGCCGCCCAGCATAATTTTCACATTTTCCCGGATTCCCGCCGCTTCCGCGGCCTGAACCACCTTTTCCATCGTCCACATTGTGGTGGTCAGAAGGGCGGAACAGCAGATGACGTCGCACTTTTTCTCCACAGCTGTCCTCACAAATTCCTCCGGGGGCACGTCCACCCCCAAATCCACCACCTCAAGCCCCTGGCTCTCCATCATAATTTTCACCAGGTTCTTCCCAATATCGTGAAGATCCCCCTGAATGGTGCCAATGCAGACACGGCCCCGAAAGGGAATATCCCCCTCCGCCAAAAGAGGCCGCAGAAGCTCCATCGCCATATGCATGGATCTTGTGCAGAGGAGAACCTGGGGAACAGAAATCTTTTCATCCTTATAGTCCTGAGCCACCGCCGCTATTCCTGGCAGAAGCCCCTGCTCCAGAAGCTCCCGGGGCGCCGCTCCCACTTCCAGCGCGGAACGCAGAAGCTGCTGCAGCTGCTTGGTTTTTCCACGGCGGACCAGTTCGGCGACAGAGGACAGCAGCTCACCGCGCTGGCGATTACACTCTTCCATATGCCGCATCATCCCGTTCTTCTACGGCTGGTGGGTAAAAACATCCAGCATGGCCAAAAGATTTTCCGGCGGAACATCAGGCGGCACCGCGTGGGTTGGAGAAGCGATCAAGCCGCCCTTTTGAAACGCCTGAAGGGTATTCTTTGTAATTTCACGAATTTCCTCCGGCGTCTTATAGGGAAGATCCGCCTGTACGCTGATACCTCCCCAAATGGCAAGGCGTCCATACAGCTTTTCGGCATAGTCCAATCCATAAATCTCCGGCTGGAAGGTCTGGTAAATATTCAGGCCCATCTCAATCACATCATCCATCACTTCCCGGATATCGCCGCAGGAATGCTGGGAAACAAATTTTCCCGCCTTGCGCACACGGTCATACATCTCACTGACATAGGGCTTGATAAACTCCCGCCAGTGATCGGGGCCCATAATCATCCCCTTCTGCTGTCCCCAGTCGTCGCCAAAGTGGAAGCAGTCAAAATCATATTCCAGCGCGATATCAATTGTTTTTAGATTTCTGTCGCAGATCTTGCGCAGAAGGGCATGCACCAGCTCAGGCTCAACAATCATATTGCACAGCAGATCCTCCATTCCCATGAGGGACCAGGCCCGCTCAAACATGGAATATCCAATGCAGGCCACCCTGAATTTGCTGGGATCCGACGCCTGAAGCCACTCCATTCTCTCACGGATGTAAGCCTCCTCCACCGGCGGGAATTCATAAGCCTCCAGATCCTCTTCGTCGGAAATCAGCAGATCCTCCACCACGCCGATATCCTTGTCGACGCCGGTGCGGTTCCAGACGACCCCATATTCCTCCCGGAAATATTCCTTTTTGTCCGGCAGCTCCACCAGGGGCAGGTTCAAATCCACCAGAGTAATGTGGTTGTTAATCTGGGAGGGGATACCATGCGCCTTGGTATAATTCAGAAAGTTTTCCCTGCACTGTGAGGTGAACTGTACGTTATAAGGGCAGAAGTCCTTTTCCTGAAACCGGATCGCCGCGATGACTCTTTCTTTATTTGTCATATCGCATTCTCCTTTCTTTCTTCACATTTTTTATTTTCTCAGTCTTTTACTGGCTTCCACATAAAATTCAAACTTTTCCCTGCTGATATTTTCCGGGATTCCCCCGCTGTCCATGAGCAGAAAACCACCGCCTTTTCTCCCCACGGCGATTGTCTCACGCAGAAAACGCTCCATGGTATCCTCGTCCCAATCAAAGAAAAACTTATCCAGGCCGCCCACCAGGGTAATTTTATCCCCGTAAGCCTCTTTCAGGGAAGCCATGCTTCCCACCTCATAGGGATCCAGGGGATTGAGCATATCAATGCCGGCTTTCACCAGATCATCAAATACTTTGAGGATATTCCCATGGCTGTGCATATGCAGGAACGCGCCATAGGAATGACAAAGATCCGCAAGCTCTTTATGATAGGGGAAGAACATTTCTCTGTAAAGCTCCGGAGAAAAAAGCATGCTCCGCCCGTCGCCCAAATCGTCGCAGAAGGTGATGCAGTCGATTCCCGTCCGCAGCAGATGCTCCGCGACAGTGAGATTATACTCTCCCAGCTTTTGAATCAGCCGGTGGAGCTCCTCCGGCTCAAGCAGCATATCCATCAGCACCTTGTCATAGGGATAGAGGAAATAATGGATACCGGAAAAAATGCCGTTGAGGTTGGCATAGGTAAAATACCCCTGTTCCCGGTAAAAACGGACGTCCTCCTCCAGCCCTTGATATCTTCCCGCGTCCTGGGGATCCGGAAGGGTGATGCGCTCGATTTCCTCCAGGGTATCCATGGGATAATGATCATTGTGATAAAAATGTGGAGAACGCTGCACCATTTTATGGACGCCGGTTTCAAACTCGCTGATAAAACGATTACCGTCCTCAAAGATGAGCCGCTCCATAAATTCCCCGCAGCCGCCGTGCCCAAAGGCAAAATTAGCCCCTTTTCCAATGCCGATGGCGCAGTTGTCGATCTTCCCGCTGAAACGGAGGTTCCTTTGACGGTTGTCATCGTCGGCGGGTCCCAGCTTATAGTCCTTCTCCGGAAGGAAGTCGGTCACCACATTTTCCTCCCCAAGAAGGCGGCGCGCGGTTTCAATATTAAAAAACGCCATAGTCCAGGAGGGAACGGTTCCCTCTTCATGACGCAGGGCCGCAAGAACCTGCTCCCTTTTTGTTTCCATTTCTATCTCCCCACTTCTTCCCCGCTTATCTGGTTTCTTCCATCAGTTCCCGGACAATCTGCACAGCCCGTCCCGGCTTACCGATATCACCGGACAAAGTGTAGATATCTCGGAAAATAATTTCAAGCTCACAGTCCTTCGCGCACATAAAAGTCTTTTTCATATAGGCGCGGAACGCCTCTTCATCCAGATGTTCCCCCACACCAATGAAATTGGGAGAGGGCTTTCTGGAATAAATGGTCTTTGTCCCTTTCAGGGCCGCCCCCATGAATTCCTCATCGCACCACGCGGAAATGGAGACCTTCCTGAGATTGTCAAGGGTGGAGAGGTACTTTTCCCAAATGGGATGCACCGGCTCGCAGCAGCCGTAATAAACCAGGCCAAACCGTTTGGCAAGACGCTGGTAGTAGGGGAAGATTAGCTCCCCGTACATCTGGGGAGAAATGGAGGAGCTTTCCTGGGAATTCAGATTCCCCCAAAGATTCCTGGTGGTAATTGCCCCCTCGGGGCGCTGGAGCTCGTCGGTAAAGCCAAAGCTGCCAGCCCCGGCATAATCATTGCCATTGTTCATCGTCAAAAGGTTATTTTTTTCCATCCAGTCCAGATAAGCGTCCATATCATCGGCCATAAAGCTCATAAAGTCATGAACCCCCTCCGGATTGGAGGCCATTTCAATCATAAAATTTTCCATGCCCATCAGCTTAACCGCCTTAGCCGTGGGAACCAGATACCACTCCAAATGCTGGTTTTTTATTTCCACGGGAAGAATATCCCCCAGGATATCATTGGCGGCCTCCAGCTTTTTGCGGTCTTCCTCTTCGTCATAGGAAAACACTGAATGCCGCAGCTTGGGCAAATCCTCCTCCAAATCGGTCATCACATGCTCAAACTGGTAGGCTATGGAAGTCTCCTTTGCCAGCTGCCGGGTATAGTCGATATTGAATTCCTTGAGATGGATGGCGGAATTCAGAACCAGATGATCCTGGGTGACCTTATCATCCTTGATCAGCTCATGATTGATCAGCTGCCGCTGTATAATCCGCTCCAAAGACTGGGCAAAAGGAGACTCGCACTGGGAACGGGGCAGAATATCCTCCTCAAAGGAAAATTCCTCCATCACTACCATGGGGCGCTCCCCCCGCAGGCGGTTATGCAAATACCACAGACGCTCTTTTTCCTTATTTTCCGGAAGGTTGGCATACTCTCTCTGCCTTTTTGCCAGCTCCCTCAAATAGGCGCGTTCCTTTTCCGTTACCAAAAATTTTTCCATTTTTTCCACATCCTCATTTCGCCGCTCCCACGCCTGATTCAGCTGGTAATCCAGCCGTGTTCATCATAGCATAGGGCATTTTATTTGTAAATCAGTTTTACAAAAGACGCTCTTTTTTATCAAACGCCCGAACTTTTTTACCCCTGTTAGGGGGATCTTTTTCAGAATATCGGAAAAACAAGACGGAAGCAATTCGAAAAATTGTAGTTTCAGGCTCCAAAATTGCGGCCTTAATTTTATACTTTTCGTATTTTTATATTTAATTATACTTATTATAAATATTTATACAACCCCGCCATTGTCCCCTCCTGCCTTTCTTCCGCCATAAATTTGCTTCAATGAACCTACGCCCGCAGACTGAAGCATATAAGGAAAGGCTCTCTAACGTTGCGCCATTCTATCTACACCGGCCGGCATTTGTACACCCAAAGACATGTATAAAAGGTCTGAATTTTAATCCGCCCTCACACCCTGTCCATATCCCACAAAGGGGACAACGCCCCTTCTTAACATCATTCTCCATCGCCGATATCCCGCTGTCAGAGGTTCGCTAGATTTGTCGCTTGAAACGGCGCTCTTTTTCCAAGGCGCCTCACCGGTTAAGCCGAAGCTTCCCTGCTCAATAAAAAAGATACGGCTAAAAAGTCTGGCAACTTGACTTTTTAGCCGTATCTTTTGTTAGGAGGGGGTCTATGAAAAAAATTTATATCCTTCTTCCCCTGCTTATGGCGGGAAGAAGATACCTTAGCAGCTCCCAGGAGGATTCATCCGCTCTCCCTTGGAACAATTTTATTTTAGATTCCGAATATGAAATATTTGTGAATGGAAAAAGGATTTTTGACGAAATCTCTGCTAATATTTCTTAAATGCCCCAATTCTCCCTGCCCGCGGCCGCGGAGCCTCTTTAAATACAGCTTTAGGAAAGCCTTGACCGTCTTTTGCTGCCTATGATAAGAGTTTTTTCACCGTCTCCACCAGACGGCGATTGTCCTCCTCCGATTTTACCGCAATACGGAAATATGTCCCATCCAGTCCCCTGTAGTTGGCGCAGGAGCGGATCAAAATCCCCTCTTTTTCCAGGCCTTCCTTCAGCCCCGCCTCAGGACATTGAAACAGAAGAAAGTTGACCATGGAGGGGAACATCCTGAATCCCAAAAGGGAAAGCCGCTCTGTCAGATAGGCCCGTCCGGACGCGGCCAGAAGCCTGCTTTTCTCTACATGCGCCCGACAGGAAAGGGCCGCCTCCCCGCAGACAGAGGCCACGGTGGAGACACTCCACGGCTGACCGGCTTCCCCTATCCCCCTGAGCGCCTCACGGCAGGAGGAAATCAAATAGCCCAGCCGGACGCCGGCCATGGCATACATTTTGGTAAAGGCGCGCAGGACAAGCACATTGGAAAGCCTGCCTTCCCTGATATCCTCCAGGACAGAATATTCCTCTTCCCGCTCCAGAAAGTCGGCAAAGCACTCGTCCACCACCAGAAGGCCTCCCTTTTCCCGGCAGGCGTCCCCTATCCGGCTCACCTCCTCCCTTTTCAACGCGAGCCCGGTAGGATTGTTGGGATTGCAGAGAAACACCAGATCCAGCCCGTCCATATGGGAAAGCTGCCTGCAAAGGGCGTTGACGTCGGGCAGAAAATTTTTTGCCCGGTCTAAGTCAAAATAGGACACCTCGCAGCCGCAGGAACGCAGGGCAAGCTCATATTCCGCAAAGGTCGGCGCCAGCACCAGCGCCTTTTTGGGCCGCAGCCCCCAGCAAACGCGGAAAATCAAATCCGCCGCCCCATTTCCACACAGCACATCCTCCGCCGGAATCCGGTGAAAGGTCCCGATGGCCGCCCTCAGGCTGCGGCACAGGGGATCGGGATAGCAGGCGTATTCCTCCACATGAGAGACAAGGGCCTGTTTCACCTCGTCCGGCATTCCCAGGGGATTAATATTGGCGGAAAAATCCAACAGCCGCCCTTTTTTATCCGCATGGGAATAAATATCCCCGCCATGTATCAGCTTTTCCATTTCTCTCATCCTCTGCCGTCGAAGCGGCCGCTTTCTCTTTTTCGTTATTTTCATTTACAGGAAAACCACCAGGCACGCCCGCACCCCCTCCAGGACAAGGAGGGCAAGAGCGGAGGTCATATACATCAGGCGGTTGGCCATGGGAATATCCTTCGGGGTAATGGGACGGTTGTCATCCCCTATGGTCGGTTTTTTCACCAGCCTGCCAAAATAATAGGCGTCCCCCGCGAGCCGCAGGTTCAGGGCCCCCGCCATCACCGCCTCGGTTTTGGCGCTGTTGGGGCTGGCGTGGTTATGCCTGTCCCTGCGGTAAATTTTCAGCGCGTTCCCCGCGTCCAGGCCCAGAAAGACCGCGGCGGCCATCATGATCCACGCGGAAAAAATAGCCGGAATATAATTGGCCGCATCGTCCATTTTGGCGGCAAAACGGCCAAAGAGGAAATACTTCTCATTTTTATAGCCCACCATGGAATCCAGGGTATTCACCGCCTTATAAAGGAAGCCCAGCGGCGCCCCTCCAATAGCCATGAAAATCATGGGCGCGATAACACCGTCGGAGGAATTTTCCGCGACCGTCTCCACCGCGGCGCGGGCAATCTGCTGTTCATTCAGGTTTTGGGTATCCCTTCCCACAATCCAGGACAGATATTTCCTCGCGTTGGGCAGATCCCCCTTAACCAGATACCGGTAAACCCTCATGCTTTCATCCCGCAGGCATTTGGTCGCCAGGATTTGATAGCACATAAAGGATTGCAGCGCCAGGGCCGCCCACCTGTTCCACCGTCCCACAAAAAAGAGGAGGAGGAAGGGCACCGCGAAGGAAACCGCTACCACCAGCACCGCCATCAGGGCGCCGCCCAGGAGCTCCCGCTTTGGAAAAAGCTTCCGCGTGATTTTTTCACCGGTGGAAATCAGCCACCCGATGCCACGCACCGGATGGGGCAGCCAATGGGGATCCCCAAAAAGGAGATCCAGAAGATATCCTATTGCAATCGCGATCAATGTATCCAAGCTAGCTCTCTCCCGCTATTTTTTCTATCTGTTCCGCCTTTTCCGCGGCGGTATCAAAAAGGAAGGAATATCCCTCTCCATTTTTCACCTGCCAGCGGTAAAAATCTCCCGCCGGCTGTCCAAAGGCCTCCAGCACCGCCATAATGGTCCCGCCGTGGCAGATAACGGCTATCCTTTCTTTTTCTTTCTGCTCCCGGCAGAGCCGCAAAAATCCTCGCGCGCACCGCCGGCGGAATTCCATGGGATCCTCCCCGCCCGGAAAAGGAATCGTTCCCCCCGAGTCAATCCAAGCCTGATAACGGGAGTCCCCGTTCAGATCCTGATAATTTTTTCCCTCAAACTCTCCAAAAGAACATTCCCGCAAACTTTCCACAATCTGTGCCTGCTGATGTGGAAAAATCAGCGCCGCTGTTTGCCTGCAGCGGAGAAGGGGGCTTGTATAGACAGCCTCCGCCTGAGAATAACATCCGCGGCCTTTCAGCCTTTCAATTTCCTCCGCCCCCTGAGGGCACAGGGGCTCGTCCGTACTGCCAATATACGCCCCCCGCAGGTTTCCCCGCGTCTTTCCGTGACGGATCATCCATACCCTAAGCTTCATCTTTTCCACCCTTTATCACCGATGGGATACCGCAGTACAGCCGGACAACAGCCTCCGCCTCGCCGGCCAGCCGGCAGCAAAGCCTGCCCACAGCCTCCCGGTATTCCCGTTCAAAGGGATCCAGCGGTACAATGCCGGCGCCCACCTCGTCGCACACCACTATTTCCGGCCGACAGGACATCAGCTTTTCCTCCAGCGCCTGAAGCTCCCCGCCCGACTGCATCCAGCGGCGTACCGCTTCATGAAGGCGGTAAATTACCGGGCAATGGAAAAGCGCTTCCATAGGCGCCGCGGCCCCGTCGCAGATTTCATCTTCACGATAGCCCAGGGATTTCACATAGGCAAGCTTCCCTGAAGCCCTTCCTCCGATTACCAAGCGCATAATGTCCCTCCCAAGGCCGCCGCGGACAGGCAGATAAATTCAATGGCGCACAGGGAGTAGCCCGCTAAATCCCCCGTCAGGCCGCCAAACTGTTTCATGCACATATGGTGAAAATACCAGAACCATCCGCCGATCAGGAGGACGGTGATCCCTCCCACCAGGGGAGAAAGAAGCAGCATGCCCACGCCGCCGATCACCAGATAAACCACCGCGGCGGCCTTCACCGCCCCCTTTTGGGCGTTGTCGGCAAACAGATGGGCAAGGCCGGAATTCTTGGCGGTGGGAAACCACATCATGGCGGCTGAACTGCAGGCGCGGGAAACAAGATATCCCAGGCAGAGGATTCCCAAAAGCCTTGGGTTTGCTCCCAGCTGCGCCGCCATGCCATAGGAAGCCAGAAGATATCCCGCGCAGGTGATCACGCCAAAGGCCCCCACATGGGAATCCTTGAGGATTTCCAATTTTTTCTCCCGGTCCTGATGGGAACCCAGGGCGTCCGCCGTATCCAGCAGTCCATCCAGATGGATGGCTCCCGACAAAATAACCGGGAGGAGGACAACCCCCGCCCCAAATAACATGACATGCAGCCCCAGACGGCCGGACAGCCAAAGCCATCCCCAGATAACCGCGCCGATCAGCAGGCCGACCAGCGGAAAAAAGCACATGGCGTATTTCATGGTATCCTTTTTCCATTCCATATGGGGCATCGGTATTATGGAATACATGGAAAAGGCGGTAACCAGCCCGCCTAAAAGATCTTTCAGCATGCTTTTTCCCTCCAAATTGTCCGGGGAGTTCCTTTATGAAAAATAGGAATCCCGCATACCACTTCGATTACGCAGTCCGCTCTGACGGCCAGCCCGCGGTTGATTTCTCCCATGAGAGAAATATAACGGTTGGTTTCCTCCCCGTAATCGATCCCATCCGAGGCGACGTCGTTTGAAACAACGACGATATGTTCCGTCCGCCCTTCCAAAAGGCGGACATCCTCCGTCAGCTTTTCCGCGAGCCCTTCCCAGTCAGCGCCTTCCCGGTACATCTCATTGGCAAGAAGGTTGGACATGCATTCCAAAAGAACTACCTGACAGTCCTCCGCCGGGAAACCTCCCACGTCAGTATAGCGGTCGGCGCTCTCAAAGCCCTTTCCCTTTCTCATTCGGCGGTGCCGTTCAATTCGCCGCCCCGCCTCCCGGCCAAAGGGCCGCATGGTGGCAAGATAGAGCTTTTTTCCGCCCTCTCCCAGAGCCGCCGCTACATTTTCGGCATATTCCGACTTTCCGCTGGCGCTTCCACCCAACACCAAAATCATCATATCAGTTCAATTCCTCATACTGCTCAATATTGGTTTCAGAAAAGGTGCACATTCCATCGTAGACCGACAGCGCCATATCCAGAAGGGGCAAAGCGGCGATTGCTCCCGTCCCTTCTCCCAGACACATGTCGCAGGTCAGCATGGGACGCATTTCCAGCGCCTGAAGCAGCTTCATCCCCGACGGTTCCTTGGATACATGGGTGGGAATCATATATTCTCTGCTCAGGGGGGCGATTTTCCAAGCAAGGGCGGCGGCCACCGCCGAAATCATCCCGTCAATCATGATCGGGACACGGTGCCGGGCGCCGCCGAGATAAAGCCCAACCAGCCCGGCAAGGTCGAAACCTCCCACCTTGGAAAGAACGTCCATGGGATCCTTCGGATCCGGTCGGTTGAGGTTAATGGCCTTGTGTATGGCGTTCATTTTCCTTTTGATCCCTTCGCCGCTCAGGCCGGCCCCCGGGCCGGTGACTTCCTCGACCGGCCAGCCGAAAAGGACGGAGGCCACCGCCGCGCTTGTGGTAGTGTTGCCGATCCCCATCTCCCCGGTGGCAATGATCCGGTAGCCCTGCTCTTTCAGCTTTTCCACAACAGTAATCCCAATCTCAACGGCGCGCGCCGCTTCCTCCCTGGTCATGGCGGGGCCTTGGGTCATATCGCTTGTGCCATATCTGATTTTATAATTCCAGATTCCCGGAACAGTAAGATCCCGCGCCACGCCGATATCCACCGGTATCACGTCCGCCCCGGCGCGCCGGGCCATACAGCAGACGGAGCTGTCTCCCCTCGCGAAATTTTCCGTGACGATCGCCGTGACCTCGCTGCCGGTCTGGGTCACTCCCTGGGCCACCACTCCGTTGTCAGCGCACATAGGGACGACGCAACGCTTTCCCAGGCTGACCTTCTCCGTCTGAAAAATTCCCGCCAAACGGATTACCGCCGTTTCCAAAAGCCCAAGGCTTTTCAGCGGCTTGGCAATACTGTCCCAACGCTTCTGGCTGCGCTCCATCGCCCCCTCATCCAAAGGTTCAATGGCCGCAACCGCCTCTTCCATCTTGTTCATGGATTTCCTGTTCCTTCTTTCCTAAATTGGTCTTTTATCCTGTAAAATTCTCCGTCCCGGCCGCCCTTTGACTCCTTTTCCAGAGCGAAAACAGCGGAATCAAATTCATGGGCCGTTTTTTCTCCGGGCCCGCCGGCTCCGGACATCAGCAGCCACCGCCGCCCTTCACGCCGCTCTCGGCAAAACAAAGCCGCCCGGCCGGGCGGCACAAGGCGCCTTGAGAACGGCTCTATTCCCTTTGAAAACAGCTCGAAACTTTTACTTTTTTATAGCATGAAAAACGGGGAAAGTCAACCTCGCTTTGCCCCTCCTTCCGCAAGCCGGCAACATTTTTATAAATTGGGCGTTATTTTTACAAAAAGCTTTCCCTAATGGATGAAATAGACTATAATAGGAATGGATCCCCTTCTGCCTATGGGGGATTGAGGAAAAATCCCGCGTTTTCGTCCGCGTGGCAAGAATCTGGAATATAAATCTGACGGAGGAACTGATTATGCCGAAATGTAAAGTACGGTTAAATCGTTGTGCGATCAATTATCTCCTGACCGCCGACGATGAGGAGGGCTATGTCCGCGCCATCGGCAAGGAGGTTGAGAAAAATATGGAAAGCCTCATGGAGGACAATCCACGTATCTCCATGACGATGGCCGCCGTCCTGAGCGCCCTTTCTTACTGCGATACCGCCAACAAAGCCAACATCAGCGCGGACAATCTTCGGGCCCAGCTGAAGGAATACCTCTCCGACGCCTCCCGTTACCGCTCCCAATATGAGGAAGCCCGCCATGAGGCGCAGCAGCTGAAAAAGGAAGTGGAGGAGCTGACCGGAAAGCTCTCTGACATGGAACGCCTGCTCGCTGAGAAAAGCACGGAGCCCTCTAAGGCGGCCCAGGAATTTTCCGCTCAGCAGAAGCCTGTCTCCCCTCTGAAAGGGCAGCAGACCTTTACCCAGGTGTCCCACCAGCAGGCCAAATCGGTAGAACAGACTGTTCGGCCTCCCCTGGCCCATAAGCAGCCTAAAGAGATCACGCCGGATGAATTCATGAGTTTTTTTGAAAATTCAAATGGGGATTCTTTTGGGAAGTAATTGTGATGGAGAAAAATCAAAAAGCTAAAATGGAATTGCTGGCCCCCGCGGGCTCAGAGGAATGCATCCTTCCCGCGGTGCGCTGTGGGTGTGACGCGGTTTATCTTGGCGCTTCTCATTTCAGCGCGCGGGGTTCCGCGAAAAATTTTGATAACGACGCCCTCCTTCGGACAGTTACCTACTGCCATGAACGGGGGGTAAAGGTTTATCTTGCCTTGAATACCCTGATCCGGGACGATGAAATGAAAGCGGCTCTTTCCCTAGTGGAGTATGCCTGCTCCATTGGGATCGACGCCCTGATCGTCCAGGATATCGGACTGGTCAGACATGTACGCAAGGCGGCCCCTGCCCTGCGGCTTCACGCATCCACTCAGATGTCGGTTCATACGCCTTCCGGCGTGCGCTTTCTGGCTCAGGAAGGATTTTCCAGGGTCGTTCTTTCCCGGGAGCTTTCCTTATCTGAAATTAAGGAAATTGCCAAAACTTCCCCGGTGGAACTGGAGGTGTTTGTCCACGGCGCCTTGTGCATGTCTGTTTCCGGTCAGTGCTATTTCAGCTCTGTTCTGGGCGGGCGCAGCGGCAATCGCGGACTCTGCGCCCAGCCCTGCCGCCTTCCTTTTGCCGCCCCCGGCGGAACGGGACACGATCTCAGCCTGAAGGATCTTTCCCTTATCGGACAGCTGGCTGAGCTTCAGGCCGCCGGGGTTGCTTCCGCCAAAATTGAGGGGCGGATGAAACGGCCGGAATATGTGGCCGCGGCGGTATTCGCCTGCCGTCTGGCAATGGACGGCGCACCCATCCCCACGTCGCTCCAGGAAAATCTCCAGGCGGTCTTTTCCCGCGGCGGGTTCACACAAGGTTATTATTTCGGAAAGCTTGGCAAAGAGATGTTCGGCATTCGTTCCAGGGATGATGTCCTCTCCGCTGGAAACACTGTCTTTTCTGAACTCCATTCCCTTTATCGTAAGGAAAGAAAGTCAGTGCCCGTTGATTTTTCTTTTTCTCTTCTTCCTGGAAAGCCCTGCCGCCTTTGGGGCAGGGATGACAAGGGGAATTGCGCTTCCTTTGAAGGGATGGTTCCCGAGCCCGCTGTACAGAAGCCTTTGGATAAAGAAAAAATTCAGACGCAGCTTGGCAAAACCGGGGGATCTCCCTTTTTTCTCTCCAGTTTGGACATTACTTCGGTTCCCGGCCTTTCTCTCCCTCTCTCTGAACTCAACCGGCTGCGCCGCCTTGTTCTGGATGAGCTCCTCCGCATGAGGGGACGTTCCCATCCGATTCCCTTTCAAAAACTTAACTTTTCAACACCGGGTGTTGAAAATGTTGAAAAGTCTTTTTTCCGTTACGCCTGTTTTTCAGATATTCATCAGGTGCCCGAAGAGGCGAAAAGCTGCGGCATGATTTTCCTTCCTCTTTCCACCTCTGTGGAAGAGCTTTCCGCTCTGTCCGCACGGGGATTTTCCTTGGGAATTGAACTGCCCCGTGTTTTTTTTGGCAGAGAAGAGGCGGTTAGAACCAAATTAAAACAGTTATGGGATATGGACATCCGCCATGCGCGCGTTGGCAACTGGGGCGCGTTGGCTTTGGCTCAGGAACTGGGTTTTTTTTGCCACGGCGCTTTCGGCCTCAACCTTTTCAATACCTCTTCCCTTGAATTTTGCAGAGAACATGGTCTTATCGACGCGGAGATCAGTTTTGAGCTTTCTCTCGCTCAGGCGCGTGCTCTGGGCGGTTCTCTGCCCCGGGGTATTCTTACCTATGGCCGGCTGCCGATGATGCTGACGCGGAATTGTCCTATCAAAAACGGTGTTGGCCAATGCAAAAAATGCCATAAGAATGGTTCCCTCACCGATCGGAGAGGAATCTCCTTTCCAGTCCGCTGCGACGGTTTTTCCAGTGAGGTTCTCAATTCCGTCCCTCTCTTCCTCCTGGACGGTCAGAACTCTTATTCTGATCTTGATTTTGAGATTTTACGGTTTACTGTTGAAAACTCTGTGGAAATTGGGGAAATTCTCCGTTCTTCAGGGGCTGAGTTAAAAAATAAATTTCAATATACACGCGGCTTGTCCGCCCGTGGAATTGAATAAGAAAAAGGTGGAATTTCTTTTGAACAATATGTTGAAAATTGTCAAACGATCGGAACAAGCGCGTATGCCTACCCGTGGAACCCCAGGCTCCGCCGGCCTGGACTTATACGCCTGCCTGGATCAGCCCGTGACCATTGCCCCAGGCGATTTGGTCAAGATTCCAACAGGCATTTCCATCGGCTTGCCATCTTCCGGCTACGCGGCCTTTCTTTTTGCCCGCAGCGGCCTCGCGGTCAAGCACGGCGTAAATCTTTCCAACGGCGTCGGCGTCATCGACAGCGATTATACCGGAGAACTAATCGTTGGGCTGTGCAATGTAAGCAGTGTCCCCTATACAATTACGCCTCAGGAGCGAATCGCGCAGCTGGTTGTCCTTCCCGTATCCATCCTGGAACCGGTGGAAGTGGATTCCTTGGAGGAGACACAGCGGGGAGAAGGCGGCTTTGGCTCAACTGGAAAATTCTGATTTGAATATCAGTAAATTATGACCTTTCAACAGAGGTTAGAGTGTTTTAATAAAATCTCTGAAAAAACTTGAAAATAAAGGATTTATCACAGCTTGCCTCCCTTATCTCTTTATACGATTTCACTTAAGGTTACCTTTGCCGATCACCTTGTAAGGGAAAATGATTCGGAATGGAGAATATCGCGTGGAGTATAAAAAACTCTCAATCTCAAATAATACAGCCATTTCAGCAATTTATTTTGCTTTATTACATTGTGGATATGACTTTTATTTTATTGGACATGACGCATCCACAGTAAGCGAGCTACGCAGTTTTATCGTACCCGATAGTGGTAAATATAGCTTTTTTTCGGAAGTCAGGCAAAATACTTGTGCGGTTTATCCCTACTGGCCAAGAGCAGCCATGTTAGAAACAGCCACATTTTATATGGATTTACCTTGGGCGTGTTTCGTGGATTTCGACGCATACAGAAGTAAGATTCTATCCGCTAAAAATATATCTGATATAGAAAGAAATGAAATATTCTGGAATTGGATTGTGCGATTTCCGACAGCCCTGAAAGATGTATTTCAAAGCAACTGTTTTAGTCGTTATTTGGAATGGGAAAACACTTGGATAGAAGCTCAGAACAAAAAGCACCAAACTATTTTAAGAAGAATTGAGGATATTCTTGTTCTATGTAAGGAGAGATTTCATTCTCCTTTTCAAAGTATACAAGTTGTTCTTAATCCGATAAAGTGTATATATTCTGCGGATTATCATTTGAAAGATGAAACTTTTATATTTTGTTCGGGCGCGCTCAGTGAAGAATCCATCATACATGAGTTTATTCATCACTCAGTACATCCGGTTATTGAGAACAGAAAACATGAAATTTTGCGCTGCAACTTGGTAAATCTCAATCTTGATGTCTCGTATTACCTGAATGGCGGCGAAGCGGGAAAATTGAATGTTTTTGAAGAATATATGGTACGCAAGCTTACGGATAACATTTTAAGCGGAGATGTTCCTGAAAATTTATATGTCTTTTTTAATCGTGAAATAATGAAATCGCGCACACATTGTTAGTCTAATAGGTTGCCAGCTTGTTCTTTGCAAAAAACACATACTCGAAGTATAAGCCACAGGTTTGTGCAAAGGGGGTATTTTTCTATCAAGCGTTGAGGAAAACCGTCCAAAAAAGTGGTTAAAATATTTTGGGGCAATAAAATTACCCTTATTTCGGCTCGTAAGGGCAACAACAAGGCAAACAGATAAGGTTTGAACGAAAAACAGGCATGAAGCCTTTAAAATTTAATGGTTTTTGAGGATTGGATAGCTAAATTATAATTTATCCGTTAGAAATTGATTCATAAAAGCTCCGAATAAAAGGTGCATAAAATGGTTAATGTATATGAGCAGTGTCCGATTTATGAAACAGAATCCTTTGTTTTGCGTCTAGTAAGGTTGGAAGATGCTAAAGCACTGTTTTTCTTGTTACTCGGATAAAGAAAACACCAAAAAATTTAACTCGGATTATTGTACAAGCGACTTCTATTATACAACAGAGGAAGAAATGAGAAGCTGTATTAGATTTTGGTTGGATGAATATGAAAAGAAATATTATGTCCGCTTTGCAATAATTCCAAAGATGGAAAACCAAGCAATTGGAACTGTAGAAATTTTCGGTGGAGAATTCGGCGTATTGAGAATCGATTTAGCGCGAAAGTATAATTTAGAAGATAAATTTATTGAGATAGTACGTGTTGCGATTGATTCTTTCATTAACGATTTTGGCATTGGAAGCATAAAAATAAAAACTTTAAATATTCAAGAAAGAATTGGTTGCTTAGAAAGGTTGGGATTTATACCTTTTAAAACATTCCGTAATGATTTGGGCTATCACGAATATAACAAATGAGTTAGGTGGCAGGTGAATATAGCAATAGGAGTTAAGCAATAGCTTTAAAAGCCGAAATTAAATATTATTTCAGATAACACTTAAGAAAATGGGAAACTCTTTTGGGTATGCTTAATCTCTAAATGCCTGTAGTAGCGGTAAGTATATATTTCTTTCAGACCTTTTAGGATGGAAGGGGTACGATAATGAAAGCGGCATCTAAAGTTCCACTCCTTCCAAAAAACATCTGATTTTTTATCAAGTACTTTTTCATATAAAATTATAATTTATCCCCGTGTAAAAACACATAACCGCTTTAGCGCCAGCCGCAAAAATTTTTATATTCCCTCTCCTCTCGAATTTTAATTCTTTTTAATTCTGCCGCGATAATTTAATGGGGACGGCGGGGAGAGCCGGAAGAAAAAAAAGCGGTGGCTTTTCTAAATGATAACCTTTTAATATAGAATGGATGACCTTACGATTTACAAAATGGGAATCGAATATCTCCCTGTTAAGAATTTTCCTGTCATCAAAGACTTTATACGTATTTGTGATACGGATAGGGAGATGACTGTCCCTGATGATGGATGGAAAGCCATACGAGAGCGTTTTACGGACAAGTTTGGTTAAACGATGAAAAAAGGCTTACGGCTCCGTAACTGTCCATATTGGTGATTCGTCCTTTTCCCATCTGTGTAGATATACGCTGGAAACAAGTCCTATCAATGTAATTACGACATAAATTTATATTTTAAACGATTAGAGATTGTGTGTTTCTCTTTATCTAATCGTTTCGCTTTTGTGCTAAAGTTTTCCACACTATTTTTACTCGCTGTTAAAAATTCAGGAGGTTGTTAAATGCTTCAAATTGTTTTAGCTTCCGCTTCTCCCAGACGCAAAGAACTTTTTTCCCTTCTGGGATATCCTTTTATTGTTTATCCTCCAAGGATAGAAGAAACTATCTCCCCAGATTGGCCGCCGCATAAGATCTCTGAAGAGCTTGCCCTGCAAAAAGCAGAGGCCCTGCGGCCTTTCTTTGATAAAAATCTGATTGTTTCCGCCGACACCTCAGTAATTCTTGACAACCAGATATTCGGCAAGCCCTGTACCATGGAGGAAGCAAAAGATTTTCTTCATCTCCTTTCCGGCAGGACCCACCAGGTTTATACCGGAGTCTGTATCCTTCCTCCTGACCATCCTCCCGTTCAGTTTTCTGTCCGGACAGATGTCACTTTTTTTAAATTATCTTCAGAAGAAATTGACGCTTATGTCTCTACCGGCGAACCGATGGACAAAGCCGGCGGGTATGGCATTCAGGGCAAAGGCGCTTTATTGGTAAAAGAAATCACCGGGGATTATTATAATGTGGTTGGACTTCCCATTGCCCTTCTTTCCAGACAGCTAGCTCCCTTTCTTGCGCTTTAAAAAATTACAAAGCCTTGAGAAATCTCTGAGAGCTTTCAATATATTTTTAGACACCTCAAAGCCCTGGGAAATTTTTCAAACCGCCTTCAATCCTTCGGCGCTTTTAAATTCTGTAAAACATATGAAAATTGAAACAGACTTAACGCGGAATTGAAAACAGATTAGAAATCTCTCTCATTATTTTGGCTTTCTTCTTATTTACCCCTTGTTTACCAATAGGAACATCCGAGCCGGAATCATCGTTATTATTCTTTTATTTTTTTACAAAACACTCTAGGCCCGATTACTGACCACTCATAAACCGCTGTAAAATCTGTTGCCGACAACCATCCCAAGTCCGCGCTTAATTTATTTTTCCCTTGCTGTTTGTCATTGCCACAAACATGCGAATTGCCATTCCAACAGCCATGTGTCTCTATTAGAAAACTGCTGTTACGTTCGCCTTGGCCCGGTACTTAAATACAGGGGCCCTCTGCGGCAGAGGGTGATTTCTATAATCCAAAGAAATATTATACTTTGCAAAATCCGTTGTATGCTCCGGATATCAGCTTTTTTTCAAAAATACAGCCCTTGCTGGTAGGCAAGGGCTGTATTTTTTCTATATTACGCAAACGAGAATTGAAATGGCTAAAAGACGGGATAGAAAAATAAAATAGCTTGTAAAAACAAAAAAGCCTCCCGAAGTGGGAGCGCCGATTAAAGCACTGTCACAACGAAGATGCGTCTTTGTCTAATAATGTAAATGTATGAGTAATATTGGAATAATATACAAGTTAACTACATCTATTCACTTAATTACTATGAAAGCCGCGTAAATCCAGAAGTTTAGATGTGGTTAATGCCGTGATTTTCTTTTTTAAATATTTCTTTCACATAACTCTATCTAAAAATTCACCAATCCCATACATCTCTTTTTTTTTATATTTCCAATAGAACCTATTCCAGCAAAATAATGGGCTCCAACCGCGGCCTCATTATAAGTGTTAAGGTTTTAATTCTTGATACTGCAATAAATCTTCCACGGCGTATGACTTCCTCCCGTAACTAAATCAAAAAAATATACAGGCATCATTGATGGACGCGCCTATCCATATGAAAAAATCTTTAAATTATTCCATATCTCCGGCCAGCTTTTTCGCAATCTCTTTTAATTCCTCCTGATTATAAAAAGAAATTTCAATTTTCCCCTTATTCTTTGAACCTGTTACTTTTACCTTTCTGCCCATATGTTCCGTCAAGGCTATTTCCACCTCATCAAAAAAGACATTTCGTCTTTTTGGGGAAGACTGCTGCTCCCCCTTTTCAGACAGTTGGGCCCTGTTTTTGCTGAGTTTTTCCAACTCTCGCACTGAAAGCCCCTTTTCAGCCGCTTCTTTCGCCGCGGCCTCGATTTCGTTTTCCGGAAAAGCCAGCAAAGCTCTCGCGTGTCCCGCCGTCAATATTCCATCCTTTATCATTTCAGCCACAGAAGCCGGTACCCCCAGGATTCTCAAAGAATTGGCAATTGCTGGACGGGATTTCCCTACAACCTTTGCCACCTCCTCCTGCGTCATCTGATAACTGTCCATCAGCTGCCGGAATCCCTCCGCCTCTTCCCAGGCGTTCAAGTCCTCCCGCTGCAAATTTTCAATCAGCGCAAGCTCCATCATCTCCTGATCGGACATCTGACGGATGATAACCGGAACCTCAGTCAGTCCAGCCATTCTGGCCGCCCGCCATCTTCTTTCCCCCGCTACAAGCTGATATCCGTTTCCGATTACCGGACGTACCAGGAGAGGCTGTAAAATCCCATGCTGCGCGATGGAATCCGCGAGTTCCATTAAGGCGGATTCGTCGAATTCCTTTCGTGGCTGCTGACGGTTTGGTTCAATTTCATTTATTTTTAATTGGATGGCGCTCTCATTTTCATCTACCGCGTTTTCCGCAAAAAGGGCCTCCAATCCCTTTCCCAATCCACCTTTTTTCGCTGCCATCTTAGATCAACCTTTCTCTCCGCAAATTAAATGCAGTTATTTTCTAAAAATTCGTCCGCTAATCTTTCATAGGCTTCCGCGCCCTTAGAATTTTTGTCAAAATACATAATCGGCAGCCCAAAACTGGGGGCTTCTGATAGGCGGACTGTTCTTGGTATCACCGATTTATACACTTTTCTGGGAAAATACTTTTTTACCTCTTCTACAACCTGCTGTGTCAGGTTAAGCCTTCCGTCATACATGGTGAGCAATACGCCTTCCACATCTATTTGTGGATTGTATTTTCTCTTTATGATCCGGATATGGTTCATTAATTGAGACAATCCTTCCAAAGCGTAAAACTCACATTGAATGGGAAGAAGAAAGGTATCCGTCATGCAAAGAGCGTTTAAGGTAAGCAGTCCCAGAGAGGGAGGGCAATCAATAAAAATAAAGTCATACTCGCTTCTCAACGCCCCCATTGCTTTTTTGAGACGAGCTTCTCTCTCTTCCATATCAACCAGCTCAATCTCCGCGCCAATCAGCTCCTGGTTGGTCGGAAGAAGGTCCACGTTTTGAAAATTCGTATGAATAACCGCGTCTTTCATTGGACAGGAGCCGATCAAGACATGATAAACCGCTTTTTTAACCGACTGTTTATGAACTCCCATTCCCTGCGTGGAATTTCCCTGGGGATCCATATCGATGAGCAGCACTTTTTTATTTTTTGATCCGATGGCGGCGGATAAATTAACCGCGGTGGTCGTCTTTCCCACGCCGCCCTTCTGATTTGTAATCGCAATAATTTTCCCCATATTTTCTTCCTCCTGTGATATTATTGATTATATCACAGAATACGGAAAAGAAAAAGGATTTTCTGCAATGTTTCACGTGAAACACGACAATTCCGCCTTCCATAAACTGTTATCAGCCATTTATTTTGGAATAACAGGAAAACCGTATTTATTTAGATTATTGAACGGTTTTTCCGGCATATCCATTGTGGACCTACCAGACGCAGCCAGATAATTGACTATCTTTAACACCATTTTTTTAGCCTTTGCTTTCAAAATTATATTTTTATCTGATCATACACTTATTTAGAAATAAAAAATCTGTCATCTCTTTCCGTAATGAAACAAATTTCCATATGAAAATGGTATCGCTTTAAATATTTTTTCAGATCATTTTATCCAGAATTATTTTGTATTTTTTAAACAAAAAAATAGTGTAAAAGTAATTACCATCAAAAATTAAAAAATATCCAAGAGCAATCAATGCTGTTTTAAACGCGGGTTATACCCCAGCTTAGTTATTAATTAACACTTCAATAAGTAATGCGGCAAATAAAGAAAAAGAAAAATAGCAAATAATTTGTTCCTTAAGCGACTTCTATTATACTTTTGCGCATAAAAAGCTTTTTTAAATATTACTAATTATTTATACTTCTTCCTATTAAGGCAAAAATAATGTTACTGGTAAAGGTATGGTATGACAAAACCCCAGAGCCTTCTTTCCTTGCCGTCCACTTGGAAGGGTACCAAAAATATCCTTCCACGTCGTTGGCGTTACACTGGTAAATTAGTCTGATTTTCCCCTCAAAACTTATTCCAACTTTTAGGCCCGTCCTTATTGATTTTCCAAGTCCTTTTTATCTGCCTCGGTTCTACCATGGATCTTGGCTTGCCAAAACATAAATAAAAAAAGGATATTTCACGTGAAACATCCTTTAGAAAATTTAACCCAAAAATAAAAAGCTTAGACAATGCTAATGACTTAAAAAGGGGGATACCCTACGTTACGCGGTCCGCCTGTGGGAAGAAGGCTTTGGAATCCGGACCACATATTCTATATATTCCTCTGTTTCCCTCTTTTCCTCCTCCGCCTGAATTCCAGATTGTCTCATGGTTTGAAGCGCATGGGAAACTGTATTGAAAAATAAACGTACATCCTTTACAACGACAATGGGCTTGCGCCGCTTTGGACGGACGCCTTCCATCCTGCCTTCCACTAATTTTTCTGTCTGCGCGACGTTTAGCTCCTTTTCAATAACCTCATAGAGCAGTCTTTTCCTCTCTCCCACATTCTCTATAGCCAACAACGCCCTCGCGTGACGTTCAGAAAGATGGTGATCACAAATCAGCTTTCTCTCTTCCTGCGAAAGCTTTAACAAACGGAGCTTATTGGCAACGGTGGACTGCTTTTTTCCTAATTTTTCAGCAACCTGCTGCTGTGTCAAATGATAAATATCAATCAAAGAAGCAATTCCCTGCGCTTCCTCAAAAAAAGTCAAATCCTGCCGCTGGAGATTTTCCAAAACACAGAATACCGCCGCCTGTTTGTCATCCGCGTTAACAATAATGCAGGGAACTGTCTGCAATCCCGCCAAAATACTCGCACGCAGCCGCCTTTCCCCGGCAATCAGCTCATAAGTGTCAAAGGACAATTTCCTCACTGATAAAGGCTGGAGAATTCCATTCTGCTGAATGCTTTTCGCTAAAGATGAAAGCTCTGATTCAGAAAAAAAGACGCGGGGCTGATTTGGATTCGCTATAATTTTTCTCACAGGTATTTGTATGACCTTAGCAGCCGACATATTCATAAAAAGCATAAGCCCGTCCCCTTTACAATTACCAATATTTGTCAATTTATTTGCTTTTAGTATAACAAAGAAGAAGGGCGAATTTCGTCATATTTTCATATTACAAAAAAAATTATTGTAAAAACTTTGAGTTACAGCGGGGATTTTGCAATTTTGGAGCCATGCCTTGGATACTGGGCCGGCGTCCTTCTCACCTTCCGCACCGCGATGAGGGTTCTGCCGCTTCCATCCGGAAGCTGATATTCCCTGATTTCCTCTATTTCTCCTCCAAGCAATTTCAGGGCCGCCGCCGCGGAAGAAACTTCCTCCCCACACTCAGGCCCCTTCATGAGGATCATTTTTCCCCCCACCCTTACATAAGGCAGGCAGTATTCACAAAGCAAGGGCATCGAGGCCACGGCCCTGGCTGTCGCCAGATCAAAACGTTCCCTGAACTCCTTTTTCAAAGCGCCTTCTTCCGCCCTGGAATGGACAAGATTTGCCGAAACCCCCAGCTTTCCGCAGACCTCCCGCAAAAAGAGAAGGCGCTTATTTAAGCTGTCCAACAGTGTCAGGGAAAGAGAAGGCTGCCATATTTTCAGCGGAATCCCCGGAAAACCCGCCCCTGTTCCGATATCGATGAGACTGCTGTTTTCCTTTTGGGGAAAATAGCGGAACAAAAGGAGGCTGTCGAGAAAATGGCGGACAATGATCTGTTCCGGCTGGGTGATCGCCGTCAGATTCATCTTTTGGTTCCATTCAAGCAGCAGCGACATATACAAAGAAAACTGATCCAATTGGCCGTCTGTAAGCAGAATTCCCTCCTGCCCGGCAAATTCCTTTAATGGATCCATCACACGCATCAATTCATTCACTCCAATCGTCCCGCCCCTGTCTTTCCATGCTGGCTGAGCCAGATGATCAAAACAGAAACATCCGCCGGGGAAACACCCGATATTCTGGATGCCTGACCCAGGTTCAGCGGCCTGATTTTCGTCAGCTTTTCCTGGGCCTCCAGTCTCAGACCAGTCAGCTGGCTGTAATCTATATTCTCCGGCAGCTTCTTATTTTCCAGCCGGCGCATTTCCTCAATCTGCGCCATCTGTCTGCGGATATATCCCTCATACTTAATTTCAACATCCAGCTGCTCTCTCACTCCCTTTGGCAGCTCCGGACA